>DMBU01000097.1 GCA_003446015.1 Bacteroidales bacterium | reverse complement strand
ATATTAGGGAAAGACATTATTGATGAGTGGACTGCTTACTGCAACTGCTGCTTTTTTCTTTCTGAATTCAGCCTTTTAGCTACCAGCCTTTAATTTTTAGTCTCACGCATTGTACTATTGACTAGAGAATTCTCCCTTTCTCCTTTTTCTCCCTTCAGAATGCTGACTCTTGGTTTTTATTACTAATTTTTAACCGTCTTGCTGACAGGAAATTAAATTTTTGTTGTTTATTTTAACTGATTAAAAAAAATCGCAATATTCTTTTCAATGGATTGTTTCACTTTTGTTAATGATAAATTCTTTTCAAGTATCATATCAGGCCAGTCTTGTGTACTAATATCATCAAAATAATTTAAGCTTTTTATCACGTGTAACGAATTTCTAGTTTTATATTTTATATTATAAAAATTAATGATTTCTTGCACTGAGAACTGTTTTAAGATAAAATAAATATCAATAAAATCTTTTGAACGAGTTCCGTTTCCTGCAATTGCATTTAACTTCATGGCTGCAATATCTGCTATCGATAAGATTTTTGCTTTTAATAAATTTACAGGGGTTTTTACTAGAGGATATTTATGGCTTATAAAATCAATCTTCACATTATTAATACTTCCTTTGAGTTTATTTTTTTCTGAATAGTCCAATCGAAATCCAAAATTTTCTTCAAGAAATTCTAATAATTTATTTGAATCAAAATCATTCGTTGTAAATAAATCTAAATCGATAGATTTGCGATGTTCTATTTGCATAGCCAGCGAAGTACCACCTGCCAGAAAGAAATCATTTAATAAGGTTGCTTCTTGTAGTTTTAAAAGTAACTCTAGTGTACTTGTTTCGATTGCTCCTTTACATAACATAGAAATCTTGTTTTAGGAATATTTAAAAAATCACTAGCCCATTTTAAAGTTTTTTTATCCAGAAAGCCTGCTTTTAATATTTCTTCTTTAATTGTTTCTAAATCATATAATTGAAATATTATTTTAATGTCGGGAATATCGCCACGTAAGAATACTCTTTGAATGATTAAACGCTTGTTTTTGTTCAAGTCAAGCTTTGTTCTGTCCACATCCCAGAACAAATGAGGAGAAAAATTATTTATAGTTATAAATTGATTATTCATTACTGATTTCTCTTATGAAAACATGCTCAATTTTGTTGATACTTAATACTCAATACTCAAATCTATTTTAATAAATTAAGAATCAAGGCCACAGCCGTTAATGTCGATGAAAGGGCACTTACCACAAACACATAATCCGAGGCTTGTTCTCTGAATAGGGTCGATCGTAAAGGTTCAACATAGATAATGTCGTTGGGCATGATGTAATACAATTCGGAGTTAACGATTGCTTGCTTAGTTAAATTAATTCGGTACGATTGTGTTCCCTCGGCTGTTTGACGCAGCAAAAGGATTTTCTTTCGATTACCATTGTATGATATGTCACCACCATAAGCAAGCGCTTCCATAATATTGATTTGATTGGCTGTAACCTGCTTTACTCCCGGAGCTTTTACTTCTCCCAATAAAGTAAATTTAAAATTAGCCAGTTTGGCTATAACCTGAGGGTTTTTTAAAAAGCGATAAGCCTTTTGTTTGATCGAATCACCAAGTTGGTCAATGTTTAATCCTGAAACATAGATTTTTTCAAGTAATGGCATTTCAATATATCCCGAATCGTTAACCAGGTAAGAGGTGTAAAACATGCTTTCTGCACGTAAGTTTTGCGATGAAGTTTGTGAGCTTAATGGATTAAACAACTGATTAATTTCCTGATTCTCGGTAATGATCTGAACATACAATAAATCGCCGGCCTGAATCTGATAACCCGGTTTATGTTTTTCAAAGATCGAGGAGTCTTTGGTTATTTCTATATCCTGAAGATAGGTTAGCTTTTCGTATGAATTACAAGAGATTAAAAGGGCGAAGCCAAGATTAAGGATTAGAAGTTGAATGTATTTTGGTTTCATTTTGATTGATTTACGGGTTAAGTAGTTTTAATAAACTAACAAATTGGTGTGTTGAATTGAGTAATCCCAAGTTAAAATGATAGAATTATAATAGGATAATAGGATTTAAAATTAAAGTTTTTTCAATTATTTTGTAAGATATTCTTTTAAATGATTTGTAATTGTAGTCTTAGTTTTTTTCCAGTTATGGGTTTCCAACATAACAGGCTCTTCATCCTGATCAGCATCTTCGAAAAAAGAGAGGCTTTTAATAACAAGGAATTCAGATCCATCTTTAAACTTTTCTTTAAAAAAGCTAATCATTTCTGATAATGAAAAATAATTCAATAAAAAGCAGAGATCAATAAAATCTTTTTTAGCTCCTCTTCCGGTGATAGCAGCCAATTTCATAGCAGCAATGTCTTTTTTACCTGCTAATATTAAATTGTCTTCTATAATTGCCTTATCAATCCAGGGATAAGGATAATTAACCAGGTCAACTTTTATTGAATTAATTAAATAGATATGTAGGTTTTTATTGTTTTTCAGCGTGGTTACTTTTCCTAATTTATTTATTTTTTCAGAAATACTATATAAATCTTCATCAATGTGACCAAACAAATCCAGATCAATAGATTTTCTATGTCCTATCTGTAAAGCTAAGGAGGTTCCGCCAGCTAAACGAGTGCTCGAAAAAGCGTTATCACCTTGAAGCTTTTTTAAAAGCTCCAGTGTTGAGGCATCAATGGTGGAGTAGTGTAACATTTAAATTGATCCTTAGGTATTCCTGAGAGTAAAGAAATTAAAGAAGCAGATCTTTTGTCTAAATCTATAATCTGAATGGCTATTTTAGCTATTTCTTCAATGCCATATAATTTAATGAGTATTTTCCAGTCTATAAATAATCCATAATCCATCACACGATGAATAATAAGTCTTTTGTTTTTCTCAAAGTCGATAGATGTGCTATCCACATCCCAAAAGAGATGTTTAGACAAATCACTTATGTGAATAGAATTTGATTTAATTTGATCTCTTGCCATCTTTTTATCCTTGAAAATTGATCCTTGTTATCTGGTCTTTGATATAGCTCCGCTTCCTCAGTCACATCCCAGATAATTATAGGGATGAGTCCAAACAAGCGATAAATTGTAATTTTATTCTTTTTGTTAAAAAACACCCTTCGACAGGCTAGGGGTGACACCAAGTTTTAACTATATCAAAGATACTTAAACCTTCTTTAAATGCGAAGGATTTATTTTGATTAATATATTCTGATTGATTGATTCAATTCGAACCAATACTTTATATTTATTCAGGTGATACACCATTTCTCCAAAGAGTCCTTTCAGCGTTCCGCTTTCAACCATCACTCTTTCACCGGGTTCAAAGCTTTCAGTACTTAATTCATAATCTTCTGAGCTGGATAAAACCGCTTTTATGACATTAATATGTTCTTCTCTAACCGATGCGGGTTTACCACCAAAACGTATAACAGTAACAACCCCCGGAGTGTTTAATGATTGTTGCAAATTTTGTTCTTCAGTATAAACAAAAATATATGATCTGATGAAAGGTTCTTCAACCCACTTTTTACGATCGCTCCAAAACTTTAATTTTTTTTCCAAAGGGAGGTAGCACTCAATGCCTTTATCAACAAGTGCTTGATGGACTTTTTTTTCGTTTCTTGATTTTGTATATAATGCAAACCACTTTTTTGCCATAATTGTTCTACGTTCCCAGTAAATAAAGCAAATTTAACAAATTCAATTATCAATTGACAATGATCAGTTAACAATTATCAATCATCAAAATAGAGCGATAATTTTACTATTTCTTGTTAATTCTTGTTTTTTTAAGGATTGAAAAGAGAATTTTTGCTAATTCGTCAGTATTTTGAAAGAGCTTTTGATATTGAAATTCAGTTATATAACTTGTCTCAAACAATAAACGAAGCCAGTATTTTGTTTCGAGGCATTCTTTGTATGCAATTGAAATTTTGCTTGAAAAGTCAGCTTCAGATATTGCTCCGTTTGCTTCTGAAATTTTCGCTCCAATTGATGTTCCGCTTTTTAGTATCTGCTTTGACAATACATATTCCTTTTGCTTACTTATTATATCTTTATATAAAAGCACTATTTTCTTAGCAAATTCAAAAGATTTATCTGAGGCAGGATTATCTTTTTGCATATTTAATTATTTTAACATAGTAATAAATTTGAGAATAGCTACAGAAGACTAAAATTATAAATTTTTTACCTGAAAATTACTAATTGTTTATTGTGTTATTGATAATTGTTAATTGATCATTGTACAAAAAAAGCCACACCCAAAATGAGCGTGACTTCGTCAAAATATAAAGGAACTAAATTTTAATTGTCGAATGCAGCTTTAATTTTATCTACATAGTCTAACTTTTCCCAGGCAAAGAATTCAACTTCTTTTTGAACTGATTTTTCTTCGCTGCCATTTCCATTTTCGATGATTTCAACTTTAGCAACTTTAAAATCACGACCCATATGTCCATAAGCAGCAGTTTCTTCGAAAATAGGATTTTTCAATCCAAATCGTTTTACAATTGCAGCAGGGCGCATATCAAATATGGTATTTATTTTATCAGAAATAGCACCATCGGTCATGTCAACTTTTGAAGTGCCATATGTGTTAATGTACAAACCCACAGGTTGAGCAACACCAATGGCATATGCTACCTGAACCAGAGCCTCGTCGGCAACGCCGGCAGCAACAAGGTTTTTGGCAATATGACGGGCAGCATAGGCAGCTGAACGATCAACTTTCGATGAGTCTTTACCAGAAAATGCACCACCACCGTGAGCTCCTTTTCCTCCGTAGGTATCAACAATAATTTTACGACCCGTTAGGCCGGTATCACCATGAGGACCACCAATTACAAATTTACCCGTTGGATTCACGTGTAAAATATAATCGTTGGTTATCAGTTTTTGAACTCGCTCAGGAAAACGTTTTTTAGCTCTTGGAATTAAAATGCTTCGAACATCATTTTTAATTTTCTCAAGCATCGCTTTTTCCTCATCGAAGTCATCATGTTGTGTCGAAACAACAATGGTGTGAACTTTTACAGGCTCATTGTTATCGTTATACTCAATGGTAACCTGAGATTTTGAATCCGGACGCAGATACGTCATTTCTTTTCCTTCTCGTCTGATTTTAGCAAGTTCCTGTAACAAAACATGCGATAAAACCAATGCCAATGGCATGTAATCATCAGTTTCTTTGCTTGCATAACCAAACATCATTCCCTGATCACCAGCGCCTTGATCTTCTTCTTTTTCGCGAACCACGCCCTGATTAATATCCGGAGATTGTTCATGAATGGTAGAAATAACTCCACAGGATTCTGAATCAAATCGATACTCTTGCTTGGTATAACCAATTCGCTTAATAACTCTTCGGGCAACTTCCTGAACATCAATGTATGCTTTGGTACGAACTTCACCGCTTAAAACCACTAAACCAGTTGTTACTAAAGTTTCGCAAGCAACTTTTGATTCGGGATCACGACGTAAAAACTCGTCCAGTAAAGCATCTGATATTTGATCAGAAACCTTGTCAGGATGTCCTTCAGAGACAGATTCAGATGTGAATAAATATCCCATAATAAAATTTATTTATAATGATTAAAAATAAAAACGACCAAAAATAATGTTTTCAAACTACAAATACCAATTTTCAAACTCCAAATATCAATTTTCAAATACCAAATACCAAAAGCCAAACTTCAAACTTCAAATACCAACGTTCAAACGCCAAAGAAAAATATCAACTTAGCAAAGCGTTCCGAAAGCTTACGGGATCATGAGCAAGGCGAATAAATACCAAATATCGAAAAAGATAGAAGCACTTTGACAACTGGTCTTTGCCAACTGATCTTTGACATTTGATCATTGTTTCGTTAACTCCTGAAAAACTTCCTCCAGGCTTTTTTCTTTTTTCTGCATGGAAAGTACTGTAAGCCCTGATTCTACTGCAAATTTGAAAATGTGTTGTCGTATATCTTCAGTAGACGAGCCCGCCTGCCGGACGGGCAGGCCTTGGATTAGCCAGTTTTTATCATCTATTCTGGCAACTTTATCAACCAGTTCAATTCCTTCAAGTTGCTTTTCATTTACTCCTTTATCAAATTCAACAATAATTGTTATTGATTTATCTTTTGTGTGTGAGTAAATTCCTTCGAGAGAATCGTCGGCAACAATTTTTCCCTTATTAATGATAATGATCCGGTCGCAAATGGCTTCAACTTCCTGCATAATATGAGTGGAAAGCAATACTGTTTTTTCTTTTCCTACCTGCGAGATTAGATTTCTGATTTCAACGATTTGATTTGGATCAAGTCCTGAAGTAGGTTCATCAAGGATCAATATATCAGGATCGTGTATAAGTGCTTGTGCCAGGCCAACCCGTTGTCGATATCCTTTTGACAATGCACCTATCTTTTTCTTTTGCTCAATCGTTAGCCCCGTTTGTGCTATTATTTCTTCAATTCGTGATTTGGCCGTGCCTGCCGGCAGGCAGGTGTTATTACCTAACTTATAAATCCCGGAAACAAATTCAAGATATTCTTTTACATACATATCTAAATACAAAGGATTGTTTTCGGGCAGGTATCCAATGTGTTTTCTTATTTCTAATGACTTATCAATTAGATCCAAATCGTTGATTTTAGCTTCGCCTGATGAGGGAGGAATAAACCCCGTCAGGATTTTCATGGTGGTTGATTTTCCTGCTCCGTTTGGACCAACAAACCCAACAATTTCGCCTGTTTTTATTTCAAAACTGATCTGATCGATGGCTTTTTGTTCGCCGTATATTTTAGTAAGTTCTTTAACTTGAATAGACATTTTATTTGTTTTTAGATGATACGAAAATAGTTAAAATATTATAATTAGATATTAGATTTTAGATATGAGTATCAAGATTTCCCCCTTTTTAAACTACTCTTTATACACATCTTTTTTATTTAAAATATTCAATGCTAATTTAAATCCATCATATTTATTATTAAATATATCTAAACCATTTTTAATTGATATATCCCGGAGGTCCTTGCGATGCATACCCGC
>DMBU01000096.1 GCA_003446015.1 Bacteroidales bacterium | reverse complement strand
GAATTTCTTCCGACCATGAGTGCTTTACAATCCGGCTTTTTTTCTCTGTATTTAATACTGAAATTAATGTCTTGGTTTGGAATCCAGGTAATTATTTAAAGGATTTGATGTACTTGTATTTAAAGATTTAATCCAGTCAATTAAAGGTTGTCTAAAATGAACAGATGTATTCATTGGCTCAGGATCAAACTCCGAAAAGTTATTATCAGAGAGCGAGTATAAATAATCAGTTGTAAGAACAGTATATATTGAATCTGCATATACAGGAGTTCCATCCTTTAATTTAAATCCATTCGTTGTTGTTATACCACCAATTAAAAAATCATTAGCAATACTCATGATCTCAGCGCCTGTAAATTCAATCTCTAAAATAGTATTATCGAAAGGTAAGAGGCCTACAATAGATTCTAACGTGATTTCTCCCTGATAAATATCCTGTCGTAAACCGCCCGAGTTTGTTATTACAACATCTGCAATTGGGAAAGTATAAAACCATGAATCACAAAACATATTTCCCATTTCAACAGATGATCTTCGAATCGTTTCGCCTGCAACCCCTATAACATCAGATAATTCTTCTTCTGTTTTATCAGCCCAATAACTTACTATATGCTGAATTTCAGCATTAATTTTATGATTGTTATTTTTTACAATTTCGTACTTAAAATTTAGAGCTTCATGTGTAGTTTTATCATACTCAAATTCAACTTTTACATACGCTCTCATTCCGCTTCTTGCCTGAATCAAAATAACATCATTTGATTCTTTGGCAAGTAATTGATGACAATGTCCTCCACCGATTATACTTATCCCGTTTTTCGCAGCAACTGGTGCCAGCTCTTCCATTTCATCCTTACAAATATGTCCTGCAACAATTAACACCTCCGCTCCCTCACTTTTTGCTTTTTCTGAATATGTGATAATTGCTTCAGCATAAGGAGTAAACTCAAAATCCTTAACATTTGCTGGTGCAGTAGTCAAAGGAGTACTCAAAGATGACAAACCAATTATCCCTACTTTAACACCCTCAATATCAACGATAATGTAAGGTTTAGCAAAATCAGGAATTTCTCCTGTTTCTTTATTCTTAATATTAGCTGAAATAAAAGGGAAGTTCATTTGCTCTAACCGGGTAGTTAAACCATCAATTTTAAAATCAAAATCATGGTTGCCAATTGCAGCTACATCATACTCCATGGCATTCATAATTTCTACCATCGATTCCCCCTGAAACCATGTTGAAATAGCCGGACCGGTCCACATATCCCCACCACTTATTATCAGGAACTTCTCTGAGCCATCATAACCTTCGTTGTTCTTCCACATTTCCATTAGTCCCGGGGCACCATCATAATCGTTTGTTGGTTCCATCCACCCATGCTCATCATTGGTATACAATACAATGATTTTAACAAGGTTCCCATCATCATTGGATGAACGTGTCTCATTTACATGTACAAACAGGGAAATAATAACTATACTTAAACTGATAAATGTCTTTCTCATAATTAAATTTGTGTATCTGCTCAAATATACAATTTATACTTATTATTGTTCTGTTCAAATTTTTTAGACATATTAAACCGCTTATTATCTGACATTTAAAATTTTTAAACTTAAATCTAAATACTTTAACTTATTTTTAAGTTGTTTTATTTAATTTTAAGTTGTAGGTTTGTATCATAATTTCATACACTATTTCGTTTTATAATAAAAAACTATGGCTAGAAGATTAAATGGTGAATTCAGTGCAGCATCCATGGCGGATATTGCATTTTTATTGTTGATTTTTTTCCTAGTTGCTACAACCATGGATATTGATACGGGATTATATCGCGTAATTCCTCCACTGTCAGATCAAACACCACCTGAAATTAAAGAACGGAATGTTTGGGTTGTTTTAGTTAACTCAAATGATCAACTTATGGTAGAAGGAAATCAGATGCCTATTACTATGCTAAGACAAAAGACTAAGGAATTTCTTTTAAATCCTAAAAACAAGGCAGATTTACCTGAAAAATCAGTAAGAAACATTGAACCCTTTGGAGAAATAGAAGTAACAAAGGGGATTATATCTGTTAAAAACGACAGAGCAACATCATATGGAATGTTTGTAAAGGTAATGAACGAACTGATTGCTGCCGGAAATGAAGTGAAAAATGAGTTCAGCATGAAAAGGTTTGGGAAAAATTATGAAGATTTACCAGGCCATTTGCAATCAGCTGTAAGATCGGCAGTTCCCTCAATAATTTCAGAGTCGGAACCAATGCACATTGGAAGTAATGAGAAATGATCCTGATAACTATTGGGAGTGATTTTAATTTTTAATTTTTAAAATATGGCCAGTTTAACAAAAGCAGAAGAAAAGATCATGAAAATTCTCTGGAAAATTGAGAAAGGATTTATCAATGATATACTTGAAAAATTTCCGGATCCGAAGCCCCCTTACAATTCGGTATCGACCATTGTAAGAGTATTGGTGAAGAAAGAAATTGTATCCTTTAAAAAGTATGGTAATACCTATGAGTATTTCCCTTTAATCAGTAAGGAAGAATACAAAAGAAGTCAAATGGGAAAGCTTATTAAAGACTATTATAATAACTCTTTAAAACAGGTTGTTAACTTCTTTTCAGAAAATAAAGACTTGGATATAAAAGAAGTGGACGAAGTAATTAAAATGCTTGACGAAATTAAAAAGAAAAAGAATGGTTAAGTTTCTTCTTTATCTGTTCGAATCAGGATTATGCCTGAGTATTCTTTTCCTGGTTTATTTGCTCTTTTTCAGGAAAGAGACCTATTTCAGGTTCAACAGAGTATATTTGTTATCGATTATGTTATTATCGCTAATTATGCCATTAATGCATATCAATTTGAGTGTAACAAATACAAATCGATATGAAAGTACATTAAAAGAAATAGGAAAATTTAAGAGCTATTATGAAAAACTTATTGCAATGTCTGATCCAGGGTATTACAGGTCAATTAGAAACGTTAATACCGGATTTGAAGAATATAACTTAGAGGCATACTCAAATTTAACTGAAAATAATTATAGCCCCAGAGTTACAAATTATACAGGAGAAAAAGAATTAGTTCAGACCACAACTGATAAATCAATTTCAATTGCATTAATAATACTTTTAATATATTTAATTGGGGTTGTAATATTTCTATCAAGAATAATTATCCTGTTTCAATGGGTTTTTAAAACAATTTTAAACAACAAAGTTGAAAAAAGAAATAAGATTAAAATAGTTCATATCAATCAAAATCTGCCTCCATTTTCATTTTTAGGATATGTTTTTGTAAACAGGAATAATATTTCTGATAAATCAGAAGAAATATTAGCACATGAAGAAGTGCATGTTGAACAGTTTCACTCAATTGACTTGCTTATTGCACATTCCTTATCCATTTTTCAATGGTTTAATCCTTTTGTTTGGGTTCTACAAAAATCAATAAAAACTAACCATGAATATCTCGCTGATAACAATGTTGTAGATAATGGATATGACCTGCTCGATTATCAGGAATTATTACTTAATCATTTTATTTCAATTCCATCAGTACAACTTGTTAATAATTTCAATTTAATATCAATTAAAAACCGCATTATCATGATGAACAAAATTAAATCGGGAATTACAGCAAAGCTAAAAGCTTTACTTGTAATTCCGGCAGCCATTTTTACGTTTATTCTTTTTGCTAATCTTACCCTAAACGGCCCAGGCAGAGTTCTTACTAATTTGTCCTTTTTTGAGATTCAAAATAATATGAGTCAATTAAAAGGTCTGTGGAAAAACGTGTCAAAAGATACATATGGATATCAAATATTATTTGAGAATAGTAAATTTTCGGTACTCGAAAAAAACATAAACCTCAAAGAATATCCTTACGAGATAAAAGATAATAGCATCATACTCAGTCTTCCTAACAAAGAAACCACTGAAATAAATTATGAAATTGTTAATAATCAATTAAAAATTTGGTGGAACTCATCAGAATATTCACTTTATAATAAATCAGGTTTTGATAATTCGTTGGATGATTATTTAAGTGATATTGATGCACAAATAAACTTACCTGAAATTGAAAATTATTGGCTTTTAGAACGACCTGGACTATGCATTGATGTTGCTATGGTTGACGATAAAATATTTGTAAGCAAAAAGCCCGTTAAGTATACTGAATTAGAAACCGTATTATTAAACGAAAAATCAAAAATTAATAAACTTGATGCCAATATAATAAGCATAAGATTATATGCCGATAAAAATGTTTCGATGAAATACATCAACGATTTAAGTCAAGTTTTACGAAAAATCAATTTGCTAAAGATAGTTCATATGGGTGCAGTCGCTGACCCAAAGGTATCTAAACTACAAAGGAACTTTGTAAGTATGCCAAAAATGCTACCTCCGCTTGTTACTGAAGACTTTGAAATTGAAGATTTAGAAAAAAAAGGAATAACATATTTTGAAATAGATGCCACAAAGCCAGAAAATTCGCCAGAGAATATAAAACCTAAATTTAAAGAGCTTATAACAAATTCAGAGAAATATATTGTTGATCTATATTATGATAAAACTACATTGTTTAATACATACCTTGCTTATCAAGATATGGCCAGATCGATAATTTATGAATTTAGAGAAAAGGATTCTTCAGAAAAGTACAATATGAGTTTTGATGAGTTACCTGCCATAAAACAAAAGGAAATTAGAGGAATTTATCCACTTATTATATCTGAAGCTAACTCATTTAAAGAAACAAATTAACATGAAGAAGCGCATCGAAATGATGCGCTTCTTATATTTTCTCGGGTTTACATAATTTCTTTTCTTTATCAGCTTTTAATCCGCATCTGGTGCATTCGAAGTTGTATTTATCAACTTTAATCTTTTTCTTTTTAACCTCTTTGCAAATTTTTTTAGACATTTTCTGTTCTATTTTATTACTAAACACAAAATGCGGCTTAATGTTAAAAAATAAATAAAAAATTGAACTTATATTGAATTATGTTGAATTGACCTCCCTTTTAACTGAACGTCAAATTTACTCTTGGGGCAGCAAATTAAGTAGACAGCTAAAAGGGCCATGGACAATATTATAAATAAATCGACAAGACCAAAGTTCACTCTGTTAACGTATATCTCAAGCCATAACTTTTGTATAAGATATGAGACAGGCAAAACAACCAACACCATTATTCCGATCAGGAAGATATATGTTTTAGAAATAAGTAGAGTAATAATATGTACACCAATACTAAAAATCTTTACTAATTCTCTCTCTGTTTTAAATGCATATTTGCTACCAATGTGTCCGAAACATATTAGAAGAATAAGAACATTAATAAAAAGAAACAAACTATACATCACATCTTCCCAAATTTTATATTGATTTTGAATTTGTTGCTGAAAACTTGTTATTCCATGCAGAGAAGCTTTTTGAGTACTATCTTCTTTATCTAATTGATCAGAATTTGTAACCTTAAAAGCATATTTTAAATGTTCAGTTGTTAATTGATATATTTTAGCCTGATTTATAGGTAGAAGTGATAAAGGTTTAAAATCTTCAACTACTCCACAAACTATAAATTGATTATCATTTTCATCACTAATAATTGTCCCTGGAGCCTCATCAATGCAAAAGATCCCTAATTTTTCCACTGCACTTTCATTAATAAAAATTGGTTGTGCATTGCCAGCGTTCGAAAATTGGTTCTTCTTTTCATTTATCTTTTTATAATTGAAGAAATCAAAGTAATTATCCGAAACAAATTGATGATCAATTTCGATTTTATTATTGTTATATTCTGATTTAACTTTTAAGGTATTTTCTGAATTAAAACCGGGTAAGTCTGATGAAAAAATTAATGAATCAGCTAAAGCTACAGTACTTTCTGTTGTTTTTATACATGTAACACGATCCTTGTTAAAACCTAGATCCACGCTTAAAATTGAGTTCATCCTGTTCACGGATAACAAGATAAGAACCATTCCTGCAATAGCTATACCAAGCAAAATATTCAGAATGATTTTAGGTGATATGTGTGTGCTAAAAAATTTCATTAAGCCTTTTAGAATTTCATCAGTTTAAAATTCAATTCAAAATATAGAGGTTTTATTTGCTATGCGACCGTCATAAATTGAACTGTATTATGTTAGTATTGAATTGTACATTTTATTTCAAAAAGGATAAGTTATTCATGAAATAATCTTGAATAAAACCACTATAAAGACGAATGAGTAATACAATAGTTGCAATTTTTTAATAAATAGTTTACTTAAGTAAGTCTTTATAAAAACAGAATCAGTTTTATTGATCCATTAATAAGATTTTAATAAATAATTTAGGAAACCATTCATTTTTTATATTTTTACCGATCGTTTCATCAAAATAAATAATACATGATTAAAGATTTTAAGGCCACCAAATATATTTTACAATCAGTTTATACAGGCAAGCAATTCAACGACGAAGGTTGGACGCTTGATGCCCCCAACGAAACAAAACCAACGCTTATTCGTGCTATTTACAACAAAAAACAAATTGAGGTTAAAGAAGTATCCGCAGGAATTTATCGATTTGCCGACTGGTTACCAATTCACAGAACCCTGAAAGGATCATCGGCACCTGTAACTTATAAAAGTGAAGGTTTAGCCAAACACCTGGGATTAAACAATCTTTATATCACATTTAGTGGATATTGGCCGGAAAAAGGGGCGAAATTCCCAACTTGTTCGTTTAAAGAAACCGAAGCCTATTCAGTATGTGGACGATTATCTGCCAACGAGAAAAAAGTTTTAGTTGTAGCCTCAGCCGGTAATACAGCCAGAGCATTTGCACATGTATGCTCCGACAACAATATACCGTTATTGTTATGTGTCCCCGAAGACAACCTGAATGCATTATGGTTTAATAAACCTATAAATGACTGTGTAAAATTGGTTGTTACAAAATCAGGAAGTGATTATTTTGATGCAATTCATTTATCAAATTTAGCATGTCAGCTTGATAATTTCTTTGCCGAAGGTGGTGCCAAGAATGTTGCCCGCCGAGATGGTATGGGAACAACAGTCCTTTCAGCTGTGAATGAAATTGGGAAAATTCCTGATTATTATTTTCAAGCTATTGGAAGTGGAACCGGAGCAATCGCTGCCTGGGAGTCAAATTTACGATTAATTGATGATGGCCGTTTTGGTAGAAATAAAATGAAATTAATGGTTTCTCAAAACAAGCCTTTTGTTCCTATTCACGATGCATGGAAAGCCGATTCAAGAGAAATGCTACATTTGGATGATAATCTGGCTCGTACTCAGGTTGAAGAAATAATTGCAAAAGTGTTATCGAACCGCAAACCTCCTTATCCGATTATTGGAGGATTATACGATGCCATGAAAGATGCTGGTGGTGATGTTTTACTTGCCAATAACGATGAGCTTCAAAAAGCATCTAAAATTTTTGAAGAGACTGAAGGAAATGATATTCATCCGGCTTCAGCTGTGGCTACTGCTACTTTAATTGATGCCATTAAAAATGGACTTGTTCAAAAAGATGATCTGATCATGCTAAACATAACTGGTGGTGGTGAAAATAAGTTTAAACGCGAAAATGAAATTTTTTATCTTAAACCAAAGCACGTTTTTGAAATCACACCGGATTTAGAAACAGTTAAAGAAGTTTTAGATCAATTATTTTAATCATATTAAAGGAACCTTGTGTTCCTTTAACTTTTTATATTCCAGGCGACTTTATTGAGAAGGATTTGAGCATCAATGGGTTTTGAAATATAATCAATACAACCGGCATTTAAGAATTTTTCTTCCTCATTTTTCATGGCGTATGCAGTTTGTGCAATAACCGGAATTGATTTTAAGTTTAATTCTTTTAAACGACTCATAAATACCAATCCGTCCATAACAGGCATATTAATATCCAACAAAATCAAATCAGGAATTTGGTTTTCAACCATTTCCAACAAAATTAAACCATTCTGTGCATGCTTTAATTTTGCCTCTGTATTACTCAATATTTCCTTTAATAATAAAAAGGAAGCCATGTCATCTTCAGCAACATAAATTAATTTATCAGAGAAATTATAATCATCAAGTATATTTGCTTTTTCCACTTTTTCTTTTTTAATTTCATCAAATTGAACGAATGGTATTGTAAAATAAAAAATTGATCCTTTTCCATGTTCCGATTCGAACCAAATTTCACCCTTCATTAATTCAATTAAACCCTTACAAATACTTAATCCTAAACCTGTACCATCTTTAAGTCTGTCATTATCAGACTGCATAAATCTGTTGAAAATTTTATTATGATCTTCATTTCGTATTCCTATTCCGGTATCGCGCACAGTAAATAGTATTCGTTCTTGCTCCCTTTCTAATTTACATTCAACATTAATAGTCCCTTTATCGGTGTACTTTACCGCATTTGAAATTAAATTATCAAGTACCTGTCTTAATCGAATAGGATCAGTTTTAATCAATAATTGATTTAAGTCATCGTATAAATTGTAATCTAATTGTAAAGATTTTGAAATATATAAATCATTTTCTTTAAAAAGCGAAACCGCCTCAATAACAAGATCATTGACATTACATTTGGATTCTTCAACGGAAATTTGATTTGACTCTATTTTAGATATATCAATGATATCATCAATTAATCGTAAAAGCTTTTTACCTGAGTTTTTAACATGCTTTACATAAATATCGGATTTCTCTGAATTATTTCCTTTACTCAAAAGATCTGAGAATCCCAAAATGGCATTCATGGGTGTACGAATTTCATGACTCATATTTGCCAAAAAAGCAGATTTTAAGTTATCGCTTTCTTCTGCTTTTGCTTTTGCTATCTCCAAATCTTTTATTAGCTTTTCAGTTTCTTCAAGGTTTTCTTCAAGTTCCTCGTTTTGCGATAAATATTCTTTATTTAATGTCGAATATTCCTCATTCCTTTCCTGCAGTTTTAATTCGTATCTTTTTCTCTCTGAAATATCTTTAAGTGTTCCTATAATTCTGAATGGTTTATTCTCAGGAGTCCACTCCATAACCTTACCCCGATCCAGAGTCCATTTATATTTTCCATCTTTGCAGAGAAGTCTATGCTCATTAGAATAGTATTCACTTTTCCCTTTTAACAATTTTTCGAGATCCTTTTCTACGTTTTCTCTATCATCCGGATGCACTCTTTTATTCCACTCTTCAAACTTATTTTTAAATTCTTCGTTGGTATATCCTAATATAGATTTATACTGTATTGAGTAGAATACTTCATCGGTTTGAGGGTTCCAATCCCAAACTCCATCCTGGCTGCCTTCCAGAGCAAATTGCCATCTTTGCTCGCTTTCATACAATGCTTTTCTGTTTTTCCAATTTTTATACTGTTTAACCATTATAATTCCGAGTACCACTGTCGCCAAAGGATAAATCGTGATAACCGGAATAGCAATGTTTTTTAATATTTGTAAAATATTTTCTTTTGGAAGGAGAAGAGTACAAAGCAACATAACAACATGCACAGTAAAGCCCAATAAAATTAGATCTTTTAAATACTTATCACGAAAAATATTAGGTCTTAATTTACCCCATAAAATTCCGATAGTTCCCGAACTAAAAATTACAGCCAATCCCATCCACAAACCATCACCACCAAGAAAAATACGATATGTTCCTGTCATAATCATTGCTATGCTTGTAGGAATTGCCCCAAAAAACAAACCAGAAATTGAAAGCATTATGGAGCGGGTATCAAAAACAAGTCCAGGGCTCAATTTCCATGGCGTTAGCATCAGTACTAAGCTTATACCACCTAACACTAAACCGGTAATGAATTTTATTAAAAGGTTTCTTTTTTCTTCACTCTTAATCCAATAATAATCATACAACATACTAAATGACAATAAAATAGCGATGTTCTGCAATAGACTTATTATAAATTCTTTATTCATGTTGTGGTTCTAATTTGTATTGCTATACATTAATTTCTATTGGAACTAGATAATGAAACGTTAGTAATAAAATTTTGTTTGCAATTTTTACATATTAAAATTACAACTTTATTCATTAAAATAATGATAAAACTACTCACCGAATTTTTGTCATTTTTATATCAAATGAAACCTGATTATAAAAAGGCTAAAGTACTATAGATCAGATGACCGTCATGCAAAAAAGAAATATCTAGATTATTTCTGAAAATAAATTCACTAATATTTCTTCCGGAACAATTATTTAATAATTGAATAAACATGGAGCAAACCAATCCATTTAAACAATGAAATAATGCAAAGCTCAACTTCTTATTTCTATATCTTTAATCAGATCTTTGAAAATAATAGAATGGAATGGAACAAATAAATACCAGTATAAATCTCCGATAAAACCCTTGGGTTGAAAGTATGCAGTAACTGACAATTGATTTTCTATATGGTGATTCTTTATATTGAATTCGAGCCACGCTTTTCCTGGTAATTTCATTTCAGCTCGTAATAACAAACGCTTGTTTTCTTTTAGGTCTTCAACTCGCCAAAACCCAATAACATCATTGATTCTAAGCTTTGAATAACTTCTTCTTCCCCGCGAGGTTCCAACACCCATTAATATTTTATCAGAAACGCCTCTGATTCGCCACATCCAATTATTATGAAACCAACCTTCACTTCCACCAATTTTGCAGATGGTATTAAATAAAGAACCTGCTTTCTTTTGTGTTTTTTGCGAGTAAGTACTTATAAACTTTGGTTGTGATATTGTATTTAACTTGGTTTCTAATTCATGATTAGCAGGATAAGAATCAGACCAGCGAGTCCTGATTTCATCTTGTTGGGCAACATTGTGAGCTAAAATTATAGCTTCTGAATAGCCAAGAGGTTCAAAATCCAGAATTTTTGTTATCTCAATATTTTTGCAAATCACTTCATTTTTTATGCTCTCAAATAACGACATGACAATTGGAGCTGGCACAGGAGTTAATAAACTGGCGATATAGCCAAAAAATTTATAATTCGAAATAAATACGTTGATATAGATTTTCTTTTTACCTAATAAATAAGAAAAAATCCTTATCATTTCTTCGTAAGAATGTTTTGTTTTTCCCCCTATATCGTACCATTTTCCTGCTGTTTCTTCTTTTTCAAGAACCCCAACCAAGTATTTAATAATATCTCTTATCCCTATTGGCTGACAGTATGTTTGTGCCCATTTAGGTAATAAAACAATGGGAGTATTTTTAACTAAATGCTCAATAATTTCAAATGAAGCACTCCCCGACCCAATAATTATTGCAGCTCTTAAGACAGTAACAGGAACTATCCCTCCTACTAATTCAACAGCGACATTATTTCTGCTTTTTAAGTGTTTTGATAAATCACAGTCCCGATCTCCTAAACCTCCCAGATATATTATTCTTTTAACACCATTTTCCTCTGCTGCCTTTTTAAAGTTTTCTGCTGCTTTAATTTCCAACGCCTCTAATTTTCTCCTGCCTTGTAATAGAGAATGAATAAGATAATAAACTACCGATACTCCATTCAGGGCATTTTGCATACTCTCAAAATCCAATGCATCTCCAACAACAATTCCTGCCTTTGGCCATCTATCACTATATTCAACAGAGTATGTTCTAACTAGTATTCGAACCTTATACCCTCTTGATATAAGCTCTTGCACTAACCTGCCACCGATATAACCCGTAGCTCCAGAAACTAATACAGTGCCTATTTCAGGTCGAGGAATTGTATTTAAATCTGCACAATAAGAAGTGTTTGGTTCATTCATTTAACTCTGAATTAGAACATACAATTACTTTGACAATTACAATTACACTTTTGTTTAGAAACAGTTACAATAATTGAATAAAATTATTAGAAATTAAAATTACAAGAGTTTTTAATCCATTTTCAGGAGAATATCTATAACTTAAAAAAATGAGCAGTTCACTGATATAAATCAACTACTGCTCATTATTCACATTAAATGGCTTTTTATTTCTGCTCTTGCTCTATTTTACGCTCTAAGTAATCATTATATGATTTTTCGCCTTCGTCCCACCAAAAATCATCAAAATGTCTCCAATCTCTGCATTTTCGTTCTTTATTAAACTCATTTTTCAAATTACTCATAAATTTCCTTTTTGGAGAACGACTTTTAGAATGGTCACTGCCATGTTTAAACCCTCCAAATATAAGTCGTGCCAATAATACGATACCGGCAGACTGCCAGAAAGTAATTGTTGTTAATCCAAAAATTGTTGGCATTAACCAGTTCCAAAGCAGCATTACAAAATATCCAAAAAGAAATGCAAATCCTGCTGCTGCTAATGCTCCAAGTATTACAAATCCAACTATTTTTAAGCCTTTTAATACCGGATGCGTTCTATTGTTATATTCTCTTTCCATTTTATTATATATTTAATTGATTATATTGTTTTTAATTTTCATTATCGATAAACAAATCATCAGGCCTGATTAATTGTTTCAATTTTTTAACTCCTCTGTGTTTCCACGAGAGCAGTGTCCCAACGGGTATATCTAGTTCGTCCGATAATTCTTCAAATGTGTATCCTTCAATTTCAGTAGCTACAAATACCATTTGTTGATTCGGGCTTAGTTTTTTTAAAGCCTCATTTATTACAGGATAAAAATTCGTATCATTAATTTCGCTAAAAACAGCTTCCTGAATTTCCTCAATATTCTTCGAAAAATGCTCCTCTCCCTTATCGTTTGTAAACTTCTGAAAAGGAATTTCTTTTTTCTTTTTCCTTTGAAAGTCTGTTATTCTATTCCGCATTGATCGATATACATATCCTGCAATATTTTCTAATTGCTCATCGAAATCTAATTTTGAAAAAAGGTTTAAGGCCACATCCTGAACAATATCTTCAGCACTTATTTCATAGTATTTCTCATTTAAGTACCTGCGAACGTAAGAAACAAGGTTTCGGTATTCCGATGAAATAAACAGTCTTAAGTTTCTATGTTCATTTTTGACTTTCATAATATACCTGACGGTTATTTTTTTCTTTATTGCAGTTTGATTAAAAAAAAATCTTTTTCTGTAACTAAACAAGAAAAAGCTCGTCTTATTTAAAATCCATAATTCATTAAATAAATTAAATTAAGTCTTTACAATATACTAAATAAAGCATTTCACAATGATTAAAAATTTAATAAAACACAGTGTACGAGCCTTAAACCGTCAAAAAGGATACGTTTTTATCAATATTATTGGCCTGTCTATAGGGATAGCATGTAGTCTGTTAATATCGTTATTTGTTATCAACGAACTTAGTTACGATCAATTTAACTTAAATAAAGATCGAATTTACAGAGTTAATTTACATGGTAAAATTGGTGGAACAGAGGCTCATGTTTCCTCCACCGCGTCGCCAGTTGGCCCGACAATGATGAGAGAGTTTCCTGAAGTTGAGAATTTTACAAGATACAATACTTCTGGAACAACAGTTATTAAATATAACGATCAAAGTTTTACTGAAGAGGCTTTTGTTCAAGTCGATTCGTCTTTCTTTAGTATTTTCTCCATTCCTCTATTAAAAGGTGATAAAAATAAAGTTTTAAACGAACCTCACACTGTTGTTATTAGCCAAACAGCATCGAAAAAATATTTTGGGTCAACTGATCCAATTGACAAAATGCTAAAAGTGGGCACCGATTCTATTTTGTATCGGATAACAGGTGTTATGGAAGATATACCGGAAAATTCAAGTTTTAAAGCAAACATGTTCGGCTCATTTTTATCGAGTCGTCGTGCAAATGATGAACAATGGTTATCAAATAGTTTTGAAACATACGTATTATTAAAAGAAGGAACTTCTCCAGACGATGTAAATAAAAAATTTATACCCATGTTACAAAAATATGTGGGACCATTGCTTGAACAATATTTAGGTGTTACATTGGATGAGTTTTTTGAAAAAGGTAATCAGTATAATTATCAGCTTCAACCTTTATTAAAAATTCACCTGGATCCTGGTATACAGCATGAAGTAAAACCATCGAGTGATCCAAAGTACCTCTATATTTTTGGAAGTATTGCAATACTAATTATTATTATTGCGGCTATTAATTTCATGAATTTATCAACTGCACAAGCAGCTAAAAGAGCAAAAGAAGTAGGAATAAAAAAAGTCAGCGGTTCAACAAGGGGAATGCTTATAAGACAATTTCTAACAGAATCAATATTATTATCTCTATTCTCTCTAATACTATCAATCGTTATTATTGAACTTAGTTTTCCATTCTTCAATAATATATTAAATTCTCACCTTGAATTGGATTATTTTGGAAATTGGTATACAGTTCCCGGGTTAATTACTATTTCATTATTAGTTGGACTTCTGGCAGGAAGTTATCCTGCATTTTACTTGTCTGCGTTTAAACCTGTTTCCGTATTGAAAGGCAGCATAAAAGACAGTATAAAAAATGGAAAGCTCAGAAGTGTTTTGGTTATTCTTCAGTTTTCAATATCAATAATTCTAATTGTTGGAACATTAATCATTTTTAAGCAAATAAATTTTATGATTAATAAAGATTTGGGGTTTGATAAAGAACAACTGGTTGTGTTAAGCAGGGCCGAAGTGTTAGGAAATAAGGTAAAATCATTCAAGGAAGAATTACTAAAAATTAATGGAATAAAAAATGTGTCAACTTCAACAGCAGCTCCTATGCATAATAATAATGGTAATGGTTATTCCATTGAAGGACGTGATCAGGAATCATTTTTACTGGAAACAAATTGGGTTGATTATGATTATTTTGAAACATATGGTATTGAATTATCTTCTGGAAGATTATTTAATGAATCATATCCAACTGATCAGGAAGCATGTATTGTAAACGAAAATGCAGTTAAAAGCTTTAACCTAACCGATCCATTTGCAACAAGATTTATTGTTCCAGAAGATGATCTTGAAGCTGAACCCAGTTACATGCCTATTATTGGAGTTGTGAAAGACTTTCATTTCAGATCGTTACATTATAAAATGGAGCCTTCTATGCTTCGGTTTAAAAATGATCAAATTTTATGGGGTTATATAAGTATTAAATTAAAAGATGAAGCTCCTGTTAATACGCTAAAAGAAATAGAAAAAGTATGGAATGAATTTACTGCCAATGAGCCTATTCAATATTTCTTTATGGATAATGAATTAAAACAACTTTACATTGAAGAACAGCAAAATGCAAAACTATCCGTTGTATTTACGATTCTTGCCATTGTAATAGCATCACTGGGTTTGTTTGGTTTAACTTCTTTTACTGTGCAACAACGAACAAAAGAGATTGGCATACGAAAGGCTTTAGGGGCTTCAGTAGGGAATGTATTTTATATCATTTCGAAAGAAATAATCGTTTTAGTAACAATCTCAACTGTAATTGCCTGGCCCATAATTTATTTCATTGCCAAAAACTGGTTACAAAATTATCAATACAAGATTAATTTAAATATATTCGATTTTTTGATTGGATTTGTAATTGCGCTAACCATAGCTGTTTTAACAATAACATACCGAACATTGAGAGCAGCACGATTAAATCCTGCACTTTCATTAAGATACGAATAAATGTAAATGGTGAATGTGAGTGGTGAATTGAGAGATGCTCACAATTCACTACTCATTAGCTAATATTTCTTCAAGTAAATCTACAGCAATACTGACATAGTTCGAGCATTGTTTATTGAACACATCAGCTTTATCGGCTTGATTTCTGCCTTCTTCTGAATTTAGATCAAAGTTAATTAGGGATTTGCAGTTAATGCTTCCATTAACTTCGGCAAATTTATTTGAGAACTCCTGTATTAGTTTATTTGTAGTTTCCTTGGCTTCATCATCTCCCTCTTTATACTTACCTCTTAAAAACCCAATAACCATAAATGCTCCTGTTACAGCCCCACAGGTTTGTTGCATTCGCCCCATACCACCACCAAAACCTGAAGCCATGCGCAAGGCAACTTCTTCTTCAACATTTAAGATATCAGCAAATGATGCAATAACGGATTGCGAACAATTGAATCCTCCGAAGTAATATTCCAGAGCCTTTTCGGATCTTTTCATTTTTATGCGAACTTCTTTCTGTTTATTACCTGATTAAATTTTTGAGTGAAAGAATTACTGCAATTAATTAAATTAAATTTTGGTATAAATGGCTCAGTTAAATCAATCTCAACTCTCGCTTCAGGGTTTCTTTCCAGATGACCAATAACTTTTAAATAATCTTTTACAACATCGTATTCTATAAAATCCAAATCAAGAGGATCTCTTAGAGCTATTTCTTTTCCGTTTTTTAAACAAGTAATTGTCATAGTAGTTTGTTTTATTTAATGTTCGGTTTGCAAAAACCAGACCAAAATCTAATCGGAACTTAAATCTAATTTACAAAAAATATTTCATAAACCCGAAATACGTTTAGTTTTTTCAACACAAATTATTTTTTCCGAATTTTTAGGATCATTGTTATGATGCTGATTTTATAAATAAAGTTGCGTACGCTATAATTTTTTATTCTGAACTAAATGCAATTTGAACAAAAATCAGATTTAAAAGTTATGTAAATAAAGCAAACAATTATGAACTGAAAATGAAGATTAAACTAGCAACAATCATTATCAGCTTTTTTCTGATAACAAATAACGTGCAAGCACAAACTCCGATTTCGAATTTAAGTCCGGCAGAATATTATGACTTTTGGATTGGAGAGTGGGATCTTACCTGGTCAAAATCAGATGAATCTATCGGAAAAGGCGAAAATTCAATTTTTAAGATATTGAATAATTTTGTGCTCAAAGAAAACTTCAATGTAACCGATGATGAAAGCATGAAAGGTTTTACAGGTAAAAGCTGGAGTGTGTTTAATTCAAATAACGGTACGTGGTACCAAACATGGGTAGATAATCAAGGATCGTACCTCGATTTTATTGGTGAAATTGATGGTGAAAAAAGAATCTTTAAAAGAAAAGTTCAAAAACCAGATGGGAGTATAATCTATCAGAGAATGGTATTCTATGATATTCAACCTGATAATTTTACCTGGGATTGGGAAAACTCAACAGATAATGGTGAGACCTGGAATTTATTGTGGAGAATAAACTATAAAAGAAAAGAAGTTAATTAATTCTTGATTGCAGTTGCATATACGCTTTTTTTACTTCAACAACTGGCATTTTACACGTTTTGTTTTGGCAAACATATATGGTAGTTTGTCCTTGAATTAATTTACTTTCAAGTAATACTAAGGTTCCTTCATTATTTCCTCCCAGTAAAAAAACATTGGGCAAATAACTGAGATCAAGCTGTTTTCGTTTAGATTCAAAATCTTTGCCTACAATTGCCACTTCATAAGGTTGACTTACAAACCATGTCATTAAAATATCCCAGTTTGCAAAGTAAGTTCCGCTTTTTAATGCATTTTGCTTAACATTACTTAGCATTTGCTTAGATTTCTGTATATAGTCATTGTTATAAAAATAGGTTCCCAATATAAATAAGTTCTTTGCCATTTCAGAATTTCCAGATGGTGTAACATTGTCCATTACATCCATTTTACGGGCAATTAACTCTAAATCCTGATCTGAAGTATAATAAAACATTCCACTTTGCATATCATAAAAATGATCTAACGAATACTTCAATAACTGATTTGCTTCAGTCAACCATTTTTCATCAAATGTTGCCTGGTATAATGAGATAAAAGCAGAAATAGTAAATGCGTAATCATCCAAAAATGCATTGATGGATGCTTTGCCATTTTTGTAGTTACGATCTAATCGATTATCAGATGATTTCATTTCTGAACTAATAAACGCTGCATTGTTCAGCGCTGCTTCCAAATAATTTTTATCATCGAAAACCCGGTAAGCATCAACATAGGCTTTTAACATGAGCGCATTCCACGAAGTAAGAATTTTATCGTCCAGTGCAGGACGAATTCGTTTCGATCGTTCTTTCAAAAGTATTTTTTTAGCCTCAGTAATTCGAACTAACAATTCGCCTTCCGTAATTTTATACTTATCAGCTATTATTTTATCAGGTGAGGTCTTAAATAAAATATTTATTCCATTTTCCCAATTTCCATTATCGGAAACATTATAGTAATCAATTATTAATTCTGCATTTTCGCCTAATACTTTTTGTAATTCATTTTTTGTCCATACATAAAATTTCCCTTCCACTCCTTCGCTATCGGCATCTAATGAAGAATAAAAACCACCTTCTTTTGATGTTAGTTCTCTATGGATAAAACCTAATGTTTCATCTACAATAATTTTATATTTAGGATCTTTTGTTACCTGATAAGCAGCCGAATACAAACTAACCAATTGAGCATTATCGTAAAGCATTTTCTCGAAATGAGGCACTTTCCAATATGCATCTGTTGAATATCGTGCAAAACCACCCCCAAGCTGATCGTAAATTCCGCCAGCAGCCAAATTATCCAGAGTTGATATTACTGCTTTTATAGCATCCTCATTTTGTGTCAGATAATGATAGTTTAACAAGAATTGATAACCGACTGGCAAAGGAAATTTTGGAGCGCCATGACTTCCTCCATGTGTATAATCGATATTACGTTTCCACAGATCGTAAACCTGATCCAGATCTTGAATTGTAAAATCAGGTTTCTCTTTATTCAAATGAATTATTTCGCTTGTTCGTACTCCCTCTGTTAATGATTTTGCTTGTTCTTCAGCTTTTTCAGGATTTTGCTTTACAAAATTATTTACCTGCGTAAGCATATCGAGCCATTGTTCTTTTCGAAAATATGTTCCTCCATAAATGGGGCGTCCATCGGGCAGTGTAATACAATTCAAAGGCCAACCGCCACTCCCGCTTAAAAGTTGTACTGCATTCATATAAATTTGGTCTATATCGGGCCTCTCCTCCCGATCTACTTTTATGGCAACAAAATGATCGTTCATAAATTGAGCAACCTCTTCACTTTCAAAGCTCTCATGTTCCATTACATGACACCAATGACAAGCAGCATAACCTACACTCACAATAATAAGTTTGTTTTCTTTTTTTGCTTTTTGTAAAGCCTCTTCACCCCAGGGATACCAGTTCACAGGGTTATGCGCATGTTGCAACAAATATGGACTACTTTCGTGAATAAGATGATTGGTGAATTTGTGTTCTGTGGAACTCATATGATCATTTTTATTTTGTGAAAAACTGCAAGATGTTAATACAAGTAAAAAAACTGACACAAAAAATTTCGCATTTGTCATTACTCTTGTACATTAACTAGCTGTAACTTTTAAAGAAAACAGCCATTAATTCGCTTTGTTCACAGAATAAAATTATCGATCCAAATAATTATATCTTTTAAATATGGAATTAGCTTTTTATTTCTATTTTTAATTCAAATTTTAAAACACAATTAGGTGATAAACTACTTAATATTTGGGATTACATATGCATTTGCTGCGGGTGTTCAGCCAGGGCCATTGCAAACCTATTTAATCTCTCAAACACTAAAAAAGGGATGGCGCTCAACTTTACCGGCTGCATTTGCACCTGTTGTCAGCGATTTACCAATTGTTCTTTTAATCTTACTACTACTTAGTTCTGTTCCAACTAGTTTTGTAATAGTATTAAGAATTATCGGTGGATTATTTCTTCTTTACCTAGGATACAAAGCGTTTAAATCATGGAAAGATTATGATCCGGAAGAAGTCATTGCGCAAAACTCTGGCAAACAAACCTTATTTAGTGCTGCATTTGTAAATATATTAAATCCCAATCCTTATTTAGGCTGGAGTTTAATTATGGGACCTATGTTTCTTCAGGGTTGGAGAATTGCACCTATGAATGGATTTGCATTAATTATTGGGTTTTATATTACCATAATTATTGTACTGGCTGCAACCATAATTCTTTTTGCATTTGCCAAAAAATTAGGCCCAAAGGTTAGTAAAGTTTTACTAGGATTCTCATCGCTTGTTTTAATTGCTTTTGGGTTTTATCAGTTGTGGATGGGAATAAATTCTCTGATTTAGTTTTATCTTTATTTTCATAATCACCTCTTAGCCACTTACTTACAATTGTTTATTATTTCCTATAAGTAATTTTGCTCACAATAAAAATTGCTGTAATTGCAAAAACAAATGAAACAAATCTCACGGATATAATATTTTCCAAAGCATCAATATTGCTCCATATTATTGTTGAAATTGAACCTGTGAGCATCCCGGCAATAACTCCCTGGCTCGTAACCTTCTTCCAGAACAAAATAAGGAGTAAGGCAGGTCCAAACGACGAACCCAAACCTGCCCAGGCATATGAAACTAACTCATAAATTAAATTTTCGGATGAAATAGCAATGATAAAACCAATTGCACCAACAACAATCGTAATTACTCTACTCAAAAATAAAAGTCGCTTTTCAGTTACATCCATTCCCAGAGTTTTATGGTAAAAATCTTCAATCACAGATGATGTTATAACCAGTAACTGACTATCAGCCGTTGACATCATCGCAGCGATTGCGCCTGAAATAAAAATTCCTGCAAGCCATGTTGGTAATAAAGTAGTTGCCAGATGTGGCATTATTTCTTCTACATCTACATAATATCCTTTTCCATATAAGGCTAAACCTATTAATCCAATTAACATAGCTCCCGCAAAAGCCGGTATTGCCCAGGCAATTGCAATAATTCTGCTTGTTTTAATTTTATCAGCACTTTTAATTGACATAAATCTGGTTAACAAATGTGGTTGGCCCATGTAACCCAAACCCCAACTCAATCCACTAATGATAACAGCAGCTGCCGCCCAACCTGTTTTATTTTCGACAAAACTATTAAAATGTGTTCCTTCAGCACCAATAGCATGCGAAAATGATGTTCCCTGTTTAGCCAATTCAATAAATCCAAAAATGGGTAATATAACTAATGCTCCAATCATGATTATTCCCTGAATAAGGTCGGTCCATGCAACAGCAAAAAAGCCTCCCATCATTGTATAAAACACAATAACCACAACTCCAATTACAATTCCCCATATATGCGGAATTCCAAAAGTTACAAAAAGAACTTTCCCAGCACCATTGAACTGGGCAGCCAAATAAAAGGTAAAAAAGAAAATTATGATCATTGTTGCTAGTACCCTGATAATTTTACCTTGTTCTCCGAATCGTTCGGCAAAAAAGTTAGGCAGGGTTATGGCATTTAATTTTTCTGATTCAATCCTAAGACCTTTCGCAATCACAAACCAGTAAAATATGATCCCCAATACACAACCTGCTGCGGTCCACGATTGCATAAATCCTCCTGCTAATGCTGCACCAGGCAGTCCTAATAGCAGCCAGGCAGATTCACCTGAAGCTCTTTCTGAAAACGCAACCACCCAGGGATTCAGTTTTCTTCCCCCAATAAAAAAATCATCGTGTGATTCGTTATTTTTATAGGTAATAAAACCTACAATAAAAACAATGATGAGATATATGATAAAACCCAGTAATGTATAGCTCATAATGCATTCATATTAGTTCATAATCATTTAAGTAAAGATAAATATAATCGTTTAAAATATTAATTTTAGATTTAATTTATGACAGAATAGCATACGAGATCTAAAATATTAACACTAAACTGTCATTAAAAAGAAATAGGAACAGTATTTGACCTATAAGAAAAAATAGATTCGAAAGGAGTTAAAATGGACTTTAAAGAAATTAATAAGTGCCACCAACATATTGCTACCTTAGTATTGAATAGCGAAATCTTAACAGCTATTCAAGAATTAGTTGACTTTGCAGTTAATGCTAAGAAACAATATCATCAAATTCAAATTGAAAAAGTTAAAGAAACATATTCTAATATACTAAAACATTCCTTTTCTGGAATTGATGATCCAGAGCGAGATAAAATCTACAAGTACGTACAAAGATCCTTACTTGAACTGAATGATAAAGTTAAAGAATGTTTACTTACTGAAACTTCGAGTCTTGCAATTTACAAAATGAAATGGTCCTTAGAAAAAGAGATGGAAAGTAACACAGATGAACCATATTCATTAATTAATAATTTAACTTTTGATAAAGAGTTAGGTAAAATACTTAAGGAAAATAATATTGAATTATCAAAGGACAAGGCAGACGAAACCAAAATTATTTCAAGACATGATGCATTAAAAGAACTTTTCAATTATTTATGGTTAACAGATAACTATAAAGAAATTGAAAATAAAATTATTGACTCGATCTGTTACTCTGAAAAAATTCCCTGGCATGATAAGAGTCTTATAGTTAGTGCCCTTACTTTGAGCTTGCTTCGTATTTTCGACACAAAAAAGTTCACAGCTTTGCTTAATTTTTATCATTCAGGTGAAAACCAGGTATGGCAACGGGCCTTAACCGGCATTGTATTAGCTTTATACAAATATGATAAACGAATTAATCTTTATCCTGATCTTGAAAAACAAATCTTAAAACTCTCCAAAATCGACGAAATTGATAAACAGTTCGAAGCAATTTTAATTCAGATATTCAAATCAAAAGAAACTGAAAAAATTACTAAGAAATGGGAAGAAGAAATTCTACCTGAGATGATGAAAATGCAGCCTAAGATTGAAAAGAGTCTGGATTTGGAAAATATTCTTTCTGAAGATTTTTCAGAAGATAAAAACCCCGATTGGGAAAAAGTATTTGAGGATTCTCCTGATTTATTTGATAAGCTTCAGGATTTTTCAAAAATGCAAATTGAAGGTTCTGATGTTTTTATGAGTGCGTTCTCAAAACTTAAACATTTTTCGTTTTTTAATGAGATAAGTAACTGGTTTTCTCCATTTTATAAGGAAAATGAATATATTGATTTAATCGTTGAAAAAGAAGAAACAAACTTAACATCATTTATTGAGCAGTTAGAGAAATCATTCCACATGTGTAATTCTGATAAATATTCATTTTGTTTGAACCTGCAAATGATTCCGGAATCACATAAAACGATGATGATGGATATGTTTAACGAAGAAATGAAAAACCTGGAAGAGGTTCAGAAAGATGAGAATCTCTTAAACCAATTTGCTATAAGTAAAAGCATTATTACCCAATATTTACAAGATTTATATAGATTTTTCAAACTTCATCCCTATAAAAATGAGTTCCCTGATATTTTTACATGGAGTTTTGATGTACAGCATTCCGATTTTTTTAATAGAATAATTACCAATAAACAAGTTACACGAAATATTGCTGAATTTTTACTAGAAAATGAACATTATGATAAGGCGGTTGAAATTTTCAAGATTATAGAAAAAACTGAAGAAAGCAATATTGAACTATTCGAAAAAATAGGATATTGTTTTCAACGATTAGGACAGTATGAAAATGCCTTAACCTATTATAAACGAGCTGAACTGTTAGATGAAAATAAAACATGGATCATTAAAAAAATCGCACTCTGTTACAGGTATTTAAATGATCATGAAAAAGCTTTGGAATATTATAAAGAAGCTGAAAAACTTGAACCTGAGAGCCTCTATATTCAGGCTTATATTGGGCACACTTTAATGCGTTTAGAAAAGTACGACGAAGCCCTTAAATATTATTTTAAAGTAGAATATCTAAATCCTTCAAACGAAAAAATACAAAGGCCTATAGCATGGATTTCATTTGTTCTAGGGAAGTTTGATAACGCCGTAAAATACTACAATAGCATACTGGAAAAGAACCTAAACGAATTTGACCTGATTCATTTGGGGCATTCACATTGGTGTTCAAATAATGAAAAGAAAGCAATAGATACGTATGAAAAAGCATTAGCTTTTTTTAAGGGAGATTTTACTCGCTTTAATCAATTTTTCATGGAAGACATTCATTATCTTAACAAACATGGAATTAAGAATCTCAACATTAAACTCATGAAAGACTATATTCAATATTTAAGCAACCATTAAATTAACTATCAATACTTTAACAAAATATTAACTTGCTTTTGTTTTTCCGGTTCGTATAATTTGGGACATAAAAAGACCGGATTTTATCCGGTCTTAATTGTTTATAACATATTCTTTTGTCTCTTGAAAGGCTTATAGTAAAACTTATCCCAATGTACAATTTCATCTAAAGGTTTTCTTAATTGATCATGTCTATTCACATCAGTTTTGTCAGCCGGGTAACCTATAGGGATTAAAGCAATTGGTTCAACACCTTCAGGAAGCTCCATGATCTCAGCACATTTTAATACATCGAATTTACAAATCCAACAGGTTGCCAAACTCAAATCTGTTGCAGCTAAGGTTATATGATCAATTGTAATGGCCACATCAATATCGGTATGTATTTTTCCATCTGCTCTTCTCCACGCTTCACGATGATCACCGCAAACCACTATAATACATTTAGCTGTTTGCAGCCATTCGCGCTGATAGCATTCTCTAATTTTTTTTAAGGATTCATCCTGTGTTATAATAACAAAGTGCCAGGGTTGCTTATTTTTTGCTGAAGGAGCTACTCTGCCAGCTTCGAGAACCTTTAAAAGAGTTTCTCTCTCAACTGGTTTATCTAAATATTTTCGAGATGAATACCTTTGTTTTGCTAAATCTATAAATGCCATATTCCAATTTTTTACTCAATAATTATTATTTCATTAAATATTTCAATTTTATCACCGATTCTTAACTTAGCTCTTTTTCTACTTTCAATTTCACCATTCAATTTAACTTCACCCTCATCAACAAAATGTTTTGCTTCACCCCCACTGCTGCATATATTAGTTACTTTAAGTAACTTAATTAACTCTATATACTCTGATCCTTCCAGTTTAAATTTAATCATATTTTTTGATTTATTCCATTTAAAAGTTTTTGCATCACATCAGATGCTTTTCCCTGTATAAATATATCTGTTATCGTTTCAGTAAACAACGATTTTTCAGGATTTATTTCAATAACTTTTGCACCCTTATGCTTAGCTAATGGTGGAATATTGGCGGCAGGATAAACCTCACCGGTTGAACCAATTATAATAACAACATCGGCCTTACCGGCAGCTTCAAATGATTTTCGATATGCCATTTCAGGGATTCCTTCTCCGAAAAATATAAAATCAGGTTTAAGAACTGCATGACACTCATTGCAAAGGGGCATTTTTGTTAAATCGATTTCCGCAGCAACAATCTTCTTTGAACAATACGGACATACCAACATGCGCGAATTACCATGAAATTCATATACCTCTTTGCTACCAGCTTCGTAATGTAAATTATCAATATTTTGGGTAATTAATGCTTTTACTAATCCCATTGATTCCATTTTAGCTAAAACAAAATGTGCAGCATTTGGTTTAGCCGCTCCAAAAAAATCATAAAATATTTCTTTAATCACTTTCCACGATTCAATTGGATTTAATTGAAAATTGCCCAAATCCAGTACATTAGGATCATACTTGCTCCACAATCCATCTTTTCCACGAAAAGGAGGTATTCCACTTTCAACTGAAATTCCTGCTCCGGTAAAAGCAATTGTATATTTTGAATTCAAAATTATATCAACGGCCTTTTGTATATTAGCTTCCATTTAATTGTTGTATTTTTCTTCAATTAATTTTATGTGCTCTAAATCTTTTTGTGTTTCCTTATCAATAAAATACTGACTCAAATCTGATCTAACTTTACGGGCTAAAGAATTAATTTTATCAATATAAAGTTGATCTTTATTTTTTTCTAGAAGTTTATCATACATTTCAATCATATATAGGTTTGCGAGATATTCGTAATAAGGATTTATAGTTGAAGACTGCATCATTTCTTCCAGGGCAACAATGGCATCCATAAAATCACCTTTATCTCTCATAATTTGAAATTTATTGAAATAAGACAGAAAATAATCCGGTAGTTCAGCAATATACTTTTCGGCATTTTCAAATGCTTTCTGATGGTTCTTTAGCTTTGAATAATAATAGGATAAAAGATAAGCTTTATATGCAGGTTCGAATTTGAACGTTTCTATTTGAACAATTATCTTTTCATAATCTTCAGATTCCAGTTTCTTTTTGGTCCTGAAATTTTGAGAATACCAATCCTTATATTTTAGCTGCTCATCCAGGTATGACTGATCAACAACTTCTTGTTTTTCCTTATAAACAGTTACTTCGCCACTTTCAATATCATAATATAAATAGTTGTTCAATGCTGCCAATCGTTCTCCGTAAGTAAAATAAATGCTATTATTCATATTATCCACAATACAGCTTTTTACAGTAATTGAATTGTTAATGCTATACCTGTAAAAAGGGTCATGAGACATTTCGTGGTTTTCTGTATTAGTCAGAATCTGATAACTTTTACTTATCAGATCATTAATTTCAATTCGTTCATATAATTCGTTAATTTTTCTTTCACGCGATATATTTGAAGTTCCAAACATCCAAATCGGACTATATTGATATCTTCCTTTATCGGATAAAGAGAGATTTTCAACAAAAAGAAAATCCTTTTTCATCTCATTTTTAATGACTTCGCCACGAGTCAATTCGTAAATTGCACCAGACTTATCCTTTTTACTTCCAACAGTAATAAACCATGCATGCGAGCTGTATCCTTTAAATAGTTGATCCACCTGTTTTAATTCATCTCCATTTTCAAGAATACTCCTCAACTTAAAAGCCAATGGCATTCCGGTATTATAATCACTAAGTTCTTTATCGTTTTCGGCTGGTGTTCCGTTCATGTTAATCGACATGCTCAATCCATGATGATTCATTCCGGTATAAACTCCCGGGTATCCCATAAATGTTAAAACAGTGATTGGAATTTTATCCACCTTATAATAATTAACTAATAAAGGATGGCGTGTTAAAACTTCAATCCCGGGCCAATCCAGGTTTCGTCCATGTACAATGCCATTTTCGTTTCTTATAATAAAAGCAGTACAACTAATTTTAAAAAACACCTGAGGAAAATAAGCAATTGATTGCATATCTTTTAAACTTAAGTCACTTCCTTCGGCCATTCCTCTTAGCTCCTTGATATATTCATCAGGCATTGTGTTCTCTACTTTCTTGATTTTAGAATGCAGAACCATTCCTGCGATCCACTTTTTCAGGAAAAAATTTCCAATATAAGAATCAATTAAACTATCAACAGTATGATCCATATCCAGTAACATATCATTCGCCAAAACACCATATTGTAATCCCATTTCGTATGAGTCCCCCTTAAGGCTGAGAAAAGGGATTCCTTCTTTAATGATTAACGAACCTTCATGAAAAGTTCGAGCACCATCTTTATCTTCATTATATTGGTATGTTTGCGCAAATAAGGTATTAGAAAATACCAATACCAAAAGAACCGTATAAAAAGCTTTAACTTTCATCATTTAGAATATTTCACATTAGTGTTTCTAAATTTAGAATAAATCTTTTAAAAAATTCGTGACCTATAATAAAAAAAGCCCAAAGAATTATTCCTTCGGGCTTCAATCACAATATTTTCATTTGCTAGATATTTTTTACCTCACTTATAATTTTCTGTAAGCTGTCTTTTGCATTTCCAAACAGCATTCTGGTTTTTTCATGATAAAATAAATTGTTTTCGATGGCTGCATAACCTTTTCCCATACCACGTTTCATGACAATCACATTTTTAGCCTTTAGTGTTTTAACAATTGGCATTCCATAAATCGGACTAGTAGGATCTTCTTCTGCTGCTGGATTTACCACATCGTTTGCGCCAATAACTACTACAACATCAACATTTTGCATTTCGCTATTCGCCTCATCACTTTCCAGTAATTTTTCATACGGAACATCAGCTTCAGCTAATAATACATTCATATGACCAGGCATTCGTCCTGCCACAGGATGTATTGCATATTTAACCTCAACATCTTTATCTTCTAGTAATTTATCCAATTCATGAGCCAAATGCTGAGCCTGTGCAACTGCTAAACCATATCCTGGAACAACCATTACTTTATGTGAATACGACAATAAAACAGCTGCATCGGTGATAGAAATTTCTTTTATTGAACCCTGTTCGGTTTCTATGGCAGCTCCTCCTCCACCAAAAGCGCCTATAATCACATTAAATAGTGATCGGTTCATTGCTTTACACATCAGAATTGTAAGTATTGTACCTGCGGAACCAACCAAAATCCCTCCGGTAAGCATTACTAAATTGTTATATAAGAAACCTCCCATAGCAGCAGCAACTCCTGTAAATGAATTTAACAATGAAATTACCACAGGCATATCAGCACCTCCAATGGGCATAACGAATAAAACACCATAAAGTAAGGATATAGCTAATAATAGATAAACATAAGGTTTCAAGATTACGGGATCAATTTGCCCTCTTGTCATTAAGAATGCAATAAATGTTATAATAATGAGCAGAATTATAATATTTATTACACGGAGTATTTTTGTTCTGATATCTTTAATAAAACCATCTAACTTACCATATGCTATCATACTTCCGGCGAACGAAACACTTCCTATCACTAAACCTAAAAATATTACCAATGCTTGCCAGTTTAGCATTCCGTACTTGGCAATCAACTCTTTACTAATATATGGAAATTCCATCAATGAAATTAAAGCCGCTGCAGCTCCCCCCATTCCATTAAAAAAGGAAACCAGTTCAGGCATTTTTGTCATTTTAACTCTTCGTGCTACAACCCAGCCAAATGCAGTACCTAAAGCTATAGCTGTAAAAATATATCCTAAATTACCAATCTTATGTCCATGATAGCGATGCAAAAAGAGTGTTCCTATAATTGCGATAATCATTCCTAAAGCGGCTAATGTGTTTCCTCTTTTTGCCGTATCCGGATGACTTAACTTTTTTAAACCCAATATGAATAATGCAGAAGCTAAAAGATAAATAATTTCAAGTACAGAATCACCAAGCGTAAACTGAACGTGTTTTGAGAATTCAATAATCTTATCCATAATTAATTCAATTTTTTAGGTTTCTTTTTAAACATATCCAGCATTCGGTCGGTAACAACAAATCCTCCCACAACATTCAATGTCCCCAGAAAAACTGCTAAAAACCCAAGAATAAGATTCACAGTTGTTTCAGCATGTCCTAAAACTATAATCGAACCAATTACAACTACTCCGTGAATAGCATTTGCACCAGACATCAATGGTGTATGTAATACTGCCGGCACATGTGATATTACTTCAATTCCCAGAAAAACTGATAAAATGACTATAAATATAGCTTCAGCATTAACATATATAAATTCTAAAATTCCTTCCATTGTTATTTGTTTTTTTAATTTATAGTTTTGATTTAACTCTTTCGTTAATAACTTCTTTGTGATGTGTAATGCACGTACCTGCAACTATTTCGTCATTGAAATCGAGTTTCAGGTTTCCCTCATCATCAATTATTAATTTCAAAAAATTGATGATATTGTTTCCATACATTTTACTTGCATCAGATGGTAATTCACTTGGAAAATTAGAATTTCCTATAATCTTTACATGATTAACTTCAACAATTTTATTGTTTTCTGTTAATTCACAATTTCCACCAGTAGATGCTGCCAAATCAATGATAACCGATCCGGGTAACATATTTTCAACAGTATCTTTTGAAATTAAGATTGGAGCCTTTCGTCCGGGTATCTGAGCAGTTGTAATAACGACATTCGCTTTTTTTGCATGATCTTGAATTAATTGTTGTTGCTTTTGTTTATATTCTTCGCTTTGTTCTACAGCATAACCACCTGCACTGGCATCATCTTTTGCTCCTTCAACTTCAATAAATTTACCTCCCAAACTTTGCACTTCCTCTTTAACAGCCGAACGAACATCAAAGGCCTCAACAACAGCTCCAAGTTTGCGAGCTGTAGCAATTGCTTGCAAACCAGCTACACCAGCTCCTAAAATTAATACTCTCGAAGGACTAATTGTACCTGCTGCCGTCATAAACATAGGAAAAAACGAAGGTAAATGGTTAGCTGCAGTTAAAACAGCCTTGTAACCTGCAACTGTAGCCATCGACGATAAAATATCCATGGATTGTGCCCTGGAAATTCGAGGAACCATATCCATACTAAATGAAGTAATGTCTGAGCTTAGGTATCTTTTAACCAATTCAACGTTAACTAAAGGACTAAAAGCAGTAAGCAAAGCCTGTTTTGCTTTCAATTTTGCATTTTCATCCTCAGTTAAGGAATTTACACATACAATTAAATCAGAGTCACTAAATATATTCATCCTTGTAACAATCCTGGCTCCTGAATTTATATAAGTCTGATCACTGTAAAATGCATTTTCTCCAGCTCCTTTTTCAACAATTACATTAACTTTTAAATCAATCAGGGTTTTTACATTTTCAGGTAACAATGATACCCTTTTGTCGTAATCAGGTTCTTTTAAAATTCCTATAATCATTTTCTAATTTATTTAAAATTTGTAATTTAATTAAAATAACTAAGCTAATAATTTATTTAAAAGTTTAATACTTCTAAACATTCTCAATAAATAATTGTTCAATGCTATAAAACCCCGAAACAGTTAAACAAAATGAAGAAAATTTATGACAAGCACTGGATTTTAAGTACATTTATAATTGCAAAAAATATAAACTTTTTGTCTATTAAAGTTAAACAAAAATAAATTACGATTAAAAGCACTTTCTTTTAACTAAATAATCATGGATAAATTCTCTTTTATAGGAAATTCCGAAATTGATTCAGTCGAGAAACTTTACGAACAATATAAATCTGATCCGAATTCTATTGATGAGCAATGGCAAAAATTCTTCCAGGGATTTGAGTTTGCACAAACCCAATTTCCTAAAACAAATCAACCCGAGTTGGTTTTTGATAAAGAATTTAAAGTAATAAACTTAATTGAAGGATACAGAAAACGTGGTCACCTGTTCACAAAAACAAATCCTGTAAGAACACGAAGAAAATACTCTCCAACGCTGGCAATAGAAAATTATGGTTTAGAAAATACTGATTTAAATACCGTTTTTCAAGCAGGAAAAAGTATTGGGATTGGAGCGGCAACGTTGCAAGAAATAATTGATCACCTTGAAATAACCTATTGTCAGTCTATTGGCACTGAATATATGTTTATTCGAAACCCTGAAGTTTTAAGCTGGTTACAAACCAAAATGGAATCGTCCAAAAATATTCCCGTTTTTACAGATGAAGAACGAAAACATATTTATTATCATTTAAAAAAAGCGGTCGGTTTTGAAAATTTTATTCACCGAAAATTTGTAGGACAAAAACGATTTTCACTGGAAGGGGCTGAATCGTTAATTCCTGCTTTAAATGCAGTTATCGAAAAAGGATCTGAATTAGGCATTGAAGAATTCATTATTGGTATGTCGCATCGTGGCAGATTAAATGTTTTAGCCAATATCCTTGAAAAACCTGCTGAAGATATTTTTGCAGAGTTCCTAGGTGAAGAGTTTGATGAAGAAATTGCTTTGGGTGATGTAAAATATCACCTGGGATACGGAAATACGATTACCACCTATAATGGTAAAAAAATTCGCTTGAATCTTGCACCTAACCCTTCTCATTTAGAAACTGTTGGACCAGTTGTTCAAGGAATATCTAAAGCTAAAATCTGGGGAAAATACGAACACGATTACAACAAACTCGCACCAATTATTATTCATGGCGATGCTGCCATCGCAAGTCAGGGAGTGGTTTACGAAACAGTCCAGATGTCACAATTAAAAGGATACAGGACAGGAGGAACCATTCATTTAGTAATTAATAACCAGGTTGGATTTACAACCAACTATCTGGATGCCCGATCAAGTACGTATTGCACCGATATTGGAAAGGTTATTAAGGCCCCTATTTTTCATGTGAATGGAGATGATGTTGAAGCTCTTATTTATATGATTGAGTTAGCAATGGAATATAGATATACTTTCCATACAGATGTTTTTATTGATATTCTTTGTTATCGTAAATTTGGACATAACGAAGGTGACGAGCCTCGGTTCACCCAACCTTTATTGTACAAAGAAATAAGCAAACATGATAATCCCAGAGATATTTATGCTGCCTTTTTAATTGAGAAAAATATTTATACAAAACAAAATCTCAAAGATCTGGAGAAAAAATTCAATGAATTACTTGAAGAAAAACTTGAGATTGCCAAAAAATCTGAGAAACTGCATATCAAACAATTTTTGGTTGAGGATTGGCAAAAGTTTCATCATGCTGATGTAAATGAATTTGAAATGTCACCTAATACCGGAGTAGAAATTAAAACTTTAAAAGAAATTGCGCAGAAATTAAATACTCCACCCAAAGAATTAACTTTTTTCAGTAAAGCACAAAAATTATTGGATGATCGTAAAAAAATGATAGAAACCAGCATGTTAGACTGGGCAATGGCTGAACTTTTAGCTTACGGGACTTTAGTGAATGAAGGTCATCCGGTACGTTTAAGTGGACAGGATTCTGAACGAGGAACTTTTTCTCACCGACATTCGACTTTAATTATTGAAGATACAGACCAAAAATATATTCCACTGAAACATATTCAAGAAAATCAAGCACCTTTTCACGTGTTTAATTCACCTTTATCGGAATATGGTGTTTTGGGCTTTGAATATGGCTATGCCATGGCTGTGCCCGACGGACTCACTATATGGGAAGCTCAATTTGGAGATTTTAATAATGTTGCACAGGTTATCATTGATCAATACATAAGTTCTGCCGAAGAAAAATGGGGTTTAATGAATGGTATTACATTGCTTTTACCTCATGGTTACGAAGGTCAGGGACCTGAGCATTCCAGTGCAAGAATGGAAAGATTTTTATCTTTATGTGCCAATAATAATATGCAAATTGTAAATGCAACAACACCTGCAAATTTCTTTCATGTGCTGCGTCGACAAGTGCATAGAGATTTTACAGTTCCTTTAGTTATTTTTACACCAAAAAGTTTATTGCGACACCCAAAATGTATCTCATCGTTGGATGAATTAGCAAACGATAAATTCAAAGAAGTTATTGATGATGATAATGTAGATATTCATGAAGTAAGAAGAGTAGTTTTTAGTACTGGTAAAATATATTATGATCTTTTGGAGAAAAAAGAAGAGTTTGATGCAAAAGATATTGCGTTGATAAGAGTAGAACAACTGCACCCATGGCCTGAAAAACAAATACAGAAAATTATTGAAAAATATCCAAATACAAAACGTTGGATTTGGGTTCAGGAAGAACCAGAAAATATGGGTGCGTGGAGATATATAAAAGAAAAACTCAACACTATAAATATTCAGGTCGTGGCAAGATTGGCAAGTGGAAGTCCTGCCGTTGGTTTAAACAAACTGCATGTGCTTGGACAAAATGAGATTATTGGAAAAATATTTAAAAAATGTACCTGCGAACTCAAAAACAAATATTGTGGTTTACAATGCGAAACAGGAAGCGCACGAGAAGAAATTAAAAAACAACACACATATTTATAATTACGAATGTAGAATTTAGAATTACGATTTTTTATTTACTAGAAGCTAAAGGCTAAAAGCTAATAACTGTTTGAAAAGTGACAAAATTAAAAATTATTGAACCCTTATATTAGAATTAAAATGATCGAAATAAAAATACCAAGTCCCGGAGAATCAATTTCAGAAGTAGTAATATCAAGCTGGCTTGTGGAAAATGGAGATTACGTAGAAAAGGATCAGGAAATTGCTGAAATTGAATCGGATAAAGCTACACTTCCTCTTATGGCATCGGAAAGTGGCAAAATTGAAATCATAGCACCATCAGGGGAAACAATTAAAGTAGGGACATTGGCCTGTAAAATAGATACCGATGCAAAGGCACCTGAGTCAAAACCAAATAAAGAGAAAGAAGCAAACGATAAAGTAGAAGATGAAGTAAAAACGATCAAAAAAGTTGAAGCAGCCCCAGTTACAATAGATAAAAACTCAAATTACGAGAATGTAAAAATTTCTCCTGTGGCTCAAAAATTAATGAATGAAAACAATATTAATGTAGAAGATGTAATTAATGGATTAAAACGAATTAGTAAACAAGATATTGAACAAGTATTAGCTCAACAATCAAGTTTAGGAAGTTTAAATCCACAAAAAGTTGGAGGAACAAGAGATGTTGAACGTAAAAAAATATCACAGCTTCGTAAAAAACTAAGCGAAAGATTAGTTTCAGTTAAGAATGAAACCGCCATGCTTACTACTTTTAACGAAGTTGATATGACTGAAATAATAGCAATGCGTTCAAAATTTCAGAAACAATTTGTTGAAAAGCATGGAACTAAATTGGGCTTTATGTCTTTCTTCACAAAAGCAGTAACCATTGCACTGAAGGCTTTTCCTGCTGTCAACTCACAAATGGATGGTGATGAAATAATCTATCCTGATTACGCTGATATTGGAATCGCTGTTCAAACACCTAAAGGGCTAATGGTTCCTGTTGTCCGAAATGCTGAAACTATGAACCTGGCCGAACTGGAAATTGAAATAAAAAGACTTGCCGATAAAGGTCGTGAAGGGAGAATATCACTAGATGATTTAACCGGCGGAACCTTTACTATTACAAATGGAGGTGTTTTTGGCTCAATGCTCTCCACTCCTATTTTAAATCCTCCACAATCAGGTATTCTAGGAATGCATAATATCCAGGAACGACCTGTTGCAGTAAATGGGAAAGTCGAAATCCGACCAATTATGTACGTCGCATTATCTTATGATCACCGCACAATTGATGGTAAAGATTCTGTAGGGTTCCTGGTAAAAGTCAAAGAATTACTCGAATCGCCTTACAAAATTCTTCTGGGTGAAAGAAGTGCCGATGAAGTATTGCTGGATTTATAAAAATATTACTTATTAGAATATCCCTCACTAAATAAATTTACTAATATTTAGAAACTAAAACCAACTATTAAATCTAAGGTTGAAACTGTTGGCATTTTCTCTTGTGAATATAAAAACGTATATCTTAAACTAAGATCAACACCGTTTCGAACAGAGAAGGGGAAGCTCATTCCAACACCAAGACCTAATCCATAAACAGTGTTTCCCAACATTGGATTTACATCATATTTTTGGTTAGTTAAATTATAGAAATAATAAAGATTCTTTTCATATATAAGTGAATACCCAAATCCAAATTCAACAAAAGCAGATTTTTTTCGATCCAAACCTCTGTATCTTACAAAAAGATTAGTCATATAATAATTTACATCAAAGCAAAATTCACCGTAATAGTTATTTTTAAATTTATAACCTGTTCTTTTTATAAGAATCTCAGGGTGGAAAGATAACTTACCACCATAAACATCAAGTGGAATGTCTGCATAAAATCCCCCTGAATAACCAATATGATACTCATAATCAAAATTCCCAAGCGCAATGGAAACATAATCTGGATTAGAATTATTTTCGTTATAAAATGTAACTACCCTATTTGGATCCATCTTTAAGTTACTAACTCCTAAGCCGATATATACCCCATAATTAAAAAACGGAATTCGCTTTTCATTGCAAGCTGAATTTCTTTCAAAGATATAAGCTAATCTTTTTTTATTGTAAATAGCCAATTTTGAATTTTGTTCAGAAATATTGCATTCACTCATTTCTTCTTGTAAGAAATCTCGTAATTCTTTGCTATCTTGAGGCAATAAAATCAACTCATTATTCTTTTTTATGTAAAATTCTTTTTTATCGTTAGATTTATAATAGTATAAACAAGGTTCATTTTCATTCATCTTACGCATAAAAACAATGTCATTATTATAAGGCATTGTTACATAAACAACCTCATCATATCCATATTCTTTAATTTCAGATTTTGTAAATCGTACTGGTTCAGCTTTTATAAATCTAAGAAAATCCACATACTCTGAATTATTTACATCCTTACTTATAATAATATATCCTTGTTTATATTCATTCTGTTGAGTAATTATATATCCTTTTTCTGCATTTAGGGCCTCTTTATATTCCTTAATTACCGGATTGTCATCCTGAGATTTAGATGTTAAGTATAAAAAAGAAAAAAATATAATAATAATTAATTGCCGTTTTATCATAGAATTGAATTTTAATTTTGTGAAAGTGGATGTGGATGTGAATTTAATTCAAATTTAATATTCTTCAAAGATTACGAATTAAAAAAATATAGTCTCTGTTCTGAATTATATTTCACATTCTAAAACCTTTTTCATAAATTTAGGTAAAATAAATTATTCCATATTCCAGGTTATGCTAAAAAGGATCATCATATTAAGTTTATTAATCAGCTTCTTTACACAGTCCTCATATTCTCAAATTCCGGGTTTGACTTTTTCAAAAAAGAAAGAACAACCCGACTTATACTTAAAAAGCAAAACTATCTGGCTTACAGCAACACCATTTTTTTTTGTTGAGAGAAGATTTTCACCAAATCAGGGTTCTACTTATATTAAAGTAGGTATGTTTGGAGGTAATTTGAAACCATATGTTAAAGACGATTCTGTTGCAAACCGCGATTTAAACAACTATAAATTAACTCGTGTTTTTGGCATTGCACAAATGGGTGTAATTGCTCCATTACTTGCTTATTTACATTTCGAGAATCCAGGGCCAGAATCATACAATAATGAAGATATAGATAATTTACAAGGTGAAGAAACAGGATACCTTACGGCAGCAATTATTGTATTCTGCACAGGGACATTAACTTATCATGTTTTTTCGAAAGGATTTCTTTTTGATGCACTTGAAAGATACAACTATGTATTAGGAAATAAAACCGACTTTGAAGATGTGTCGTTTAATATGAATATGAGAATTGATCCTGTCTCACAAACACCTCAGATTTCTTTTGTCTGGACTTTTTAGTTTTAAAGAAAATCATCGTATTTAAATTAAAGAAGCCGCCCCTAAATACAAGGACGACTTCCTTTTTTGCAAAAACTACATTAATAAAAATCAAAAAAAATCATTTATTCTCCAATATAATCATGCATTTCTTCTTCATGGTATGAGTTTCCAATATCATTCCATATATCATATAAGTTATCAGAATCATCATTCCCTTTAACAAAACATTCTTTATTATAGTCACTTATCTCAAAATATTCCTTTTCACCCGAGTCAATTATCATAACCTCCTGCCCCTTGACATCAATAAATAGTTTAATTGCTGTTTCTTTACTTGCATTCATGATTTTCTTTAGAAAGCTTCTGGAAACTTCAATAGTTAATATACCATAATTAATTGCTTTTGCACTGAATATCTCGGTAAACACATCTGATATTACAACCCCAAAACCTGAATCGAAAATCGACTTTACTACTTCATCATAATTTGAAATCTTTTCACTTTCAACATCAACCACTAAAATATTTTCTATATTATTAGAACCTTCTTTTACAATTTTTATGTCTAATGTTTCCTGATTATTTTTCTTCAGATCCTTTGCAATAGCAACAACTCCAGAGGTTAAAGTAGAGACATTTAAAATACTCATAAGATTAAAATTTGTGTTTTCAATATTTTATTTACATTTGTTATCACATCTTAAAAAACCAACCAAAAGTATTTTTTGTAAACCATGTTCAAAAACAAAATATTTAGTTTTTTACGATGCCTATATGTGAAACTATAATGTTTTATAAATAATAATTATCTGAAAAATAGCAATTAACATCAAGTAGTACATAAATAAGTTATCCAATGTCCAACAAAAATACCGATCCGTTATTTCAGCTTATAAAATCTCTGACCAAGGCAGAGAAAAGGTACTTTAAGTTACATGTAAACAAACAAACCGCTGGTGAGGATACCAAATTTTTAAAACTTTTTGATTTAATTGATAAACAGAAAGATTATGATGAATCGAAAATCCTGGAAAAAGATCAATCAATAAAAAGTCAACAACTTTCAAACTTAAAAGCACATTTATACAAGCAAATCCTTCAAAATTTAAGAGGACTAAATTCTGATGAAGATTTAGACATCCGTTTACATGAATTCATTGATCACGCTACAATTTTATATAATAAATGCCTTTACGACCAATGTGTTAAAATGCTTGAGAAAGCTAAAAATCTTGCTGAAAAAAATGATAAAAACACATTACTTCTTGAAATTACTGAATTCGAAAAAAGACTGGTAACTAAATATATAAGATCTAACATCGAAGATAAGGTAAGCCAACTTATCAAAGCTTCCGATCAAATTAACGACAAAATAAATAACATTAATACATTTTCTAATCTTACAATAAAACTATATTCATTTTATTTAAAAATTGGATTCTTAAGAAACCATAAAGATTTTGAGCTGGTTAATAGCTTTTTATATTCCACTTTACCTGTATTCCAGGAAGAGCAACTATCGTTCGATGAAAAAATGTATTTATACAACTCTTTTGTTGGATATTATTTCTTTATCCAGGATTTTGAAAGAGGATATGAATATGCTAAAAAATGGGTTAATCTATTCGATGAAAAAAACGAACTGATTATACCAAAAATTGAGATGTATATCAGGTCAATAAATAACCTGCTTGTGTCGCAATCAAAATTACATAAGTATGAAGAGTTCAAAGTTACTGTTCAGAAACTTGATTCTATAAAGGAGATTCCTGATTTAAGATTAACAGAAAACATCAGGCTGTTGTTGTTTAAATACTCCGCTACACATCGAATTAATCGATATTTTATGTTAGGTGAATTTTCGGAAGGATCAAAAATAATTCCGGAAATAGCCAAAAGTCTTGAGGATTTTGAGCTTTTACTTGACACACATTACATTATCATTTTTTATTACAAATTTGCATGCATGTATTTTGGTAATAGTGATTACCAAAAAGTTGTTTTCTGGCTGAATAAAATTATAAACATGAAAGATGTCGACCTTAGATCAGACATACATAGTTTTGCCCGAATTTTAAATTTAATTAGTCATTATGAACTAGGAAATCTTGATTTGGTTGATTATTATATTCGTTCTACATACCGATTTTTGATCAAGAAAAATGATTTACACTTATTCCAAAAAATTATCATGAAATTCTTACGGAAGTTGAGTTCAATTACACGCGATCAGCTTATTGATGCATTTAAAGATCTTCGTGAACAGTTATTACCATTAAATGATAAATTTTATGAACGAAGACCTTTTATTTATTTTGATATTATTTCGTGGCTTGAAAGTAAAATTGAAAACAGAGATACGCAAGAAGTAATTCGTGAAAAAGCACTGAAAAAAATAAGTAACAATGTTTAAAAAATTAATCCGTTAACTTATAGTAATTTTTTACATTCGGAAGCAACGCAATAATTAATATTGCTATTCCCAGTAGTGCATATATAGTTTGAATAAAGTGCCAATAGCCTATAAACATAACCTGAAAATCAATCCATAAAGACAGTATTATACCCAAATACAAACTATATGTCCATACCCAATGCTGATCTTTATAAATATTAATAATATTTGTCCATTTAATTTTAAGGTTAAAAATTAAGCCAACAGCAATAAATGTTGGATAAACACCTAGTATAAAAAATAAAACTAAAGCAGGTATCAAATAATCTTTAAATGGAGTATTTCTTAGAAAAAACAATGGCATTTTCAAATAACTTCCGTTTGGATCAATCAACAAGCCAACTCCTCCAAATAATCCACTTATCGATTGGAAAACAATTAGAACAATTAAAAAATATACAGCAAATGTTTTTTTCTTTTTATTCATTACCATCAATTTAGATTATAATCAAATTTAAAGTTTTCATAATCAAAATAAAATAGATTAGTTAAATATTTATTAAACAATTAATTTTATACCTTGTCTAACATATCAAATATTAAATAGACTATTCTAAAATAAAATGAATATCCGTTTTTGTACCTAAAATGCGGCCAATAGAATGAAAATCAATTGTTTTGCCCCAGGCCCTAAACTACTCTTTATACACA
>DMBU01000126.1 GCA_003446015.1 Bacteroidales bacterium | reverse complement strand
GGTTGTTCGGGAAGTGATATAACAGTCATTTTTCTTTCACAGGCTGCAATAATTGGATTTATTGGAAGTGTTGTAGGTGTAATTTTAGGATATTCTATTTCGTCTCTCGTAAACCAGATTCCTTTTGAAATTGCTGGATTATATACTTTGCCTATTCACTATAGGTACCAGGATTTCATTTTGGCAATCGCTTTCGGCATATCAACAACTTTAATTGCTGGCTTTCTTCCAGCCAGAAAAGCTTCAAAAATTGACCCGGTAGTCATAATACGCGGATAATATGGACAATATTTCATTAAAAGTAAGAAACGTAATTAAATACTTTTACGACCCCGACACCTTTCAGGTCTTAAAAGGCGTTTCTTTCGACGTTAAAAAAGGAGAGTTTCTTTCAATTATTGGAAAATCAGGTTCCGGTAAATCAACCTTGTTGTATGTGCTGTCGTCTATGGATACCGATTACGAGGGTTCATTGGAAATTAACGGCGTTTTGTTAACTGGTAAAACCCAAAACCAATTAGCCACTTTCCGCAACGAACATATCGGATTTGTATTTCAGTTCCACTACTTGCTTCCGGAATTCTCGTCCTTGCAAAATGTGATGTTACCAGCTTTAAAACTGGGTAAATACCCTCCTCAGGAAATAGAGCACAGGGCCTATGAAAGTTTGCGATTACTGGATTTGGAAGAACAGGCTATGAAAAAAGCAAATAAATTATCGGGTGGGCAGCAACAAAGAGTGGCAATTGCCAGGGCTCTGATTAACAATCCTTCAGTAATTATGGGTGATGAGCCCACTGGCAATCTCGATTCAAAGAACGCACGGGGAGTACAGGATATTTTTAAAGAACTGGCAAAATCATACGGTCAAACCATCATTTGTGTTACTCACGATAACGATTTTGCAAATAATACTGACAGAATAATTGAAATGAAAGATGGCTTAATATCTAGCTAAAATATCATCAAAAACAAGCATTACCATCATAAATATTTAATAATAAAATTTACGAAATATGAAATTAAATTTTCAATTCTTTTTTATTGTCTTAATAATCATAGGTAATTCCCCGATATCTGCTCAGGAAACTCATTATAAAACTCAAGCAGAAATCGAAAAGGAGAAACTGGAGAAATTTAAAATCATCAAAAATAGCATTGCATTTAGCTTAGATTATGGTTATTTTGGATTGTTCCACAATGCTAAAGCAAATGATAATATAACTAATATTGATATTAGTGATTATCATAGTATGTTTAACTTGACTTTTGAATACTATCCTTATGAGAATTTAGCTGCACAACTCTCTGTAGGGTTAATATATATTTCCCAAGAACAAACCATTGATAGTATTAATTATAGACCAGGTTATGGCCTTAATGGAATATATGCAGAAGGTAGTGGTAAGGGGGGAGCGATTTTACCAGTAACACTCGGAATTAAAAAAACCTTCCTTAAAGGTTTAGTTCGTCCTTATGTTTCTCTTCTTTCGGGTTTTACATATATAAAAATTGGATCAGGAACAGGCTCAGGTGGTATAAATGATATTGAAAAAAATATAGATTACTATTCAACCTTAAAATTTACTTATCAGTTTTGTTCAGGTGTTCAAATTAAAACGGGCAAGGTAGTAAGGTTAGATTTTGGATTACATATTTATGGTACACCGAATATTTCACCATCAATCGGAGGAATCGATTCATATTCTGGCTGGTATTTATTTGGCGGGATGAATTTTATACTGAATCCTAACCGAAAGAAGTCAAAAACACGGTAAAATATAATATCAATAAAATTTGTTATCCATCCGCTTGGAAGAGTTAAAAAATTAGGTAACGTCCAATATTGAGAAAAAACAAAAACATGAGGTGCTTCTACTATTTTAATATCCTTTTTTTATTAGTATTTATTAAAGTGAATGCTCAACAAGGAAGTCCTTTTACACTTTCATTGGATTATTTCCCAGACAATAATGGCAAAAAACCAGCAATGTTGAACTCAAATTTTTCATTAAATATGCCGGTTCATCGCGATACCCTATTTACTTGCATAACAGGTACAAATTTCAAGTATTTCAAGTTAAATTTACAGGAAGATTCTTTGAATATAAACAACCTGTACTCATGGTCAATGCCTGTAACTGGTATTTTAAGAATCTCTCCAAATAAAATTATTACTCTGTTAGTTGAACCAATAATTAGTTCTGATTTTAAAGATATAAGTGTTTCTGATTTTAGATATAACCTCGCACTATTTTATGTTAAGAAAAAAAATCTAAACTCAACTTTGGGAATCGGAATTGCTTTTTCAAAAAAATTTTCCGGTTTTCAACTGGTTCCCTTATGTTTAGTTAACATGAGATTTGGTAATAGATGGATTCTTTCGGGTACAATCCCATTCAAATCAAAATTAGCTTACGAAATAAAAAATAAAAAACAAGTAGGTATCAGTTTCGGTGTTAATAGTAACTCATTTCGCCTTTCTGAAATTGATAACAATTGTTATATGGATTATCAGGCAATTGAAGTCTCTATATTTTACCAACAGCCTTTATTAAAACACTTCAAGTGGAATGTAAATTTGGGGATGCAATCAACACAAATAGAAATTTATGGTGAAAATCAAACTTCTCCATTAAGTATATTTCCTTTATTCAAGAATAAATTAGTAAATCCAATAGAATCCTTCAAAAACAAGGGGATGTTATTATTTCAAGTTAACTTTTCATATGCGTTATTCGAATAGAATTTACTCTATTTGATTTTTAAAAACTAATAGAAAATGATACAAATGTCTAAATTTGCTTTTAATTTGCACTTTTAATATAACCCGCATACAGTCGTAAGCACATTTACATGCACTCACGATCCAACGCTCAAATCAAAGGCTTACAAAATAGCTTCCACCTTACCAACCCGGGTAACCACCTTTTTGGACTGTTTTAGGATTGCAAAAAAAAATTGTGCTTCATTGATAGGTTTGTGAGGTTGACAATGACTTGAAAATAAAAACTAAACATAAGATATAGACGGATATGAATGAACACTAGTTACCAACATACGTTAGCAATAATTGTTTTAGTTTTTTTCCTTCTGTGAAATGAAGCTACTATCCGTAACAAGCCATCAGAAAAAATGCGGGGGTTTGGGAATTCTCAAACTTATTAATAATTTGCTTGTCTGCAGACAGATCTTTAAGCTTTAATGGATAACTCTGAAACAGATTGAAAACCCGCGCTATTCCTATGCCGAACATTTTAGGTATAAGGAGAGAAAAATGAAATCACAATTTGATCATATTTTCTAAATCAAATCATTCTACAAAATGATAAATAACATTCTAGTTTTACCAACTGCATTTGCACTAACATGCAATAAAAAAGTATTCCTTGAGGATTAAACATATTTGTTACAATTTACTTTGCAAAAAAGTTTAATTAATTTTTCCATAATTTATTAGACGGTAATCTTTTTTCTTGCTTTAAGTACTACAGTCTGCGATTTAGTTTATAGCAATTTGTTAAATATACAAGAAGTCAACAATAGTTTTTTGTATCATTTCTACATGTTTTATTATTGTCACGAACCTCCTAATTGTTGTTGCAAATTATTTTCACTAAATTTGATTGGTATTTATTAAATGAAGGAGGGGTAGGCAGATGATTCAACACAACTACAAAATAGACGACATTGATGATGTAAATGCCATCTTACAATTAGAAGAGATAAAAGCAGCCGTTAATTTTAAATCTCAATTGGTACAGATATTTTCTGTTCATAACGATTTCAATTGGTATCAATCCTTAAGAAATGCTATTAAACAATCAATACCAAATGCAATTATTGTAGGTGCATCATCGGTAGGTGAAATTAATGAAGGTAAAATCTACACGAATTCGACTGTTCTTCTTTTTTCTTTTTTTGAATCTACAAGCTTAACTCTTTTGTCTTTCGAATGCAAGGCAGGCACTGAAGAAGCTATTGGGAATGAACTTTTTCAGGCAACCAATAATATGCAACTCAACATAAAAGGGATGTTATTGTTATCAACTCCTATTAGTAATGATTCAGGTAAGATATTCAATACACTTACGAACAACGCCCTTTCTTTTCCAGTATTTGGAGGAGGCGCAGGAGATTATGCAAATGAGCGAAATACATTGGTTTTCGACGGCTCAAATTGTTTTAAGGAAGGTATTGTTTCTGTATTATTTTCAGGTGAGTATCTTCATATTGAATTGTTTAGTTGTCTGGGTTGGCTTCCACTAAGTAAGGAAATGACAATAACTGAAACTGGTCCAGTATCTGTAAAAACAATTGATAACATGCCTGCATTTGCAGTCTACAAAAAATATTTAGGAATAAAAGCAAATAGTAACTTTTTTCAAAATAGCCTCGAATTCCCATTCTTAATATCACGAAATAATTACACAATAGCTCGAACACCATTTTTTGCTAATGAAGAAGATGATTCAATACAATTAGTAGCCGATGTAGAAGTTGGCGAGAAATTTCGAATTGGATATGGAAATCCTCAAATTATACAAGAGGAATCTGAGCTACTACAATACCAAATGCATAATTTCAATCCTGAGGCAATATTTTTATATACCTGTATATGCCGAAGGTTTCTTATGCAGGATGAAGTAGATCTTGAGACATTACCTTTTAATCAAATAGCTCCAACTGCAGGGTTTTATACGTTTGGTGAATTCTTTGCAAAAGACACAACCAGATCGTTGTTAAATTCGTCAATGGTTACTGTTGGTTTCAGAGAGGGAGGATATACAGCTGACTCAATAATTACATCCACAGGTAAGAGAACAAAACAGGACGATGATCCCTATACTAAACAACACAATCGAATACTTTCACGTCTATTGTATTTTATCGAAGAGCTGACTAAAGAACAGGAAGAACAGAACCATAAACTTAAAATGCTTAATGAACAAAAGAATGAATTTTTAGGAATAGCCGCTCATGACTTAAGAAATCCAATTGTAAATATACAAGGTTTTGCGGAACTTATTGAAAAAAATATTACTGGGAAGTTTAAGGAATATGCTGCTATTATTACAAAAGAAAGCTCTAAAATGCTAAATCTTTTAAATGACCTTTTAGATATTTCAAAAATAGAATCCGGTAAATTAGATCTTAGAAAAGAAAAAGTTGACTATGTATCTTTGGTATCTCAAAATATAAAACTAAATACACTATTCGCTGAAAAAAAACAAATTAATATTAAATGTGAATTTGAAATGAATCATCAGATACTAGTTATTGATCCCGGAAAAATAGAACAAGTACTAAATAACTTAATTGGTAATGGCGTAAAATACTCTTACCCTAACTCGACTATTCTTGTTAAAGTATTAACATCTGAAGATATGATCATTACTAAAATTCAAGATCAGGGAGATGGAATTCCTCAAAATGAAATTGAAAATATCTTTCATCCATTCAAAATGTCGAGTGTAAAACCGACCAGGGGTGAATCAAGTCATGGGCTTGGACTCGCTATAGTTAAAAAAATTATTGAAGGACATGGAGGTGAAGTAGGTGTTACCAGCGAACTTGGAGTAGGATCGCAATTTTACTTTTTGCTGCCTATAAACTCGTAACAGTATTCTACTAATAATTTTTGCAGTTTGTTTATTTTTTAAGCTAGATCAATAAACTAATATGTTATTCAAATAAGCGTTTACGACGATAATAAGCTGACTGTCTGAAATGAAGCTTCGTAAACTGATAACTTGACCATTGAAGATTTAAAAAAGAAACATTCATCTCGACCCCATAACCCAATACTTGCCGGAACATTTTTTAAAGGTGGTTTAATTGAGGCATGGGGATGTGGTACCATCAAGATTATCAATGAGTGTAAGAAAGCGGGGTTACCTGAACCTTTGATCGAATATGTATCAGGAGGTATTAGTGTTACAATTTTTAAAAATGATTATTCAAGTATTAGTCTTTTAGAAATGGGGTTAATAACAAGACAAATCAAAGCCATTGAATATTTAAGAGAAAACAACCAAATAACTAATAAAATATATCAAGAATTATGTGAAGTTTCAAAGGCAACAGCGACACGAAATCTAACAGAACTAATTGCTAAATATAAACTATTGGAAAGGTTTGGGGATATTGGGGCTGGAACCATTTATAAATTGATTGGCTCATAATTGGCTCAATTGGCTCACAACTGAACCAAAATAGACTCATAGAATTGAAATTGATAGTACGCCTGGTATATAACACACAATCACTAAACATGCGAGGGTCTGGTGTTACTTTGACAATTTTACTTATCTTTAACTTTCAGCAGGTCAATGAAACAAGGCGGAACTTTTCTCATAAACGCAGTGAGTAAACCCGCACAGCTTTAAGCCTGAAGACCGTTAGTGGTAATACTGTTAGACTAAACAGAGCAACAAAATTATGGAACATATGATAGAATTAGAAAAGAAAACTGATGACGAAAACTTGCAAAAACTCTACAGAGTTGGCAGCATGACTGCATTTTTGATTGCGATATTGTTGCTTGGTGAGATTTTTGTTTATTCGCTTATACCAGGTCGCGACAGTGCAGCTGAAATATTTGAACTTTTTCGTGAGAATGCTTTTGCAGGTCTTTTACTTTTCGATTTGTTAGGAATGATTTCATATTTACTTTTCATTCCGTTCATCTTATCGCTATACATGATTCTGAAGAAATCAAATTTTGCAATAATGAGCTGGGGAACTATACTTTTCTTTGTTGGAATTAGTGTATTTTTTTCAAATAATACAGGCTTTTCAGTACTCACTTTGAGTCGTCAATACGAAATTGCAACGACTATGGAAGAAAAAAACATGTTAATTGCGTCTTGTAAGACAATGATTACATTATTTGATGTGAATGCCTTTTTGGTTAGTTATGTTATAGTATCAGTTGCATGGACAATGATATCCTATGTAATGTTAAAAAGCAAAAATTTTAGCAGAAATGCTGCATATGCTGGACTATTTGCCGGTTTATCAGGAATTGTTGCAGAAATTATTGAAAATACACTAAACCAATTCCTTATGGTGTCTATAGGTTTTTACTTTTTAGCTATCGTTTTTTTAATCATTTGGGTAATACTATCTGGCAGACAACTCTATAAAGTGGGTTTTAATTACCAATTTTAAGACGATTGATTTAAAAACATATGATAACATAAAATCACGAACCCCTAACAAACCATCAAAAAATATTGAGAGGCGATGGTAATTCTCAAACTTACTAATATTTTGCCTGCCGGCAGACATATCTTTAAGCTTTTTCAACGCAAAAGGCAGAAATTGGGTGGAATCCGGCATGATCAGCAACCTGATTAATGTTGGGTGACATTTTGAAAAAGACACTTCACAAAACAAAATTGTATATTTGAAAGAAAAAAATGATAGCTCTAATTGCATATTTATTTCTTGCCTTATTTGTTTCATTTGTTTGTTCAATCATGGAATCAGTTCTGCTTTCTACTCCTCAATCATTTCTGATTGTGAAGCAAAATAATGGACATAAATGGGCTAAATCGTTTAGTGATTTAAAAATTAAAATTGATAAGCCATTGTCAGCTATTTTATCATTAAACACAGTCGCTCATACAATTGGAGCTGCTGGTGTTGGTGCACAGGCAGTTAAAGTTTTTGGAGAAACATATTTTGGAATTGTTTCGGCTATTCTAACAATTTTAATTTTAGTAATTACGGAAATTATACCTAAATCAATTGGTGCCAGATATTGGAGAAATTTAACAATACTTGCATATTTTACAATAAAAGCAATGATTATTTTAACCTATCCTCTGGTAATAATGTCAGCTATAATTACCAGAATGTTCTCAAATAACTCAGAAGACCAAACTACAAACAGAGAGGAAATCGCAGCTTTAGCAAGTATTGGTGCCGACGAAGGATTATTTTCAGACAATGAAAATAAAATCATCCAAAACATATTAAAACTTAAAAATGTAAAGGTATCGGAGATTATGACTCCCAGAGTTGTTGTTGCCACAGCTAGTGAGGATTTGTCATTAGTTAGCTTCTTAGAAAATAAAGATTACTTAAAATTTTCACGAATTCCTATATACTCGGGAAATGATGAGAATATTACCGGATATGTAATTAGACAAGAAGTGTTTGAGAATTTAGCTGAAGACAAACACAGCCTGACACTAAAAGAAATAAAACGAGAAATATTAGTAATTCCGGCAACAATGGTCTTGTTCACCCTGTGGGAAAAACTTTTGGAAAAAAAGGAACATATTGCATTAATAGTTGATGAATATGGTGGATTAGATGGTATTGTTACAATGGAAGATATCATTGAAACATTGCTTGGACTTGAAATTCTTGATGAAAAAGATACCATAACAAATATGCAAAAATATGCACGGGAAAGATGGAAAACAAGACAAGCAAAATATAGCCTGATTGATAAGTTAAACATGAATAAGAATAATAACGCCACCTAATCCGGCATCAAAACACATGCGTGATTTTACTCACCTTTTGGCTCATGATCAGGGAAATTATCGGCAGGTTGCGCTAAGTTGAAAGTTTTCAAACTTATTAATATCTTGTCCGAGGGCAGACATATCTCCAATATAAAAAATAAAATAAAATTGAAACAGGAAGTGAAAATAGTTGGTTTCGGATTTGGACATTGATAATAAATTTATATTATTGATAATCTGCAACAAAACTAAAAAAACAAGGTCTATAAAGTAAATTAATACCTTAATGAAAAAACTAACCTTTCTATTTTTAATCGGCCTTATCGGATGTACAAATCAAAATTCCAAACAGGAAGGTAAAAACATCAGTATATTTGGGAATAAGCACATTGAGAACATTCAGCATAATTTAGTCCCGGCTCATTATCTGCAAGGTCGGTCAAATGCAAAGTCTATACCTCAGATGATGAAAGAAAATAACATTCCCGCTGTTAGCATTGTCTTTATTGACCATGGAAAGATTTCCTGGCAAATAACATTTGGCTACGCAAATTTGCAGGATTCCATAAAAGTATCACCCAACACGGTATTCAATGGTGCATCATTGAGCAAACCCGTCTCGGCAATGGCTGCCTTAAAGTTAGTAGATAAAGAAATTTTAGCCTTAAATGAAGATGTCAATCACAAGCTTCAAGGATGGAAAATTCCGGAATCACATTTTACCAAAAAAGAGAAAGTGAGCCTAAAAAGACTGATAAGTCACACAGCAGGAATAGACAATCATTTGTGGTCGTCGTATGGAAATGATGAAAAAGTACCCAGTTTAATAGAAATGTTAACCGGTGAAAACCCATCAGTTGACCCACCCGTAGCTGTTGTTTCCGTACCGGGAGAAAAAAGAAAATATTCAAATCCGGGATATTCCATCATCGAAAAACTAATTCAGGATGCCACCCAAAAAGAGTTTGAATTTGCTATAGATGAATTGATATTCGAGCCATGCGGTATGGATAATAGTTCATTTGAGCAACCTGTTCCCGACCAGATGAAGATGTTCATGGCTACAGGCTACACTAATGACTTGAACCCTTATCCATACAAATTATTTCCGTTCAAAGCCGCGGGGGGTATTTGGACCACTCCCACAGATTTGGGGAAATTTTTAATGGCTTTAATGGATGACTACCATTCCGGCAAAAATGTAATCCTATCAAAAAAAATGGCCGATAGTGTATTCCAAAAATCACCGGAACGATTAGGTTTCTCAAAACTATACGATGACAAAAGCAACGAACTACTATTTGAGCATTGGGGAAGTAATTCAGGTTTTACAAGCTATATGGTTGCTTCGCTAAAAAATTTTATCCACTTTTGGAATAGTCTCTGTTCCGTTTTACAAGCTATATGGTTGCTTCGCTAAATAAAAATCACGGCTTAGTGATTATGACCAATAGCGATAATGGAACCAACCTGATGAGTTTTATAGCCAGGGCAGTTGCCATTGAATATGACTGGGATTTGCTAAAACCTGAAGTATTTGAATCTATTGAAATGACGTATGATGAAATGAACCAATTTATCGGAAAATTTGAAGGAGGAAATGATGTCATGGAATTTTCGGTTGATGGCGATGAATTTATTTTTTCAGATAACAATAACAATAAATCGGCGCTTATTCCAATAACTGAAAATAAATTTATTCTTCCGGATATTAACATCCTTTATGAATTCTTAAGAGATAAAAACAACAAGATCAGGTACGTACGTGTAACAACATCTGAGGGTTATAATAATGATTATCTTAAACAATAATCAAATGAAAAAAGGGAAAAACCACATCAACTTGTACCACTCATACTGGAGTAAATGTTGTCAACAGAAACAAATCATGCTTGTTTTTGTTTTTTAATACGTATTTAAGTAATAACCATTAGGACAGTTCATCGTCCTCAAAAAGTACAGCTAAAAAATGACAAAAACCAATCAAAATCAAATCAGCAAAAAGAAAACTATAATCGTTTTCATTCTAACAATCGTATTAGGATATGCTTTATTCATTATTCCGGATGTATTCTTTGGAGTTACTAAAATAAATGGTGGCAAAATTGGAATAAATTTATTATTCATTGCTTTGTTTCAATTTTTCTCAGTTACAGCTCTACTTTATGCTTCACTCAAAATCTTAAAAAAGGACTTTAGTTTTATTGGACTCAGATATGTAAATCTCAAAAAGGACATTTTATTGGGTCTTATTTTCGGTGCTTTGTGGACTATCCTTCAATTTGCCTTCATCATACCAAACACAGGTGGAATAAATCGACCAGACATCAATGGAATATTGGGTATGTATGATGGAAGTTTAATTGGGACACTTTCATTTATTGCATTAGGAGTAATAGGTGGAGGAATTACTGAAGAACTTTTTAACCGGGGATTTTTTATTAATGTACTTAAAGATGTATTTAAAAATCCCAAAACAGGTTTATGGATTTCTGCAATTTTATCTGTAGTGACTTTTTCATTGGGACACATGCCGGTAAGTGCATTAGATTGGTTCGATATCCTTGTGCCTACACTAATATATACTTTACTGTTCATTTCAACCAAACGATTGACAGCTTCCATCGTTGCTCACGGAATTTACAACATGACAGCTATACTGTTGACCTATTATATTTATTTCAACTAAAAACCCGGTGGTAATAGTGCGTATTATTAGTCGATTCAGTTGCAAACAATCAAGTTTATGGGTTTTAGTCCCTCCCCTTGTGTCTCCGGCAATCAGTTGTTTTAACTTTTTTGTTACCTGACTGAAAGGTGCCGCACATTCGGCTAAAGTTACCAAACATACAGCTAGAAAATAGTTTAAAAAACACGCAAAAATGTCAAAACTGAAAAAAAATCGGAAAAATATTAATCTTACTCAGGAAGAACTTTCTGATAAATCAGGGATTTCTGTAAGAACCATACAACGTATTGAATCGGGGAATGAACCCAAAGGACAAACACTTAAAATATTAGCTAAGACCTTAGGAATAAAGGAAAATGAATTGCTTGAAAAAGAAGAAGCCCTGGTTGAAGTTAACCCTGCCTTAATTAAGATTATCAACCTTTCTTCGTTGCCTTTTACTATAATGCCTCCTGCGAATATTGTTATTCCTCTTGTTATAATGTTTGCCAAAAAGCAATTTAGTCCATTGGCAAAGCAAATTGTTTCCATTCAGATTTTATGGCTGATCATTGCTGGTATTATTTTTATTCTAAGCTCCTTTATGAAAAATTGGTTTTCGCTTGGTAATCGTTTTATTCTGCTTGTTATGATTTTTTTGGTTTTGTCAAATATGTTCATCATCCTCGTAAATACGGCAGCGATTGACAAAAAAGGGAAACTGTTTTTCAAACTGAATTTCAGTCTTATATGAGCCTTTCGTGAAGATGGCGGGATATTGTCAGGATATTGGCGGCTAGTTTTTTAGGAAGACGACGATAAGAAATCGCATTTTTACAGAAAAAATTATTAGTATGACAAAACACATTTACTTTAGTCTGGCTTTTCTCGCTTTATCTGTTTTTGGTGCTATTGCACAAACAGATAAATACTCAGACTTATTTATCGAACTCAAAAAGCAAGACAGCATTTTCTTTGAACGTGGATTTAACCAATGTGATATGGAATACCTTAAAAATCATATGGCAGATGATTTAAAATTCTTTCACGACCAAAGTGGCTTCCAGGATAGAGATGCCTTTTTTGAAAACACACAAAAATATATTTGTTCCGAATCTGAAAAAAAACCAATTCGCAAAGTAGATGCTAATAGTTTGGAAGTATTTCCACTCTACAACAACGGAAAAATATATGCTGCCATACAGAAAGGGATTCATCATTTCTATTTAAGGGAAAAAGGTAAAGAAGATGTTTGGACCAGTACAGCAAAATTCACTCATGTTTGGATTTTGGATAAAGGGTTTTGGAAATTAAGCGAAGTTCTGAGTTACGACCATCAGAACCAGATTGTTGAAAAACCTCAAAATGATATGGAAAAGTTACTAAAAGATAACAAGGTTCCCGCATTAGGAATTGGAATCATTGAAAACGGAAAATTAACCAAAGTTGAAGTTTACGGAACACTGAATAAACAAAAAACAGCACCCTATAATACCATCTTTAAAGTAGCGTCTTTGACAAAACCTATTATTGCCTTAACTACATTAAAACTAATTGACAAAGGATTACTGGAGTTAGACGAGCCTCTATATAAATATTGGGTTGATCCGGATATTAAAAACGATAAAAGGTATAAGAAATTAACACCCAAACTTATTTTAACGCACCAAACAGGCTTTCCAAATTGGAGGTATATGACGGAATCAAATAAACTGGCTTTTCAGTTTGACCCCGGAACAAAATATCAATATTCGGGAGAAGGTTTTGAATATTTGAGAAAAGCCATTGAAACCAAACTGGGTAAAAGCATTGAAGAACTTGTGAAAGAACTCCTATTTGACCCGCTAAACATGTCGGATACTCACTTTTGGTGGGATGCCGAAATGGACGAAACAAGATATGCTCAAAACTTCAACGAGAATGGAGAAAACATAGAAACTGTAAAATACTATGAAGCAAACGCTGCGGCGAACCTTTTAACAACAGTTGAAGATTATGGTAAGTTTTTAGAATATATAATCAATGGAACCGGACTTTCTGAAAATCTGTATCAGGAAATGATAAAACGTCAGGTTAAACTTAAAGAAAATGACTTCTTCGGGCTGGGATGGGAGATATTGACAGGCTTTAACAATGATGAATTTGCTTTGTTACATACTGGTAAAGACCCAGGTGTAAGTACGTTAGCCATATGCTTTCCAAAATCAAAAAATGCTTATTTAATTTTCTTGAACGGAGATAATGTCGATAAAATTTATGAAGAATTACTTACCAATCGGCTCTATTTGGGAAGTGAAGTTTGGAATAAAAAATAAAAACCTTGCCTAACAAAAGTTCTTCAATTAATGTTTGGCTTTATTTGCCTTTCAGCTCATGAGGCTGCGTTAAGCTGGTGTTTTCAAACTTATTTCTATCTTGCTGTTGGCATAAAGATTTTCATACTTTATTATAAGATGAGATTCCTACATAATTGTTAAGGCATAACCATTAGCATTATTGAAAGACAACCACAGTGATAAAGCAGCTGCTTTTTAAAAACATTTTCTAACAACATGAAATTTTCATTCGTAGTAATTGATTTTCAATATTTTCTTAGTTAAATCATTGATTGGAATAAAATTTATCCCAATCTGCGTTTTTTTATCATTCCACCTTTGGCATCTTTAACAGAATGCATGATAATAAATGCTTTTTTATCAATTTTTTCTAATTCAACTTGAAATTTTGATAATTCTAATCTGGTTAATAAGGTATATACGATATCTGTTTGCTCTAATTTCATACCTCTTGGTGCGTATCCTTTTTTACCCGAATATATGGTACAACCTCTACCTAATTTTTCAATAATCATCAATCTTATTGCCTCATTTTTATCTGAGATGATTGTTACTCCCACATATTCCTCTATTCCGGAAACTACAAAATCGACTGTTTTTGATGCTGCCAGTTAGGTTAAAATTGCATATAGGGCAATCTCAATTGAAAATATATAGGCAGCAAATGAAAATATAATTACATTAAATACTAAAATTACGTCACCAATAGTTAACGAGCTTTTCTTATTGATAAAAACGGCTAAAACTTCTGTGCCATCAATTACAGATCCGCCTCTAATTGCTAATCCGATTCCTAATCCTAGGAAAAATCCACCAAAGACTGCGACGAGAAGTTTATCATCAGAAACTACAGGAAAAGGCAAAAACTGAACAGATAAAGCAAGTAAGAGGATAGCAAAAATACTTCTCAATGCAAACTGCCAGCTTATTGTTGAAAATGCCATTATTAAAAATGGCAGATTGATGAGTGCAATAAATATGGAAAGCGGTAATCCTGATAGTTCTGCTACTATAAGAGAAATACCAGTAACTCCTCCATCAATAAAAGAATTTGGAAGCAAAAACCCTTTTAATCCAAAAGTTGCAGAAACAACACCGAAGAGTATAAACAACATATCAAGGACAATGTGTCTGAATGATGTTCTAAAATCATCTATTTCCTTCATTGTCAGCCTACTATCCTTATTATTCTTGTTTCTGACTGTTTCTATAATTATTTGCTGTAAAATTGGATTCATAATATTCTTTCTTTGTTTATTGAAATTAACTTATCCCAGATACTTTTGCTTACCAATCTCAATGTATAATTTATTCAAATTTACCATATTTCACTTAACTTCTTAATACAACGATAAAATATCTTGTTTGTTTATAGTTGATAGATAAGGATTACTTCATATTCTTGAGGGATGAAAAAATTAAGCATAAATCTTAGCTAATCTGTATAAAAAGAAAGTTAGGTTAACTATATAAAAAAACATCCGTAACCAGAGAGGCTACGGATGTTTACATATAAAAATTTATTTTTAATTCAATATCTGAGCTTCAGTTACAATTTCTGATCCTCTTAATACTGCTTTTTCATTCATTGGAATTAAATGATGATATCGTTCCGGTAAAGATTTTTTCAAACCAGCAATAACATTTTCCATTTTAAAAATAGGTTTGATTTTTAAGAATCCACCTAAAACAATCATGTTAAATGTTTTTGTCGAATCCATTTTTGCCGCTTCTGCAGCAGCCTCAACACGGTAAATATTGACATCTTTTCGTTCAGGATGGCGAACAATACCATTAGGGTCATAAATTAATGTGCCACCAGGCTTAACCATACCCTCAAATTTATCCATTGATTGCTGGTTAAGAATAATAGCAGTATCGAATTCATTAATGATTGGAGAACTAATTCTTTCATCACTGATAATAACAGTAACATTAGCAGTCCCTCCTCTCATTTCTGGTCCGTATGAAGGCATCCAGGTTACTTCCTGTCCTTGAACAATACCTGAGTAACACATAATTTTACCCATCGAAAGAACACCCTGTCCACCAAATCCGGCTATAATTATTTCTTCTGTCATTTTTCTTAATTTTTAGGCCTGTCTGCCGACAGGCAAGTTTTTAATTCGTACCGATTCAAGCTTATTCCTCAGGAACTTTAATATCACCAAGCTGATAATATGGAAACATATTGTCAACCATCCATTGATTAGCCTGATTAGGAGTCATTTTCCAACCTGAGTTACAATTCGATACTATTTCGATAAAAGAAAGACCTTTATTTAGCTTTTGATTTTCGAATGCTTTCTTAATTGCCTTTTTTGCTTTACGAACAGCAGCAGGAGTATGAACAGCCTGACGCGTTACATAATAAGTGCCAGGTAACTGAGCAACCAATTCGGTAATTTTTAAAGGATTACCCATTGATTTCACATCACGTCCATAAGGCGATGTAGATGATTTCATCCCAGGTAAAGTAGTTGGAGCCATTTGTCCTCCTGTCATACCATAGATCCCATTATTAACAAAAATAATAGTAATGTTTTCACCACGATTACAAGCATGAATGGTTTCAGCAGTACCTATGGCCGCTAAATCACCATCACCCTGATAGGTAAATACATATTTTTCAGGATACAATCGCTTAATAGCGGTAGCTAAAGCAGGAGCTCTACCATGAGCAGCCTGTTGCATATCAATATCCATAAATTCGTAAGCAAGAACAGAACAACCCACAGGAGCAACACCAATAGTTTCTTCCTGGGCATTAAGTTCTTCAACAACTTCCATTACCAAACGGTGAGCAGTACCATGACCACAACCAGGACAATAACTAAGTGCTTTATCAGTAAGAAGACTGGTTTTTTTGTAAACCAAATTTTCTTCTTTAACTATATCTGTATTTATACTATTTTCAGCCATTTTTTATCCTCCTATAAAAATTTTTGTTCCAAAGCTTTAACAACTTCTCCTGGTGAAGGAATAATTCCACCCATTCTTCCAAAGTGTTCTACTGGAATGTTACAATGAACAGATAATTTAATATCTTCAATCATTTGTCCGGCACTCATCTCAACTGATAATATTCCTTTAACTTGTTTACTAAGCTCTAAAAGCCTTTCAGCTGGGAAAGGGAATAATGTTATTGGTCTTAATAAGCCTACTTTTATTCCTTTTGCTCTTGCTAATTGAACTGATTTTTGGCAAATACGAGCACTTGTTCCGTATGCAACAAATAAATACTCTGCATCTTTGGTTTGAATTTCTTCAAAACGAACTTCATTTTTTTCAATTTCCTTATATTTTGCCTGAAGTTTATGGTTAAACTTTTCTTGCTTATTAGGATCAAGATCTAATGAAGTAATAATGTTTCTCTCGCGTTTTGTAGTTTTTCCTGTTGTAGCCCAGGGACATCTTTCTTTAACCTGCTCATCGGTTAATCTAACTTTTTGATCACCAATTTCAACTTTTTCCATCATTTGTCCAATTGCACCATCAGAAAGGATTAAAACCGGATTTCTGTATTTAAAAGCCAAATCAAAACTTGTCTCAACAAAATCGTACATTTCCTGCACTGATGCCGGAGCTAAAACGATTAATTTATAATCTCCATGACCACCACCTTTTACCGATTGGAAATAATCCGATTGTGCTGGTTGTATAGTACCTAAACCAGGTCCTCCCCTAACCACATTTAAAATTAAACAAGGAAGTTCTGCACCAGCAATATATGTAATACCTTCTTGTTTTAAGCTTATACCAGGACTTGAAGATGATGTCATAACCATTTTACCAGCACCAGCACCACCATAAACCATATTGATAGCAGCTACTTCGCTTTCTGCTTGAAGAACAACCATTCCTGTTCTAAGTTCTGGTCTTTCCATCATAAGGTACTCAAGAACTTCTGATTGCGGAGTAATTGGATATCCAAAATACCCGTCGACACCTGCACGAATAGCTGCTTCAGCTATCGCTTCGTTGCCTTTCATTAATCTTAATTCTTTCATTATTATAGTTCTTTTTTAATTTAATACTACTCAACTTTTTTTCTGTAAACAGTAATTACTCCATCCGGACAAACAATAGCACAATTAGCGCAACCTGTACAAGAATCAGGATTAGCCATATAGGCATAATGGTATCCTTTTCCATTTACATCATCGGCTAGTTGAATTACTTCTGTTGGACAATTGGGGATACAAACTTCACAGCCTTTGCATTTCTCAATGTCAACTACTATTGACCCTTTAACTTTTGCCATTATATTTAATATTTAGTTTTATGTTATTTTAAAAATGTATCCAAAGATACGGTTTTTTACTGTTATTTTCAGGTAAAAACTTCAATATCAAGCCTGTTATTCAGCAGGTTTATTAAGCTTTTACCATCATTCAAGCCTTACCATAAAAAAGCCGGTATTGATATAAACCGGCTATCTTTTTAACTATGATGCTCATTAAAAAATTTTAATCTTTCCTCAAGATCTTTTAACTGGCTTCTTTGTATCTGAGAAACACAAGCCCGTAAACCTTCAATTCTTTCACTTCCTGTAGTGGCTAAAGAAATAGCACTAATACCATAATAAAGTAATTCCTCCAGTAATTCAACCCCATTCATTCCGGGATACGAAAAAGTGAAATAGAAACCATCTGCCAAGGGTTGATCTTCGTCCATATTATAAACAATATCAAATCCATTATCAACAAAGAGTTTCTTCATGATTTTTGCTCTTTCGCCATATTCCTTAACACTTTCAACAAAATTAAAATCACCATCGTTAGCAGCTTTTAACATTGCAGCTAGGCCATACTGTGCTGAATGACTTGTTCCTGAAGAAAGAGAGTAAATCGCTCCATAAATCATTGAATATCCAAAACCATCTGTTTTAAAAAATCTTTTTAAATCAGGGAATTTTCTGTTAAACAATCCATTAGATATGGCCATCATTCCAATTCGTTGTCCTGCATAACTAAATGCTTTTGAACTCGAAATCAGTAATATATAATTATCGGTATAATTAGCCACTGAGGCCTGATATGGAGCAACGCCGGGTTTAGATAAATCTTTACGAAAGTCCATTGCAAAATAAGCAAGGTCTTCCATAATAATAACATCATATTTGGTTGCTAATTCTCCAATTATTTCCAGCTCTTTTTCAGTAAAACAAATCCATGAAGGATTATTTGGATTTGAATACAATATGGTTGATATGTTTCCTTTTTCAAGATAAGATTCCAGCTTGGCTTTCAGCTTATCACCACGATAATTATAAACATCAAAAGAGTCATATTTTAATCCAAGGACATTGTGTTGCATTTTTTGAACAGGAAATCCGGGATCGATAAATAATGTGGTATCCTTTTTTGCATCGCGCCGACAAGAAACCATAAATGATGCAAATGCACCCTGCATTGATCCTACGGTTGGAATACAATTTTTTTCATCAACTTCAATATTCATGAAACTCTTTATAAAGCGTGATATTTCTTTTTTCAGGATATCAACGCCTTCGATCATTGGATATTTTGAAGCTACTCCACTTCGTAACGCACTAATTTCACCTTCAATACCAACCTGCGCAGGAGGTAATCCAGGTACACCCATTTCCATTCGGATGTATTTTTCACCTGTTTCCTTCTCAATTTCATTTACCAATCGAACAAGTTCGCGTATGGAAGCCAGACCTACTTTCTCGAGCCCGCTTTGCTGCAACTTATTTTGTACAACACAAGCATCAATTGGTGTTTTTTTTGTTAATGAATCACTCATATCTAAAACTTTTTAGGGGTGATTTTTGATTTATTTAAATTGATTTTTAATTTTTGATACCCATGCATTTACTCTTTCATCAGTTAATTCAGGTTCGAAGTCTTCATTTACTGGTAAACCTATAAACTTGCCATCAAATACAGACTCAGACTCTCTAAAATCGTATCCTTCAGTTTCAACCTGACCTATTATTTTTGCTCCTTTGGGAAGAATAGTATTTGCAACTAATCCTAAAGCATCAACAAAATGCAGGTCGTACGTAATTTGATCACCTAAACCAAACATTGCAATTATTTTATTTGAATAATCAACTTTTTCTATCTCGGGTAAAAACAAATCCCAGTCGTTAGCAGATTTATCGGCATCCCAGGTTTCTTTACCTATTGTTGACATACCGTAAATCACATTTTCGTATTTCTCAATATCGGCAGATTTAGCATTTTTCACAGGAACTAAATCCACATTTTCGTTACCTAATGCTGCAGCAACTTTTTTTGCTACTCTTTCTGTTGATCCACCAAGTGGACCATAAAATAATCCTATTTTTTTCATCTTCTTTATTTTTATATTTTCTCTTTACTTACAAAGATAGTTATTGTTTTAAGCTTCTAAAATTTATTTCTTTTGGATCAAATTAAATGCATAACTAAATAATGGATTTACAATTAAAGAAACAATCATTCCGACTGTTCCTGCCTGAGGAGATGATTTTGGCCCCCAAATAATAAATAAAGCAATGCAAACGCTTAATCCTAAGAATGATGATGAAATTGCACCAAATTTATTCATTTTCTTACTAAATAATCCCCATACAAAAGGGCCTAAAAAGAACGATCCAACAGCTCCCCATGAGATTCCTAATATGGCTACAATTGAATTAGGTTTTATAAGAGCAATGATAACTGATATGAAAACAAAAAGAACACTGCCTATTCTCATTAAGCCTGTAAGTCTCCTATCGTTTACGTTTTTATTAATAAAACCAGCATAAAAATCTTTTACTAAAGACGAGCTGGAAATCAATACCAGGGCAGCTAAAGTCGACATTGAAGCCGATAAGATTAATATTAAAATAATTATAGTTAAGGATTCAGGTACAACCATATTTAAAAGTTCCGGCATTAATGCATCCGGATCTAAAACACCTATATCACCTGTTGGAAAAGACAGTGGCGCATTTACAGGATTTAAAAACACATGAGTAGTTGATCCAATAAAATATGCTATACAGCCTATTAATAAAGCAAAGAATGTAGATGCAATCATACCAATTCGTATTGATCTTCGATCTTTAACAGCATAAAATTTTTGAATTAATTGAGGCATTGCAAAGGGAGCAACACTTGTTAAGAAGATTAAAGAAAATAGTGGCCACCAACCCGGAGGGCCAACAACTTCAGTTAATTTTGGATTGATATTAGACAAGGTTTCAGTTATAGATATTATTCCTCCGCCTTTATTCACTGTAAATAATAATAGTACAATTACACTAGCAGTCATGATCATACCAAAAACAGTATCGATCATGGTCATCGATTTATAACCACCCAATGCCAGATAAATGGAAGTAAAAACACCCATTGCAACTACAATATGCCAATATTCAATTTCTGAAAATGAAGCTTCAAATAACTTAGATAAGCCAATAAATACTGCAGCGGAATAAGGAACTAAGAAAACAAAAATTGCAACTGACGAAGCCAGTTTTAAGAAACTACTATCATATCTTTTTTCAAAAAATTCACTTATCGTAGATACTCCATATTCGGTCGACATTTTTTTTATTCTCCATCCCATGATTGCCCAAACACCCAGAACACCAATTAAAGCATTAAAAACTCCAATCCAAATGCCTGAAAAACCAAATCCCCAACCTACTTTCCCTGCAAAACCTATAAAAACAACTGCAGAGAAATATGCAGTTCCGTATGAAAAGGCTGTCATCCATGGACCCACATTTCCACCACCTAAAAAGAAATCAGAAAAGGATTTTGTTTTACGCAAACCAACTATTCCGATTATGATTATCATTAATGCATATGCGACTAAAACAATTATTTTTACTGCCATTTTTTATATTATTAAAAGAAATGAAATACTGAAAATAATACTCTTGTATTCGAAACTTCGTGAGAACTAATTGCCTTACCATAATTATCAAAATCATTACCATAAGCTGCAACTGTATATTCCAGTTCAAGAGCTAACATAAAATTCTTTATTTTATGAGTTATGGTTGGTGTAATTCTGTATATATAATCAATGTTTAAAGCCATTCCATAGGTATCTCCAACAACAGGATCAACAGCCCCAAGATTTTTTGTATATCCGCCAAACAATCCAAATTTGGTTTGATCTCCGTAAATTACGTTTGCCCAGGTATAAAAATGGTTGAATGGAGTATATTTTTCAAATCCAGTCAAGCTATCTAAAACACTAACCCCATAACCTCCGGGCATAACGCTTTCCGAAAGATTTTGTCCATAGATTGCTTTAGCTTTCAATTCAAACTTAGATCTCTTAAATTTAAGATATCCCATCCATGCATACGAGTTTAATTTTTCATCAGTCACATAAACTAAATCATCTGTAATTAACGAAGTAGTTGAAGTTCTTGGTTGAATACATTTATAATCTGCGGCCAATCCAAACAAGAAATCGCCCGGGCTATATTGAATCTGCAAATGTAAATTAGGAATATTTGAGTTTTTAAGATATTGCGCCGATTTACCATCAGGGCCGCTATTTACATAATCGCTTTGAGAAATAGCAGCACCAATAAACTTAAAATCACCAATTTTATGTGAAACCTGAAGCATCGGACTTCGATTAAAAGGCTGGAAAGGAATTCCTGTATTTAAAGACATTACAGAAGGGTAAACTTCTTTAACAAACATTGGATGCCACTCTCTTCCGAATAATATTTCTGTATTTTCCCAATTTAGCTTTGAATAAGCATGACGCAAACGTATCCTGCTTGTAGAATAACCTCCTGTAACACCAGTAAAATCTACCTCCACTAAACCTGTTAATTTTGCACCGAACACATCTGGCCCTATTACAGCACCTCTTATCCTTGAAGAAATATCAACTATGCCAACTGAACTTTTTGCGTTAATATCTTTACCATTTTCGTCGTAACTTATATCTTTAGGAAAAATATGCAACAGGCCTTCTAATGCGTCTACATTCTGACGAGAGTCGTAATAAATATCACTTTTAATAAACCCGGAGGCTTCAAATTTAATTTTCTTGTCTTCTTCCTGAGCAAATATACGAGATGCAAAGAGGAGAATTAATAAAGCTGAATATGTAATTTTCATCACTAAATTATTTAACTTTTTCTGATTTAATAAATCCAAATCTTTCAAATCCTTTCACAAAACTCTCTTTGAAATGTGACCATTTTAGAATTAATCCAAGAATTAACACAACTGCCATTACAATTAGCAATTTCTCATTGAACCTTAAATCTTTAAACTTTCGCATCTCTATTTTTACTTTTCAATTCTAATTCGTGCATCTACCGCAACAACCCTATCTGCTTTTCCTAACAAAGGATTCAAATCCATTTCTGCAATTTCGGGTGCAGCCTTTACCAGTGCAGAGACACGGCTTACAATTTCGGCAAACATTTCTTCGTTTACACCTTCCTGTCCGCGAACACCCTTAATGATTCCATAACTACGAAGATTTTTAATCATTTTGGCAGCCTCATTTATTGCTATTGGTGCTAATCCTGCACTAACATCTTTTAATACTTCGATAAAAATTCCACCTAAGCCACATAGCACCATATGTCCAAATTTTGGTTCTGCTTTCGCACCTACAAACAATTCAGTTCCTGAAAGCATAGGTTGCAATAAGATGGCTGTGGTATCTTTGATTTGAATCATTCGATCAAATTCTTTGGCTACAGTTTCTGTATCTTTTACATTCAACACAACGCCACCAACATCCGATTTATGAACCGGTCCTACAACTTTCATTACAACGGGCAATCCTAATTTTTCAGCAGCTTTAACAGCTTCTTCTCTGTTCGTAACAACAGCCTCTCCTGCTCTTGAAATTCCGGCAGCATCAAGTAAAGCCTGAACCTTCTCCGGTGCGATGTATCCATTTTCTGAATGATCAATAATGGTTCTGATTTTATTATGATCTAGTTGAGGTAATTCAATTTTTTCCGGAGCTGGCTTTTCTGTATGAAACACCTTTGCCAGAGCGTTCCCGAATACTACCTCATCAGGGAAGTTAATCCGTCCTTTAGCAATAAATGCATCAATCTCATCCTTAACATTGATAACTGATGGTAAAATAGGATAAATTGGCTTTTTACAAACTTTCATCTTTTCATCCAGTAGATCATACACATCATAGACAGGAAATAATCCAGGACTACCAAAAATTACAGCCATTGCATCAATATTTTCAAAATCATTTTCGCAGGCATCAATAATATGACCTAATTGTTCCGCATTTCCGGTAGCTAAAAAATCAATTGGATTGGCTACAGATGAGCCCGGATAAAGTTTTTCCAACAATGCATCAGCTTTTGGTCCTTCGATATGAGGAATTTCTAATTTATTGTTCGATAAAGCATCTGTTAACATTACTGCAGGTCCGCCTGCGTGAGTAATAATTGCAATATTTTTGCCTTTTAATTCAGGATGCATAAATATTGAAGCAACAGTTGCCAGTTCGTCGCGTCCTGCACAACGAACAACCCCAGCTTTTCTAAATAAAGCATCAACTGCAACATCAGAACTTGCCAATGCTCCCGTATGTGAAGATGCGGCACGGCTACCAGCATCTGAACTACCAGCCTTAATTGCTGCAATTTTACATCCTTTACGAATTAATGATGATGCATGCTTCAGCAACATCTCAGATTTATCAATGCTTTCAATATATAATAACTTAACTTTTGAGCTTGTTTTTGGATCAAAACTCTCATCCATATATTTAACAATCTCCTCAACTCCTAATTGAGCACTATTACCAACAGAATATACGCTTGAGAATTTTAAACCTTTAGGAATACCAGATTCCATGATAAAAACTGCTGTAGCTCCAGATCCCGAAATAAAATCAACACCTTGTGGATCTAAACTTGGAATAGGTGTAGTAAATATTCCATTATGATTTTGATTTAATACCCCTACGCAGTTTGGTCCTATTAAACAAGCTTCGTTTGCATTTATAATATCAACAACTTCTTTTTCGAGCTTTGCTCCTTCTTCGTTTTCTTCGCTAAATCCGGCCGACAAAATAATAAATGCTTTTGTCCCTTTTTGCTCTGCCAACAACCTTACCGTATCCGGACAGAATTTAGCTGCTATAGCCAAAATTGCCATATCAACCTGAGGTAAATCAGTAAGAATTTTATAGCTCTTTACTCCTTGTACTTCATCTTCCTTAGGATTTGCAACATACAAATCACCTTTAAAATTACCATCAATAAGGTTTTTGAGAACTTTACCTCCCGGCTTCTGAATATTATCCGAACCACCTACAACAACAATACTTTTAGGGTCAAGAAGTTGTTTTGTTATCATACTTAAAATCTTTTACTATTTTTATAAAGTTGCACAAATTTAGTAAAAATAATAAGACAAGTTAGTTACAGATTGTAAGTAAACCTTCGATATTAATTAGAATTCAAAACTAAAGCATAAGAATATGAATCTTTTGAGCACTTACAGTAATAAACATATTCTGCAACATATTAATAAAAGACAAAAAAGTCTTTTATTAAATATTTAATATTCAAATGATGTTACTACATTTGTGAACTGAATAACAATTGATTTTTTATGGAAACCAAAATTGACGAAATTCTTAACCAGAATACATTCTCGAAAGCAGATCTTATTTCTCTTTTACAAACGGATAAAGAAACCCGAAATAAAATTTTTACACAGGCAGCAAAAATAAAAGCTGAATATGTAGGTAAGAAAGTATACTATCGCGGACTAATTGAAATGTCGAATATATGCAGTAAAAACTGTTATTATTGTGGTATAAGGCTTGACAATAAAAATGCTAATCGTTATGATATTTCTGATTCCGAGATTTTAGATGCAGTTAAATTTGCTTATGAAAGTAATTATGGTTCTGTTGTTTTGCAGGCTGGAGAAATCTCATCACCAACTTTCACCAAACGAATTTCAAATTTATTAAAGCAAATTAAAGACATTTCTAACAATGAATTAGGAATCACCATTTCATTGGGAGAACAACCCGATGAAGTGTACCAGGAATGGTTCGAAAATGGGGCTCATCGTTATTTATTGCGTATTGAATCTTCCAATCCCGATTTATATTATAAAATCCATCCTCAGAACAAAAAACACGATTTCGAGACACGTATGGCTTGTTTAAAGTCATTACAAAAAATTGGATACCAAACAGGAACAGGTGTTATGATAGGTCTTCCCTTTCAAAGCTATGAAGATCTCGCTAATGATCTTTTATTTATGCGCGATTTTGATATAGATATGTGTGGTATGGGTCCGTATATTGAACATGTTGATACTCCCTTATATCAATACAAAGATTTGCTAATGCCCATTGACGATCGATTTACATTAACTCTAAAAATGATAGCACTTTTAAGAATCATCATGAAAGACATTAATATTGCTGCAGCAACTGCATTGCAAGCTATTGATCCTATTGGTCGTGAAAAAGCAATTAAAGTTGGAGCAAATATTATTATGCCCAATATTACTCCTGGTATGTATAGAGATAATTATAAACTTTACGAAAACAAACCCTGCACCAACGAAGAAGCTGCCGACTGCACAAATTGCATGGAAATTCGAATTGGAATTACCGGTGACGATATAGGATATGGTGAATGGGGTGATTCGAAACATTTTGAAAAAAGAGTATAATAGTTTTTCTTAAAAAATATTATATTTGTTATATATTTAATTTATTGGGAAATATGAAAACATTTAAATTTGCAGTTATATTTACATCTGTATTTGTTAATTATATCATTATTGCGAATGCACAGGAAGAAAATATAAATACCAGGTTTTCTGAAAATTCCATGTTCTTATTTAATTCCTTTGAAGAGGGAGTAGCATATTTTAATGATGAAGGAATCTCAAAATCAAAATTTAATTACAATGTTGTTTATAATGATCTATGCTATATTAATAATACTCAAATCTTAGTTATTACGAATGTAGAGGAATTAGATTCAATAAAAATTGGCAGCAAAGCGTTTATATGGAAAAACAAAAAGACATATGAAAGGGTATCATCAGGTAAAATTTCAGTATTATTAAGCAGAAAAGCGAAATTATCATCTAATAAACCCTCTGGAGCTTATGGCACGGAATCCACAACATCGGCTGTATCGAAAAAGACATCTTTTTATACCGGAAAAGGAATTTGGGGAGGTGAGAATTGTAACTTAAATAATATAACAGATATTGAAATACCTATTATTGAAAATTTCTATCTATTAATCAACGATGAAATTGTATTAGCTACAAAATCTAAAATTAATAAATACTTTAAAAATCATAAAGATTCAATTAAAGAATTTATTAATAAGAATAGTATTAATTTAAAAGATAAAAACGATTTAATAGTTTTTACAAAATTTCTTGAAACACTATATAATTAACGTGTACAAATTATCCATTTGTTAAAAATGAATCCATTCTATTCAACAAATTTATACCACAATTTTGGCAAAGGCCTTTTCGAGTGCTGGATTTGCTGACAAGTATTTTATACTTCATTATACTTTTTTTATCAGGAAAGATTATTATTCTTTTTAACTTACACCTAATAATCATTTGATTTAATAACACCGATCAACGATTTAGGATTTAAGAAGTTATAAATCAAAAATCATCATTCGTTAATCAATATTCAAAATTCGAAATACATTGAAATAATGTTAGCAACCATTTTCGATATTAAGCATTTCGCAGTACACGATGGTCCGGGAATCAGACAAACCATATTTTTTAAAGGATGTCCTTTGAATTGCTGGTGGTGTCATAATCCTGAAAGTCAGGATGTAAATCTCGAAATATTTATTCAAGTAAATAAATTGGATGGTAAAGAATTTAAAAGAGCAGTTACAGTTGGATATCAAATAACAAGTAAAGAACTAATGGACATCATTCTTGGTGATCAGGTGTTCTTTGAAGAATCTAATGGTGGGGTTACTTTCTCAGGAGGTGAACCATTAATGCAATCTAAATTCCTTCAAGAAATACTTGTTTTGTGCAAACAAAAAAGCATTCATACTTGCATCGACACGACCGGTTTTACATCAAAGAAAACGATTGAAATGGTTGCAAACTTAGCAGATTGCTTTCTTTTTGATATCAAAATAATTGACAATGAATTGCATCAAAAATATACCGGAGTGCCTGTTGATGGAATATTAGAAAATCTTCAGTGGCTTGATCAGAATCATAAAAATGTCATTTTACGATATCCTGTAGTTCCGGGAATTACTGATACTGAAAAGAATATCTCTGATATAAAATTCTTTCTTAAATCTTTAAAAAATATCAATCAGATTGATTTATTGCCATATCACAATATTTCAAAAGGTAAATACACGAGATTTAAAAAAGAAAATAAGATGAAAGATACCAAGCCCCTATCCAATAACGACATGTTATACTTAAAATCAGAATTTGAATCTATAGGATTTAAAGTTGGGATTGGGGGATAGTATAAAAAATTACGAATTATGAATTACGAATTATGAATTACGAATTACAAACTTTAAACCTTCAACATAAAACTTGAAACTAAAGTATGAACAAACGAATAAAAAAACTTAGAAACGAAAGCTTAACAGCTGTCAATAAATTATCACCAGAACGAGCAATACTGGTAACTGAATTCTATAAAAGTGAAATTGCAAAACAAGTTTCAGTGCCTGTAAAACGAGCAATGTCTTTTAAACATATTCTCGAAAACAAAAATATCTGTATAAATGAAGGTGAACTGATTGTTGGAGAACGTGGTCCTGCACCAAAAGAAACATCAACCTATCCCGAGGTAAGTTTGCATTCCATGCAGGATTTAGATATTCTCAACAACAGACCAAAAGTATGGTTCCGGGTTGATGACGAAACCAAAAACATTTACGAAAAAGAAATTATACCATTCTGGAAAGGGAATACTCAACGCGATAAAATGTTTGCTCAATTACCTGATGAATGGAAAGCTGCGTACGAAGCAGGAATTTTTACGGAATTCCAAGAACAGCGTGCTCCCGGACATACTGTTGCCGGCAAAAAGATTTTTCAAAAGGGAATGCTTGACCTTAAAAAAGAAATTCAGGAATCGATTGAGAAATACAGGAATACTAATGATTCAAAAGATCTGGCTAAAATCGAAGAATTAAAAGCGATGAATATTGCTGCAGAAGCAATTATTACTTTCGCTAATCGACATGCAGATGAACTAAACAAATTAGCAGAAACTGAAAAAGACGAAAAAAGAAAAGTCGAACTTACAGAAATGGCAAGAGTTTGTCGAAGAGTACCAGCAAATGCTCCTGCAACATTTCACGAAATGTTGCAACATTATTGGTTTATTCATTTGGGAGTAATTACCGAAGTAAATCCATGGGATTCGTTTAATCCGGGAAGACTGGATCAACACTTATATCCTTTTTATAAAAAAGAAACTGAAAACGGTACCTTAACTAAAGAAAAAGCCATTGAATTATTGCAAGCATTCTGGGTAAAATTTAACAATCATCCTTCGCCTCCAAAAATGGGAGTAACAGCATTGGAAAGCAACACATACACAGATTTTTCATTAATTAACTTAGGAGGAGTAAAAGAAGATGGCTCCGATGCTGTAAACGAACTTACTTACATTATTTTAGATGTGATTGAAGAAATGCGGATTCTTCAGCCAAGCTCCATGGTTCAGTTAAGCAAAAAAAATCCTGACAGTTTTATTGAACGGGCCATTAAGATTACAAAAACAGGATTCGGTCAACCTTCCATTTTTAATACTGATGCCATAATAAAAGAATTGGTAAATCAGGGAAAAGATCTAATAGATGCTAGAAATGGAGGAGCCAGTGGTTGTGTCGAAACCGGAGCTTTTGGTACTGAAAGCTATATTCTTACCGGATATTTTAACTTAAATAAAATACTGGAAATTACTTTAAATAATGGTATTGATCCCAGAACAGGAAAAGAGATTGGGATAAAAACGGGCGATCCCAGAAACTTCAAATCTATCGATGAACTTTTAAACGCATACAAAAAGCAGTTAAATTATTTTGCAGATATTAAACTGAAAGGGAATAATATTATTGAGAAACTGTATGCCGAGGAGCTTCCTGTTCCCTTTTTATCTCTGATTATCGAAGATTGCATTTCAAATGGAGTTGATTATAACTCGGGGGGAGCCCGTTACAATACAAGTTATGTTCAGGGAGTTGGATTAGGTAGTATTACAGACAGTTTAACTTCAATAAAGTATCATGTATTTGATCATAAAAACATATCAATGGATGAACTTTTAAAAGCTATGAGAGTAAATTTTGAAGGATACGACCAGCTCCGTCATGATCTGATTTACGAAACTCCAAAATATGGAAATGATGATGATTATGCAGATTCATTGGCAGTTGAAGTTTTCAATATCTTTTATGATGCAATAAATAACATACCAACATTCCGTGGAGGAAAATTCAGGATCAACATGTTACCAACTACCAGTCATGTTTATTTTGGAAGTGTAATAAAAGCCACAGCAGATGGACGAAAAGCATTTGAACCATTATCTGAAGGAATTAGTCCATTTCAGGGAGCCGATAAAAAAGGACCTACTGCAGTATTAAAATCAGCAGCAAAAATTGATCACTTAAAAACCGGTGGAACATTGCTGAATCAAAAATTTTCGCCTTCATTTTTTAAAGATGATCAGAGCATTGTAAAACTTTCTCAGTTAGTTAGAAGCTATTTCAGAATGGATGGACATCATATTCAGTTTAATGTGGTAAATGCAAAGACATTAAGAGATGCACAAAAACACCCTGAGAAACACACCGATTTAATTGTTCGTGTTGCAGGATATAGCGATTATTTTAACGATTTGGGAGAAGATCTTCAAAATGAAATAATAAGGAGAACAGAGCATGAAGAATTATAAATCAAGATAAAAGATAAAAGTTTAATAATAAAAATCATGGCAATCAGGAATTAAACTTTCATATCCAAAAGCATTGTAAAAAAATTTAGTTATTCTTTTTATATTTATAGCGTACATCAAATTAAAAATCATATGTTAAAAAAAGTATTATCAATTCTAATCATCCTTATTTTAGGGTATCAGTTAAATTTAATGGCCTGCACAATAATTGCTGTAGGTAAAAAAGCTTCTGCCGATGGTTCAAATATCATATCGCATACCGATACCGGACCCGATTCCAGGATATTTGTAGTTCCTGCACAAACATTTAAACCCGGTGAAAAAGCTCCGGTTTACTGGGGAATTCAAGATGCTGATCGTGCCTTGAATGACGATGGAATTATCTTAGGTTATATTCCACAGGTTGAAAAAACATTTAAATATTTTCAGTCCGCTTACTCCCATGTAAACGAATACCAGCTTGGAATTGCAGAAAGTACTACCGCGCAGCGCAAAGAACTAATTTGTATGCAAGGAGAAGGAAAACAAATCATGTCCATTGAGCAGGCACAGATTTTTGCATTGCAACGTTATAAAAATGCTCGTGAAGCAGTTCAGTTTATTGGTGATTTAATGACAAAATACGGATTCGTCCCTTCAAGTGGTGATGGTTCCGAAACACTTGTTATTGCCGATACAGAAGAAATTTGGGTTTTTGAAGTATTCGGAGTTGGCAAAAACTGGGATCCCGAAAGTGGTAAGCCAGGTGCTATTTGGGCTGCACAACGATTACCTGAAGATCAGGCTACCATGATTCCTAACTGGAGTATCATTAAACAAATTGATGCTAATGACAAAGATAATTTCATAGTGTCAGAAAATTACATGCAAGAAGCTATTGATCGTGGTTGGTACGATCCAGATTCAGGAATGCCTTTTATATGGCAAGAAACTTATGCCCCTCAAGTAACAGTTGAGTATGCAACGAGCAGATTCTGGTTGTTTCATCAAACATTTGTACCAAACCTAAAACAATGGCCTGACAGAATGCAGGATGGAAATCCATATAAAGGAATTCAACCATATTTTCAGGATGTTGAACCATTATCGATTTATCCGTTTTCGGTAAAACCTGAGAAAAAAATATCGGTACAAGATGTTATTGCTTTTCAACGTTCAACATACGAAGGAACGATTTATGATATGACTTACGACCCAAATTGGTTAGTTCCAGATGGAAAAGGAGCTTATGAAAAAAGTCCTTTGGCAACACCATTTCCTGGAAGCGATTTAAGAAAACTTTTAAATATTACCTATCGCCGACCTGTTGCACGCCACCGTGGACATTATGGTATGGTGCTTCAGCTTCGCGGTTGGTTACCAAACGAAATTGGTGGTGTTTACTGGGTTTATCTGGATAATCCATATTTTAGTCCATACGTGCCTATTTATGCAGGAAATCTATCAACTCATGAAAGTTATCAATTATACGATCCTAATAAGTACGATGAAAAATCGGCCCGTTGGGCAATCGATTTTGTTGATAATTTAGCTAATTTGAAATTCCAGCCTATTGCAGAAGATGTTCGGAAAGTTCGAAATCCATTTGAAACAAAGATGTTTGAAAACCAAAAAGCAATTGAAGATGAAGCGATGAAACTTTACAAAAAGAATCCAAAAGCTGCACAAGAATATTTAACAAACTATTCAAATAGTTTAATGGGCGATGTTATACAAATGTTCTTAGAATTAAGAAATCAAATCATAACGGATTATACAAATAATCACGAATAATTGCACATTAAAATAAATGATAATTATGATCCCGGGCCTGACCCGGGATTTTTTTTGAATATTAGTTCTACTTTGATTGTTAATTAATTCACAAAAACGTACAATACTGTTCGCTTTTGTAACACAAACCCAAATTTACAGAAACATATAAAATACTAATAGCCATAAATATACAACCAATGGCTTACTTTTTGAGTAATGTTGGAGAAATTTTAAAATAAATACATTATGATAAAGAATTACTTTATAACAGCATTTAGAAATTTACTTAAAAATAAATTTTTTTCGGTTATAAACATCATTGGGTTAGCTATTGGTATTGCTGCCTGTTTGCTTATCACTATTTATGTAAATTATGAGAAAGGATATGATCAGAGTGTTGAAAATATTGATCAGCTTTATCGTGTATTATATGAACGAGTATCAGAAACCGGAGAAAAGGTTCAATTTGCCTCAGCAAGTCCTAATGTTGGCCCTGCTATTACCGATCAGATTCCTGAAGTTTTATCCTTTGCGAGAGCTAATAAGGTGGACGGTGTTTTATCAAAAGGTGATATCTCGTTTAGAGAAGATAAGATGTTGTGGGCAGAACCCAATTTTTTAAAGCTTTTTTCGTACGAAATACTAAATCAATCGAACGATAGTTTGCTTTATGAACCCAACACGATGCTCTTATCGGAAAAAGCTGCCACAAAATATTTTGGAAAAGATACCGCTCTGGGGAAAACACTAAGCTTTAATGGAACACACGAGTTTAAAATTGTTGGAATTTTTAAAAACAAACCTTCCAATATGCACTTTGATGCAGACTTTCTGCTTTCGTATATTAATTTGGAAAATCAACTGGGTGAACGATTAAAGCTATACGGCTGGATGTTCAGTGGATTTTATACCTATGCAAGACTTGAAGAAGGTGCTGACTATCGGAAAGTCAATGAAAAGATAGAAAAATTAATAGAAGAAGAGTTAGGTGAATTTATGGAAACCTATAAACTTAAAATTGGTTATAAACTTCAACTAGTGTCCGATATTCATCTTACATCGCATTACATGCACGAATTAAAAGCCAATGGAAATAAAAATTCTGTTATCTTCTTAAACATTATTTCGTGGTTTATTATCTTAATCGCCTGGATAAATTTTGTTAATTTATTAACAATCAGCTCCATAAAAAGATCATCAGAAATAAGTTTACGAAAAGTTTTAGGAGGTACATCAAAACAACTCATTAAACAATTCTTACTTGAATCATTCATTATAAACTCTATAGCTTTGCTTCTGGCTTTTGTACTTATGGAAAGCTTATATCCTTTGTTTTCACGTTTAACTAATGTTCCAATGAACTATCCGGTCTGGGAAAAAATCTGGTTATGGCAAAATGTTGGAATTATATTCTTTGTTGGCACTTTGTTAGCAGGTTCTTATCCAATCTGGGGGATTTTATCGAAAAAGATTGTAGCTACCTTACGCTCAGGATTTACCGGTTCAAAACGGGCTGTATTTCTTCGTCAAGCTCTGGTTGTTTTCCAGTTTTTTATGGCTACCATTTTAATTGCAGGAACCATTGCGGTATATCAACAGCTACAATTTCTTAAATCAAAAGAAGTTGGGCTAAATAAGTCTGATATATTGGTTATTCAAACACCTCGTATCGGTGGACAGGATATTATTAATCAACGAAGAGCATTTAAGGAAGAGCTACAGAAATATCCTTTTGTAAAAAATGTTTCGTATTCATCTGTAATACCCGGAATGCACAATATGTTTAACCGTGGAGGTGTGCGCCGAATAAATGATGAATCTACGGCTGGAAAAAATTACCGTGTAACTGATGTAGATCATAACTTTACGAATGTATATTCCAATGTTTTTATCGTAGGTAGAAATTTTAAAAATGATTATAATTCCGATGGTGATGCTGTAATTATAAACCTTGCAGCGTCGGAACTACTGGGTTTTGAGAAACCTGAAGATGCTATCAATGAAAAAATTTATTTGCGAGACGAAAATACCATTATTGGAGTTATTGAAAATTTCCACCAGGAATCGCCGCGATTAGATTTTGAACCTCAAATTTTTAGTCTGGCTCAGCGATACGATGGATATTTTTCCGTTAAACTCTCTAACACTGAAAATCTAAAAGAGATTCAAATGAAAATTGAGAATCAGTATAAAAGTTTCTTTCCTGGTAATCCGTTTGATTATTTTTATTTAGAAGATTTTTACAAAACTCAATATAAATCAGAAGTACAATTTGGTGAAGTTTTTGGAGTATTTTCTATTGTGGCACTTTTTATTACTTCATTAGGAATTTTAAGTTTATCAGCTTTTTCGGCAGCACAACGCAGAAAGGAAATTGGGATAAGAAAAGTTCTTGGAGCCAGCATTCACAAGATTTTGGTTCTGTTAACAAGAAATTATATTTATTTACTATTGATATCATTTGTGCTTGCTGTTCCTATTATTTATTATGCTTTACATAAATGGTTAGAGAATTTTGCAAACCGAATGGATTTAACCGTTTGGATATTTATTATTCCCGTTGTTGTTATTTCGGTTTTTAGTATGATAACTGTTTTTTATCAATCTGCAAAAACGGCACGAGATAATCCTGCAAATTCATTGCGATACGAATAGTTTATATTTTTAAGCTCGATAAAGAAAGTCCTGTATATTATTGCCGGGCTTTTTTTTGTTGTAAAAGGTCAATTTTCATTATCTTCACAATATAATTATCATAAAATGAAGTTAAAAAAATACCTTAATCAACCCTTTCCAAAAGCAGATTCTAAATGGAAGCTAATTATTCTAATTAGTCTTTTCGTTTCTCTTTTTCTGATTGTATTTCAACCTTTTGGAATAAATCTAATGAAAGGTCATAATAAATACATCATATTATTGAGTTATGGTTTAGTTACATTTTTTACATTAGTAATAAACCTTATCATTATTGAAAGGATTTTTCCAAAGACATTTAATGAAAGAAACTGGACTATTGGAAAAGAATTCGCTTGGCTATTATGGATAATTTTCTCAATTGGACTGGGAAACGCTTTTTATACAAATTATTTCATCAATTATTTTCAATTTAATTTCCGGTTTTTTATTCAATTTCAATCAATTACGTTTACAGTTGGTGTAATTCCAATTACTATGCTAATTATTACCAAACAAAAATATTTATTGCGAAAGAATTTAGAATCAGCAAGTGAGCTAAATAAAAACTTAAATAGTGAGAAAACTGACCTCAATCAAAATAAACTTATACATTTTTTTGCCGATAACGATAAAGATTTTGTAGAATTCGATGTAAACGATTTTTATTTTATTGAATCATCGGGCAACTATGTAGAATTGTATTTGATTAAAGAGAATAAAATTGCACGTAAAACTTTTCGAAGCACTTTAAAACGATCATTAGATTTTTTTATTGATTCACCAGAGGTAATTCAATGCCACAGAGCTTTTATTGTGAACACCACTAAAATTTCCATTGCAAAAGGAAACTCCCAGGGATTAATACTAAATCTTGAAAACTGCGATTATGAAATACCTGTTTCCAGAAACTATGTCGATATGGTTCGTAATCAAATAAAATAAAATTCATTAAATACCTATTTTAAAAGTCTTATTTTTTTACCACAAAAGCACTCAAATTAAAATTCACAAAGGAAGCACAAAGGACTTATTAATAATTTTCTATTTAGTGCTTCACGATGAACTTTGGGATACTTCATCCTAAAATTATTCATTTACAAACCTCAAAATTAGTTGCATTTTATCACTCCTAATTGTATTTCGTCACACAGCTTATCCATCCATCACAAAAGCTTGTCGAATATCCCAAATCTATTGCTACAACTGATTTTCATCTTACACTTGCATGGTCAGAATAAAACAATGTTAAACTTAATTTTAAAAAAGATGAAAAAACCAATTTTAGTAGTGCTTATTAATTTAATGATCACCTTAACGATCTCAGCTCAATTTGATGATCGTTTTTATTTTCCATCTAAAGAATGGAATCAAATTGAAAATGTCGATTTTGAAGAATTCAATTTTAAAACCGAAAATGATACATTAAACACAATTCTTTTTAAACCAAAAAGTGAACCTAAAGCTACTATTCTATTTTATCATGGTGCAGGAGGAAACATTTCAACCTATACTTTTATTACAAACCAGCTTGTTAAAGCAGGGTTTCAAGTTTTTGCAGTTGATTTTAGAGGCTATGGAAAGTCAACAGGCAAACCAACACACCTTAATATTGCCAACGATGCACAAATAATTTTTAATGAAATCATTCAAAAAGACGAATTTAAAAATATACCAATAATTATTTACGGAGCATCAATGGGGACACAAATAGCAACAAAAATAGCTAAGGATAATCAGGGTAAAATCTCAGGTTTAATTCTCGATGGTACAATAAGTTCCTTTACCGATATGGCTTTACTATCTGCTCCAGAGGAACAAAAAGCCATGATTGCTCAATATGTAACCTCCCCTTATTCGGCTAAAAATGATATTAAAGAAATTAATAATCTTCCTAAGCTATTTATTCATAGCAAAGAAGACTCTTCAGTTCCTTTTGCACAGGGTGAAACAGTATATAAAAATGCAACTGAGCCAAAAGAATTGTGGATTTATGAAGGTAAACATCTGGAATCAGCGATCAAATTTACTGAGATTTTGATACAAAAAATTAACTCTCTTATCGGCTCTCCCAACTTATCACAGAAATAAAATATTATAAATCAATTATTAACCAATTTAAAAATGAAAAAAATGAAAAAATTATGGATTATCGCATTAGCTTTTATTTTAATTGTTATTGGTGCTATCTTATATTTTAATGGACAAGCTAATGTATTAAGTGCCCGTGAATATGCTTACGGTTATTTTGCAGCAGGAGATTTTGCTTTGGGTGTTTTTGCTGCTGGAAAATTTTCAGCAGGAATCTTTTCAATTGGAATTTTCTCTATAGGAATTTTCTCTGTAAGTATTTTTAATATTGCTCTGTATTCAGTTGGAATATTTGTAATAGCTTATAAAAAACGCTTACCAAATTTATTTAAAGAGGCTTTAGAGAATAAGCTTGCTGAAGATAAAACAGAATGATTGCCATAATTATACTTGCAGCTTTTTTAGGCTGCAAGTATTTCCAATTCATCTCTAAAAATCTGGTAAATGAGCCTATCCAAATCATTACATTTTATTTGGAGGTCGACAAACTTTCCCTTTCGAACCACCTTTTTTTGCAATGCACTATTTCTTTATATTGATTTTAAATAAAGAGGATTTTTCAACACGCTGAATTCAAAAAATTAAATAATTGTCAGATATCCAATATTTTAATATCAACAATTATTCGAATGCTTTCACTTCATTAGCAAAGCCTTATTATAGTTGAATAATTTTATTATGTTTGTGAATTAACCTCAAAAACAACCTAAACTATGCCTAGTTTCGTGATAACCGAGAAGTGTGACGGATGTAAAGCTCAAGATAAAACTGCTTGTCAATATATATGTCCAAACGACTTAATGGTTCTGGATAAAGAAAAGAACAAAGCATACAATCGTGCAGTCGATATGTGCTGGGAATGCTATAGCTGTGTAAAAATTTGCCCAACTCAGGCAATTGAAGTTCGCGGATATGCAGATTTTATGCCTCTTGGAGCAGTTGTACAACCACTCCGAAGCACTGATTCAATTATGTGGTCAGTCAAATTCCGAAACAAAAAAATCAAACGATTTAAGTTTCCTATCCGAACAACTCCTGAAGGAACAATAGAACCAGATGCAGGAATGCAAACGGGAACAGATGATTTAAAAAGTCCTCTTCTAAGAACAGAACCAGAATCATTGGGAACAGAATTATATAAAAAATAGCTATTAGATTTGAGTACAGAGTATCAAGATAAAAACTTGAAACCTGAACCGAGTGAAAC
>DMBU01000123.1 GCA_003446015.1 Bacteroidales bacterium | reverse complement strand
AACCTATCAACCTATCAACCTATCAACCAATCAACCAATCAACCTATCAACCTATCAACCTATCAACCTATAAACTAATAGAAATTCCCAATCCTTTTGCAACTGCCATTCCTAAATGTTTATTGGCACGAAAAAAATGAGATAGTTGTCTGTTAATAATTTCATCTTTCTTTTCGCCACAAATACTACTCATTGAACTTACAATATTGCTTACAAGATTTTCCTTATCTTTTTCGCTCAAAACCTTGCTATACAACAAACCCGGCTGTGTGAAATGATCATCATCATTTTCGTTGCGGTCAAACCAATCGGCAATACTTGAATCTAATTGCATTGGCGGTTCTTTATAACTTTCATCAACAACAATATCATCAAAACTATTGGGGCGATAATTCGGATTGGCACCTCCATTATCTCCAACCTGCATGAGCCCATCACGCTGGTAATTTGAATGACCGTAAGGACATTGGTTTACAGGAATTTGCTCATAGTTCACCCCTAAACGATAACGCTGTGCATCGGGATAAGAAAGTAAACGTCCTTGTAGCAGTTTATCGGGTGAATAACCAATGCCGTCAACAACATGGGCCGGGTCAAATGCAGCTTGTTCTACATCACGAAAATAATTTTCCGGAATTTTATTCAGTTCCATGATGCCCACGTCAATCAATGGAAAGTCTTTATGGAACCATACTTTAGTGATATCAAACGGATTCCATTTAAAGGTTTTTGCCTGTTCATCGGTCATTACCTGAATTTTTAAAGCCCACTTTGGAAAATCATTTTTGGCAATGGCTTCCACCATATCACGTTGTGCTTGATCAAGATCAATTCCTTTCATTTCATTTGCTTCTTTTTCGGTGAAATTTTTCACGCCCTGTAATGTTATAAAATGAAATTTAACCCATATCCGTTCATTGTTTTTATTGAAAAGCGAAAAGGTATGACTACCAAAACCATGCATATGTCGATATGAAAACGGAGTTCCTCTGTCGCTCATTAGAATGATTACCTGATGTAAACTTTCGGGGTTCAAACTAAAAAAATCCCACATCATAGTTGAACTTTTACAATTTGTTTTTGGATCTCGTTTTTGTGTGTGTATGAAATGTGAGAATTTTTTTGGATCTTTTATAAAAAATACCGGCGTATTATTTCCTGCTAAATCCCAATTGCCATCTTCGGTATAAAACTTTACTGCAAAACCACGTGGATCACGTTCACTATCAGCTCCTCCTTTTTCGCCTCCAACAATGGAAAAACGAGCAAATAATTTTGTTTGCTTGCCAATTTTTGAAAATATTTTCGCTTTCGTGTATTGTGTAATGTCATTGGTTACTGTAAATGTGCCGAATGCACCTGTTCCCTTTGCGTGAACAACTCTTTCAGGAATACGTTCTCGGTTAAAATGTGCCATATCTTCGTGCAGAAAATAATCTTGTAACAAAATTGGTCCTCGGTTACCAACAGATTGCGAATTGTCAAACTCAACGTAAGGTCTTCCACTTGCTGTTGTTAATTTTTTCTTTTCCATAATGTTTTTTATTCTCGTATTTTTTTCAAAGCTTTACTCCATAAAATGACTTGATCCAACATTGTGTTTACTTCTTGCACGTGTATTGGATTTGGATTAAATTCACTAAAGTTTATAAAATCACTATGCAACGAAAGCATAACTTGAGCTCGTACATCGGCTACCATCAGCTCCCCCATAACTACACGTAAATGTTCTACTGCTCTTGCACCACCAATGCTACCATATCCAACAAAACCTGCGGATTTATTATTCCATTCTTTAAATAAGAAATCAATGGCGTTTTTGAGTGCTCCGGGTATGCTGTGATTATATTCAGCAGTTACAAAAATGAAACCATCAAACATATCAATTTTTGCTGCCCATTTCTTGGTATGTTCTTTAGAATATTTTCCTTGAGATGCCGGTATTGGTTCATCTAAAAGCGGAAGATTATAATCTGATATATCTATCAATTCAAATGTTGCATCACTGCGTTTTTGAGCAATTTCATTTACCCATTCGGCTACAGCTTTACCATTGCGACCAGGTCGTGTGCTTCCCAAAATAATAGCAATTTTATTCATAATTACGTATATTAATTGTTTGTTACTTGAATTAAAGCATTTTCATATCTTTTAGCAACTTCTTCCCAATTTACAACATTCCAAAATGCATCAATATAATCTACTCTTTTATTCTGATATTTCAGATAATATGCATGTTCCCAAACATCCATTGTAAGCAATGGAATTCCCTTTTTTTCTGAAATATCCATCAACGGATTATCTTGATTTTGAGTTGAACTAATAAACAGAATTCCTTTATTATCAATACTCAACCAAGCCCAACCACTGCCAAATCTTGTTTTGCCTGCTTCTGAAAATTGTTTTTTAAACTCATCAAAGGACGTAAATGATTTTGTAATGGCATCTGATAGTTTTCCGGTTGGTAAGCCACCTCCAGAAGCTTTCATTCCTTCCCAATAAAAAGTGTGATTAAAATAACCACCACCATTGTTTCTTACTGCTGCCGGATATTTGCTTATATTTTTGAAAATATCTGTTATATCCATCGTTTCCATTTCTGTGCCTTTAATGGCATTTACGAAGTTGTCATAATAAGCCTTATGGTGTTTGCTATAATGAATTTCCACTGTTTGCTTATCAATAAATGGCTCAAGTGCATCATAACCATAAGGTAATATTTTAAATTCGAATTTATTTTCTATACTCATGTTGTCCAAGTTTTTAGTATTATTATTAATTTGATTTTGCGTTATTTTTTGTGATTGTGCAATAAGTGTGTGTTGCCATCCGGAAAATACGAATGCAATTAGAGTTATTACTAATTTTAATTTATTCATTATTTCATCTTTCTTATTATTTCAGCTACTTCTTTATCTCCCTCGGCATATAACTTTGGTTCATCAGGGGCAAGTTCATAGAGCAATCGTAAAAACTCTCCGGCATGCACACGCTCTTCATCAGCAATATCTTTAAGAACCGCTATTGCGAGTTTATTGTCAGTTGCTTCAGCAAGTTGCATATACAACTGTGTAGCTTCATACTCTGCAGCAACCATAAAACGTATTGCTCTAATAAGCTCCGCATCTGTGAGCTTTTTGTCTATTGTTAAACCCGAAAAGGCTGATCCAAATGCTGGCATATTATTATTATTATTATTATTATTATTTTAATTTTTTAAGGCTTCCGCCCATTAATACTCTATTGTTTAAGCCTGATATAATGTTTTACCAATAGCTACAATAGTTTGTCGAATAATTTATTATTATACAAAGATGTGTAAAGCAATGAAGAAAAGCATTACATAATTTTTGGGAAAACTTACATCTTTCACATATTATCGTCATCCAAGCTAATTCAAATTTATAGTCTTTGCCATGTTTGTAATTTGCTTTTCCCACGCCTTGTTGCTAACGGCAGTCCGCCTGCCAGC
>DMBU01000196.1 GCA_003446015.1 Bacteroidales bacterium | reverse complement strand
GGTTTTTAGACAGTCTGACGGATGGCGGTATGCGACGTATGGGATGCCGTGGAGGCGAACCTATCCCCCGTTACAAACCTTGCCAGCGAGTGATGCTCTTGCCTTATCAATGAAACCCATATGGCGTATGACCGCTTGTTAGGCGATTGTGCTTTATTTTTCATATGTCAAATGGTTCGATAATATTCCTGATGGAGTTCTTGCTTTTTTATCTAATATTTCAGTGTTAGCAAATACTATAAAGTTGTCCTTTGCTCTTGATACTGCGACATTTAACATATTTGGTTTATTATCCCTATCAAAAAACATAGTTCCTGAATCTCCTTTGCCATAAACCATTGAAAATAAAATTATCGGTCTTTCAGCTCCTTGTAAAGTGTGAACTGTTCCTAATTTTAAAGTGTCTATATCAAATCCCGCATTTTTTAATGCGTATCTTAAACTGTTTTTCTGTCCTACAAAAGGTGTAATTATTCCAACTGCATTCTCAAGTTTACCATATCTATCCTCTATTGCCTTTCTATTTTTTAGAAGCCAATTTACAATTGCATTGACTTCATTTTGATTGTGTCGGCTTGTATTTGAAGTTGTTGAGTTCCCTTCAACATGAATGCAATACATAGGTGGAAATAGCAAATCGCTTTTCGCCTTACCTCTTAGAGGAACAAGTTGTCCATTGTATGCCAAAACATTGCAATAATTAATAATTTCATTGTAGCATCTTCTATGCTCAACTAACATAACCCCCTTTACAGCTATTCCTTTTTCTTTAAAGTTGCAAGCATTTTGAGCCATTTTCATTATGCTACCTGTTGAAGAAAGAAAACCTTTGGGGTCAAAATCTTTTTCATAAATTATATCTTCATAGCTTTTAATTAGCTCGCATTTCTTCAAATTCCCGATGTCAATTTTGTTTGTAATATTCCAAACTGGTTCAATTTGTTTAACATCGCCAACAACAACAGCTTGTTTAGCAAGTGCAAAGGTTGCAATGCCAACATCTGGTGAAACTTGTCCTGCTTCATCTACAATTAACAAATCTATGAAATCAAAAAGCGGAGTAGTATCAAAAATATTTTTCCCATCTTCCCCTTTTTTGAAAAACTTAAATGAACTAAAAAATTTCGGAGCCATATAAAATGTACTAACAAAGCAAGGTGTTAGCATTGCTTGTCTTTGCCATCTATTTTTTACTGCATCTTCACCTTTACTGTCAAAATTTACATCTGATAAGTCACTCTCAAGTTTTATTAAATATTCTCCTTCCCAATAATGTAATGCTAATTGAAAAGCTTTATGTCTGAATGAAACATCTAATTCGTCATAAAAACAATTTGGTTCTGAATTATTTTTGATTTTCAATAATTCAAAATCCCAATACTCTTCTTCAGTTTTTGGAGGATTACCCTTTATTGAATTTTGAGTTTTCCAAGTTTTCCAATTATGGATTTTCTCAATTATAGTTTTTGCCATTTTTATTTTAGCATCCACTTTTTCAAGAATGTTGCTTTTTGTAAAAACAAACCCATCTGAAACCTCAATTAACGAATCTCTTAAGATTATTTTAATTTCAGATGCTCTATTTTTTATTGCAGATTTTAAGCCAAGAAAACAAAATACTTTCCTAAAGAATGGCTCATTATTAAAATAAAGTATGATTTTTTCTTCAATTCTATTTAAGTTTTCAATATCAACTTTAAAAGAAACTTCATTTAAAATGCTACTGTAATAATAATTTTTGGCATCTGAATTTGCGATTAAATACTTTGTTGAAAATATCTTTTCAACTTTTACATATTCAACCCATTTCAATGTGGCTTCTTTTAGAATTAATTGTATTTGTGCAATTTCCTTTTGCAGTTTTTTAGTAGCTTCCTTTATATTTATAATCTGTGTGCCGAAATATGATGTACTTTTTTCAGTGAAATAAGTTTTTGCTTTTTGTAAAAAATCATAATTCTCTACTTTATTAAATAGTCCTTCGCCATTCTGTTTTTTGTAGTTAACACCTTTTAATTCAGCTTCGGTTTTGCCATTTGCTGGTAAGTAAGTTGCATAACCTTCAATTTCAGTCAACCACCTTCCCTGCAATTTCCCTGTTTTCGTATTTGATTTTGAGAAACTATCAATTATATTAGTTACGGCTTGGTTATTCGTCGAACAGGCAAGTATTATTGGTGCATTATTTCCAATTATTGCACTTTCAACAAATTTGTTAGCAACAATACTTTGTAATAAAGTAGTTTTCCCTGTCCCTGGAGGTCCATTTACAGCAAAAACTTTTTCATTTCCTTGTAAATATGTGTAAAGACTTTTTCTTTGGGAAATTGAAATGGGAAAATCAAATCCCATTTGTCCTAAATGCAATGAATTTGAATTTATTAAATCAGGTACTCCTAATGGAATTTTTTGATTTTCATTTTGTAAGGTAATGAATGACTTTAATAATTCAGGAATATTTCTTTCTTTCAGCAACTTTTCATAAAGCTGAATTATTCCAATAGCAGCGTTTATATCTTCATCTGGTAATAATATAATTGCATTATTTATGGTTTCATAACCTTGTATTGAATAGCTTTCAATTTCTTGATTTATAGCTTTATTAAATACATCTTTCAAGTATTTAATATACTCTGAATAATTTTCGTATTCTTCTTTTCCAATAGCAGTAGCCTTGTCTATATTTTCTACTGAGCCGAAAATAAATTCCGTTCTTTCATCAGCAAGAGGTTCTAAATATTTTCTTTGAAAAACTGGAAAAGTTTCTTCGGGTATTTGTAGCTTCCCGTTTCTATCAATTTGTGCAAAAAACCAAAATGGGAATTTTGGTTTTTTGTCTTTCAACAATACTAAATTCTCTGTAGTCGGTTTGATTTTTATTGGAGAAATGATAATTTGAAGTTCGTTTAACGAAATCCAATTTTTACTTTCTTTATTAGGAATTCCTTTCTTCTTATTTATTCGGCTTTCTTCAAAGTCGATAAGTTTATTTACTTTCTCAAGTTCAGAAATTATTTGACTTTCTATTTTGAATTTTTCTATTTCAAAATGTTGAAGTTTCTCAATATCTATGTCTGATTTTAGTGAGTCAGATAAGCTTTTCTTCCAATATGTCAACCATTTTTTGTTTTCCATTCTTATTTTGTTTGTTATCTTGGAGGGACTCTCTTAGCATATCGCCTAACGTAGGAAGCTACACGCA
>DMBU01000143.1 GCA_003446015.1 Bacteroidales bacterium | reverse complement strand
TTCTGATTTTTATAATCGGGTTTATCATCATCGCCTGGAAAATGCATTACAAAGGACAAATGCAGATAAGGATATTATAAAAAGGATTATGAAAATTCTTCAAGATATCTCAGTTAATGTCTCTTATGGCTTACCAATTGGTGGTAATGCATCTCGGATTTTAGCCGAAGTATTACTTAATTCGATGGACCAAGTAATGAAAAGTAAAAGAATTCAGTTTTGTAGATTTGTCGATGATTATATTGTATTTGCGGATTCAAAAGAAGATGCTTTTCGAAAACTAAACTGGTGTGCTGAATTCCTTTTAAAGAATGAAGGTTTAGCTTTACAAAAAAATAAGACACAGGTTCAATCAACTTCTGAATTCATGTCTCATGCAAAAGCTACATTAGAAGGTGAAGAGGGAGAAGCCAACAAAGAAAGAGCCTCATTTCTAAGACTACATATTCATTATGACCCATACTCATCAACGGCTGACCAAGATTATAATGAACTTAAAGAAAGATTAGCTCAATTTGATATTGTTTCATTAATTAAATCAGAAGTCAAGAAAAGTAAAATACATCAAGCATTTGGCAAACAACTATTAAGTGCAGTTTCACACCTAGATAATCCATCTCTTAGTTTGGCTTTTAATGTTATAAGTTCAAATCTTGAAATGCTTTATCCAATTTTCCCTTCTGTTATGCAATTGGCAAATAAAAAGCTACTTGATTGTGACGTGAATGCAATAGGTATTTTTATAAATACTCTTTGTAATTTAGTTGAAAATGATTCTTATTTAATTCATACTGATAATAATGCCTCATATGTAGCACGAATTCTTTCTTTAGTAAATTCAGAAAACACAATACAAGCAATAGACCAATTAAACTCTCGGCCATCAGCTTTGGTTAAATCAAATTGTCTGTATTCCATGACAAATTTGAATAATCACTATTGGTTGTCAGATATAAAAGCAAACTTTTCAACATTATCAAAATGGGAACGTAGAGCCTTTATTGCTTCATCATACTTTCTTGGTGATGAAGGAAAGCATTGGAGAGACAATACAAAAGAACAATTTTTAGATTTAGAAATAATATTAAGAGATTGGATAGCTTCAAAACAACCGTCTCAAAATTCATGGATACTACCATTATGATTTCAGAAGTAAGTTTTTCCCGAGGTTATACATCATTTTGGACTGAACATGCTCCATGGATAAGCGATTATGTCAGTTCATTAAACAAAGGACTTGTTGAGCGATTGGAATATCCAATAGAACTGGGTGATGATACTATTCATCGTTCTATAAATAATATAATTGCTTTTACATTGTTTAAGAATGTAATTGAAAAAAACGACAGTGATATTGAGAAAGCTTTTGTTGAAGCAAAAAAAATAGCAGCAAACTATCCTCGCAATAACATTGAGTCTTACATTTTATCTGAAGAATATACGAAAATAATTCAAAGACAGTGCGAAAGACTGGTAAGGCGTTATAAAGGCAAGTCAGCTGAATTTTATCCTCAATTTTCGGGTTGTGGGATTATGGAAAGTTGTCAAGGTGATATTTTTTATAATGAAACACTTGTGGAAATTAAAGCTGGTGAAAGAGGTATTTTATCATCTGATATAAAACAAATAATTACTTATTGTGCATTAAATTGGTTGTCTAATCATCCCAAAAAAATAATAAATGTTGAATTTTACAACCCAAGACAAGGAATTCTTTGGGTATCGGAATTAGAGGAATTGATAATGTCTGTTTCAAATTTACCTATTGAGGATTTATTTGACCAGATTGGAAAATATTTAATAAATATGTCAGAGGATATTGAATTATATTAACAACAGTGCCCAACAATGTATATACAAAATAGGCGAGATAGTAGTAAATTCAACGGTTGTAGCCCGCTTCAAAATCGTAACGGTTTGATAAGTTTGAAGCCCGCAATCGCCTACTTTGCATATACAAAACGTTAGCGCCAAGCAAAAGAAAAATCCTGCACATCTGATAATTAACAAATATAAAAATTATGGGACTATTTAATCTAAACTTTAATTTTGGAAGAAAAGAAAAAAGAATTTCAGAAATTCCATATGAGCAATTTGAAAAGATTAAATTTAAAGCAAGAATCGCTGTCGTTGATGATGAAGAAGTTCCATTAATTGAGAAACTTCAAAAAGACGGTTATAATATTACAAAATATCCTGACATTGATGAAATTGATAGTTTTATAAGGAAAAAATACAATGTACTTGTATTAGATATTCAAGGCGTTGGGAAAAATATTGCAGGGAAAAAGGAAGGTTGGGGAATACTTAGTTATTTAAAAAATGAATATCCGCACTTAGTTATTATAGTTTTTACTGGTGCTGATTGGTCAATTACAAAATTTAAAGAGATTGCGGATTTGGCTGATTTTGTAATTGGTAAAGATTTAGAATATCTTGATTTTAAAGCCAAACTGGATGCTGCAATTAAAAAAGCATTTTCACCAAAATTTCACTTTGAAATTGAACGAAATTTGATTGCTAAAGAGATAACAAATGCTGAAACCTTTAATAAAATCAAAGAAATTGTTGATTTATATGGTCAAGACAAGGATAAAGCAATGAGAAAATTAAATAAAGTAACTGATAATTCTAAAGTAATTGACAGTGTTGATACTTATCTTTCAATAGTGAGTAATATTTTGAGTTTATTAAACTAGCGTAAAATGAAATTGAGTTTCCCATCTGTCAGAATTTTTGAGAAAGAAATAATTTTTGAATCAGGTAAATACTGCCAACTTCCTAAGGAATATGTTAAAAGTTCAAACATTAATAATTTAGAGGTATTTTACAAAAATGTTTTGAATAACAAAAAAGGTTGTTGCGATGCTCATGGTGGAACAGACCCATTAGGATTTGACTACATTATTAAGGACTACATATGTTATGTTGGTCTTATTTTTATAGGGGAAAAATCATCTAAAAAGAATACTAACAAAAAGAAATATCCTCAAAACAAGTTTGCTGAAGCCTATATCATTGAACGTATTAATGAAGAATATGATTTGTTAAACTTGAATAAGTTTATACCTGTTCAAGTATTTTCTCAGTCGATGCATGAATTAAGAGGGTTAAATTCAAAAGTTTCAGGACATATTGATAAGCTGTTAAATTTCTCAAGTGATGAAGAGTGGGACATTCAATTTGATAAAGCAGATAATAGTCTTAAGAAAATATATGTTGGAACACGGCTAATTAAATTTATACTTGATAATATTAGGTTTTTTAATCCGCAAAATATTCAAAATTTACACATTGATAAAACCTTTAGGTTTAGTGCTCATCGTTCCTTGTATAAAATTGTGAAAATTTATGAAAATGATTTTCATGAGGATAAATCAAAAATTGAATTTACCGGAAAGTCTTATAAATATTTATCTGGCGAAAAAGAATATTTTGAGATTTTAGTAAAAGCTATAGTTGAAAATGCATTGAAATTTTCTACTGACAAAAGAATAGGGCCGAAAATTAAAATATTTGAAGAAGGGAATATGCTTTTTATTGAAATTGCTTCTTATGGTCGTTTAATTCCGACAGAAGAGAGAGAAGATATCTATACACGTGGTTATCGTTCAAAGATACATGAACATACCAAGGGTACAGGCATGGGTTTATTTATTGCAAAAAAATTAGCAGAACAGTTTAACATTGAAATAAAATATAAGGCTGAGGAGCACTAAACCTAAAGGTTTTATCAATGTGTAAATTTTGAAT
>DMBU01000006.1 GCA_003446015.1 Bacteroidales bacterium | reverse complement strand
CAACCTATATTAGGGAAAGACACTAATGAACTTTGAACCTATAACTTTGAACCTTTAACTAATATGAAAGTAGCAATAATAAAATACAATGCAGGTAACATAACAAGTGTAGCTTTTGCGCTGCAGCGCTTGGGAATAAACCCAGAAATAACGGATGACCCAGAGTTAATAAAAAGTTCGGATAAAGTTATTTTTCCCGGAGTTGGCGAAGCATCTACCACAATGAATTATCTACGCTTAAAAAAGTTGAATCAACTTATACCTGAGTTAAAACAACCTGTTTTAGGAATTTGCCTGGGAATGCAACTTATGTGCAACTATTCAATGGAAGGAAAAACGCCTTGCATTGGGATTTTCGACGAATTAATCGAAAAGTTTCCTGCTAAAGAAAAAGTCCCACATGTGGGCTGGAATACCATCAGCAATTTAAAAGGTGATTTATTCAAAAATATACCCGACAATTCTTATGTATACTTTGTTCATAGCTATTTTGCGAATGAAAGTCAGTACAGCATTGCCAATAGTAATTACATAAAACCTTTTACAGCCGCAATGCAAAAAGAAAACTTTTATGCAACTCAGTTTCACCCCGAACGAAGTGGAAAAATTGGAGTATTAATACTTAAAAACTTTATTGAATTATGATAGAAATAATACCAGCAATAGACCTTATCGGTGGTCAGTGTGTTCGACTGTCGCAAGGGAAATACAATCAGAAAACAGTGTACTCCAATCAGCCCGTATTGGTTGCCAAAGCATTCGAGAATCAAGGATATAAGCGATTGCACCTGGTCGATTTAGACGGTGCGAAATCGGGAACACCGGAAAATTTGGATGTATTAAAAGAAATCTGTTCAGAAACCAATCTTATAGTTGATTACAGCGGTGGAATAAGAACTGAAAAACAAGTAGAAATGGCATTGAATTTTGGTGCCCGTTTTATTGGAATTGGTAGTTTAGCAATTAACGAACCAGAAACATTTAAAGGATTTATTCAAAAATTTGGAGCAGAAAAATTTATTGTAGTGTCCGATGTATTGAATAATCAAGTATATATAAATGGATGGTTAAAAGAAACTAAGATTCGGATTTTTGATTTAATATCGGCTTATTCTGAGCTCGGAATCAATACATTCATGTGTACCGATATTTCCCGTGATGGAATGCTTTCCGGAGTTAATATTGAATTGTACAAATCTCTCAAAGAATCCTTTACGGAAAAATACATCATTGCCAGCGGCGGTGTAAGCTCTAAAAAGGATATTTATAATCTTGAAAAAGAAGGCGTTGATGCAGTAATTGTAGGCAAAGCATTTTACGAAGATATTATCCCTATCGAAAATTTAACCACAAATCAATGTTAGCAAAAAGAATTATTCCATGTTTGGATATCAAAAACGGACAAACAGTTAAAGGAATAGAGTTTGAAAGTTTAAAAACGGTTGGAGATCCGGTAGAGTTAGGAAAATACTACTCAGATAATGGTGCCGATGAATTGGTGTTTTTAGATATAACAGCAACACACGAAAAGCGAAAAACACTCGTTGAATTGGTTCATCGAATAGCCAAAGAAATTAATATTCCGTTTACCGTGGGTGGTGGTATTTCAACGATTGAAGATGCAGAAGCAATTCTTTCTGCCGGAGCCGATAAAATCTCTGTTAATTCAGCCGCAATTAATAAACCAGAGTTAATTTCAGAAATTGCACAAAAATTTGGTAGACAGTTTATTGTATTGGCTATTGATGCTAAGTTGGAAAATAATGAATGGATTGTTTATAAGAATGGCGGAAGAATTAAAACCGAACTCGAGCTATTTAGCTGGGCAAAACAAGTAGAACGCTTAGGTTGTGGTGAGATTTTATTTACATCCATGAATCACGATGGAACAAAAAATGGATTTGCTCTTGAACCACTAAAGTGGCTTGCCGAAAACCTGAATATTCCGGTAATTGCATCGGGTGGTGCCGGTAGTATAAAAGATTTCGAGAATGTGTTTTCTTATTCGAATGTTGAAGCAGCTTTGGCAGCCAGTGTTTTTCATTATAGAGAAATAGAAATAAGGAAACTTAAACGGCAATTATCTTTACATGACATTTCTGTAAGAGATTGAATATTCTTTCTTAAATGTCTTTTCAAAAAAATGAGTGACTACATTTTTATCTTATTTCTTAACGGCAACTTTGCGTCTACTTTGTGAAACAACTTATATATTATAACACAAAGGTTCGCGAAGAAGCCTCAAAGGTTCGCAAAGAAATTTAAAAACAATTAATACCTGATATTAAAAATGAAACGAAATTTAAACTTCAATAAACTAAACGAACTAATTCCTGCAATAATCCAGGATTACAACACGCGAGAAGTACTCATGCTTGGGTTTATGAACGAAGAAGCTTATGAAAAAACAATTAAAGAAAAGTTGGTAACTTTCTATAGTCGAACCCGAAAAGAACTTTGGACAAAAGGAGAAACAAGTGGAAACTTTCTAAAAGTAATGGAAATCATACCGGATTGCGATAATGATACTTTACTGATTCTGGTACAACCCTCTGGTGCGGTTTGTCATACTGGCGAAAAAACTTGTTTTGGTAGTAAAAATGAATTATTCGATTTGAATTACCTGCAAAAAATAATTGATCAACGAAAAATAGAAAAGCCTGAAGGTTCCTATACCACTATGCTTTTTGAAAAAGGGATCAATAAAATTGCACAAAAAGTGGGCGAAGAAGCTGTTGAATTAATTATAGAATCGAAAGATAATAATAATGACTTATTTTTAAACGAAGCGGCTGACTTAGTTTATCACTTGCTTGTATTGCTATCAGCTAAAGGATTTAAAATAGAAGATATTGTTAAAGTATTAGCTGCAAGACATAAGTGAATGTAACTATTCTTATTAAGTGAAGTGAGTGTTTAAAAAGTCTTTGTGGCACTTTGTGTTTACTTTGCGCAACTTTGCGATATAATTTAAAAAACTGTTGCACAGAGGTTCACAAAGAATACGCAAAGCTACCCGAAGTAAATAATTACGGATAATATTTATTTCCCTACTTTTTAGACACCCACTTGCAATTAATTTTGGGATCTAAAAGTTTATCCACCAAATCCTAACAAAGCTCCACCGATATATGGGATTAGCCAAATTAGCCATACAAATATGCTATACCGATGGAAGCTTTTACGCAATTCCGTTTTATTTTTTCGAATAACATAAGTAGCCCAGCTTGCATGAGCCAACATTAACCATAAAGCAATTTGCCCGGTTAACGTGTGTGAATCTGTAAAATCAAAAGGACGATCAGAAATAAAGTGCATGGCTAAAGTCCCTGTAACATCAAAAGAAAAGCCAATCCAAAAAGTTACTAAATGCCACTTTTTAAGGTATTTTGAATATCGTTCAGACCAAACCCCAATAGAGTAAAAAAGTAGTGCTAAATTTATTGTAACTATTGAAAGAATAAGAATTTCTGACATATCCTTTGGGTTAAAATGTGATGCTAATTTTCTGATTTTAATCTTAATTCGTATAAATCGGTTCTGCGATCGCGCATATTTTTTACACTACCATAACGATTTAATTCAGCAATTAAATCCAAATCCACATCTACAACCAAAATCATTTCGGTATTAGGTGTTGTTTCTGCTTTAATACCATTAATAGGAAATGAAAAATCGCAGGGAGTAAACACACCCGATTGGGCATATTGAATATCCATATTATGAACTTTAGGTAAGTTTCCAACAGCACCTGCTATGGCAACATAACATTCATTCTCAATTGCTCGTGCCTGAGCACAGTTTCGAACACGCGAATAACCATTTTGAGTATCCGTTAAAAATGGAACAAACAAAATTTTCATGCCTTCTTGTGCCAGTAGTCTTGATAATTCAGGGAACTCAACATCATAACAAATAACAACACCTACAGGTCCGCAATCTGTTTCAAACACTTCAATTTTTTTCCCTCCTTTAACACCCCAATATTTAGTTTCATCAGGAGTAACATGAATTTTTTCGTACCTTTCATATGTACCATTTCTGCGAACTAAGAAACCTATATTATATAAAGTATCTTCTTCCAGATATGGCATGCTTCCGGTTATTATATTCACATTATAACTAATTGCAAGTTTTAAAAATCGTTCAAGCATTTCATCCGTGAATGTAGCTAGTTCTCGAATTGCTTCCGGCTCCGATAAGTGATTGTATTTTGCCATTAAGGGAGCATTAAAGAATTCAGGAAACAATGCAAAATCACTTTTATATCCTGAAACAGCATCTATAAAAAACTCTACTTGTTCGAAAAGCTCATCAACTGTTTTGTATTGGCGCATTTGCCACTGAATTAAACCTAATCGAACAACCGATTTTTGTGATGTAAGTTTAACTGTTTTCTTAGTATAATAAATATTATCCCACTCCAATAAAACTGCATAGTCTTTCGATTCTTCATCTCCAGGCATATAATCAGTAAGAATCTTTTTTACGTGAAAATCATTGGATAACTGAAAAGTTAAAGTTGGATCGTAAATTTCTTTCAATTTAACTTTCTGAATATATTCTTTGGGTGTAAATTCTTTATCGTACTTATGATAAAAAGGAATGCGTCCTCCAAAAATGATAGCTTTTAGATTCAGTTTTTCACATAGTTCTTTGCGTGTATCATATAACCTGCGAGCTAATCTCAATCCTCTGAATTCAGGTTTTACAAAAACATCAATCCCATATAAAACATCGCCTTTGGGAGTATGTGTATTGAATGTATAATTGCCTGTTATTTCTTTATATGTATGTTCATCACCAAAATGATCATATTTTAAAATTAAGGATAACGCGCTACCAACAACCACTCCGTTAACTACTACTGCGATTTGTCCCTCCGGAAAAACATCTAAAAGCTTTTGCAAATGTGATTCTTTCCAGTAAGCCCCAGGCCAATTAGGATATGCTTCCTGCATTGACGATCTTAATTCCTGATAATCAGAAATTTTTAAATACCTTATTTCAACTGATTCAATTTCCTGCATTTTATTCTTTTTTTATATTAAACAAAGATACTCAAACTAAATCATTCTTAATATCTTTACTTTAAACAAGCATTCTAAAATAAAGTTATAATAATACTTTGATTTTGAAAAAAATAAATATATTTGTCTTGAATAAAAACAAAAATGAACAAACAAATTTCTACATATTATTACTTCTACTTTTATTTTAATAAATGAAAGCAGGACAAATATGTAGTTAAGTAAATAATATTACAGAAAGGTTCTGCCAAAAGCAGGACCTTTTTTATTTAAAAAATTTTGCAATGATTAACATCTGTTTGGTATACAACTCTTCTTTTTTCTATTTCGGTTACTTTTATTATAGAAGTTACCCGGGAGCTGTATGCGTTAATTAGATAAATAAACTAAAACATTAACCAAGCGTCCCGGGAAAATCCGGGACGCTTTTTTTATTTAAAAACAGTCAATGACAGTAATAATTATTGAGAAACACTGGAGCTTGTATTAGGCTCGGTGGCATATTACAAATTTCAAACAAACAAAAAAAATATGAAAATTAGCATTCAAGGTATCAAAGGCGCTTTTCACGAAGAAGCTGCTAAAAATTATTTCAATTCAGAAATTGAAATTGTTCCACAAAAATCATTTGATGATGTAATCCATTCTGTTCTTAATCACGAATCGGACTATGGAGTAATGGCCATTGAAAACACCATTTCGGGAACCATCCACACCAATTTAAATTTGATTCGCCAATCGGGATTAAAAATTAAAGGTGAAGTGTATCTTCCTATAAAGCAAAATCTGGTAGCCTTACCAGGTACTAAGATTGAAGATTTAAATCAGGTGAATTCACACCACATGGCATTAGATCAATGCAGGGAATTCTTTAGGAAATATCCTAAAATAAGACTGGTTGAATCGGAAGATACAGCATTAAGTATTAAGCATATTGCAAAGCACCGAATAACAGAAGTTGCTGCAATTGGAAGTCGACTTGCTGCAGAATATTATGGATTAGAGATTATTGCAGAAAGTATTGAAACTAATAAGAAAAACTATACCAGATTTTTAATTCTTGATAAAGAAAGCAATGGAATATTCCTTGAAAATGATAAGGCTTCGCTTGCAATTACCTTAACTCACAAAAAAGGGAGTTTAGCTATCCTTCTGAATACAATTTCATTTTACGATATCAATTTAACAAAAATTGAATCGGTTCCCTTAATTGGTGAGCCCTGGCATTACCTGTTTTACATTGATGTTCAGTTTAGTTTAGTCAATAACTATCGGCAAATGATTTATGCATTAAAACCATTGGTTGATGAAATGCAAATATTAGGTGAATATAAATCAGGAATGCAATCATTTAATCATAAACATCAAGAACAAAATGAAACCAGCAAACAGAATTAATCAGGTAAATGAATATTATTTTTCCAAAAAGCTTGCTGAAGTAAAACAGTTGCAAGATCAAGGAAAAGATATTATTAACCTGGGAATAGGAAGTCCGGATCTTCCACCCCATCCCGAAGTTATTCATGAACTTTCACGTGCTTCTTCAATCGATGAAAGTAATATGTATCAACCCTATCGTGGAATTAATGAACTAAGAGTTGCCTTTAGCAATTGGTATTCTGATATTTACGATGTAAAGTTAAATCCTAAAAACGAGATATTACCACTTATTGGTTCAAAAGAAGGCATTATGCATATTAGCATGGCCTTTTGTAATCCCGGCGACAGAGTTTTAATTCCAAATCCGGGATATCCTGCTTATACTTCAGTTTCAAAATTATTAAATCTTGATATTCAATATTATAATTTAACAGAGCTGAACAATTACTTACCAAATTTGGAAGAGATTGAGTCTTTAATTAATGATAGATGTAAGATAATTTGGATAAATTACCCTCATATGCCAAGCGGTAAAGTTGCTGACTTAAATACTTTACAAGATTTAGTAGAACTGGCAAAGTCTAAAAATGTACTATTGGTCAATGATAATCCTTACAGTTTAATATTAAATAAAAAACCACTAAGCATTTTATCTTTTTTAGAGCATTATGAAAATGTAGTTGAACTTAATTCCTTAAGCAAGTCTCATAATATGGCTGGCTGGCGGATTGGAATGTTAGGTGGAACTAAGGAAAACATAGATCATATTTTAAAAGTTAAAAGCAATTTTGATTCGGGTATGTATAAACCAATTCAATTAGCAGCTACAATAGCCTTAAATCATGATTCCAATTGGTATACAGAATTAAATTGTGAATATTCCGAAAGAAGAAAACTCGTTTGGAAATTACTGGATCATCTTGAATGTATGTATAATAAAGAAACTTCCGGGTTATTTGTGTGGGCTAAAATACCAAAAGACTTTATGGATTCAGATGAGTTTTCCGATCACTTATTAAATGATTTAGGAATTTTTGCTGTGCCTGGAATTGTTTTTGGTTCAAATGGAAATCAGTATATCCGTTTTTCGCTGTGTGCAACACAAAATAAATTGAATAAAACTTTAAAAAGATTAGTTACATCAAAGCATTTCGTATTATGCGAATAAGTATAATTGGATTGGGTTTAATTGGAGGCTCAATGGCCATTGATTTAAAAAAGCGTGGATTTGCAAATCATATCATTGGTGTCGATTCAAATAACTTACATGCACATACCGCATTACACATTGGATTAGTTGACGAAATTGGCATGTTAGAAAATGCAATTGAAAAAACAGATCTTGTAATTCTGGCAATCCCGGCTAATGAAACGATACGATTGCTACCAAAGATATTAGATCTTGTAAAAGCCCAAATAGTTATAGATACCTGTTCTATTAAGGGAAACATCTGTGAACGAGTAAAATATCATAAAAACCGATCAAATTATGTTGCAACACACCCTATGGCTGGAACTGAAAACTCAGGCCCCTGGTCAGCACTGTCGGGTTTATTCGATGGAAAAGCAGTAATATTTTGTGACACCGAAGAAAGCAAGCCTGAATACTTAGTTCAGGTAAGAAAAATGTATGATTTTTTAAATATGCGTCCGCTCTTTATGAATGCATTTAATCATGATGTACATGCAGCATATGTATCACACATATCGCATATTAGCTCTTTTGCTTTGGCATTAACCGTTTTAGATAAAGAAAAGAATGAAAAAAATATTTTTGATTTAGCAAGCGGAGGTTTTGATTCAACAGTTCGATTAGCAAAAAGTGCAGCCGATATGTGGACTCCTGTATTTGAACACAACTCTGATAATATAATTTCAGTTCTGGATACCTATATTGAAAAACTTAATGAGTTTAAAGATGCAATTGAAAACAACAATTCAATTCAAATAAACGATTTGATTCAAAAAGCAAATAGAATTAAAAAAATAGTATAACATGGATAATCAATTAAATATAAGCAAATTATCAAATTGGGGACTTGATGCCTGTACAGAACCACTTATTATTGCGGGTCCTTGCAGTGCAGAAACTGAGGATCAGGTAATTGATTCGGCAATCAAATTAAAAGAGTTTGGAATTAAAATTCTTAGAGCCGGAATTTGGAAACCTCGAACTCGTCCTAATTCGTTTGAAGGAGTAGGAAGTATTGGTTTAGAATGGTTAAAAGCAGCTAAAAAAGAAACAGGAATGCTGATTTCAACCGAAGTAGCTAATGTAAAACATGTTTACGAGGCATTAAAAGCAGGAGTCGACATTTTATGGATCGGTGCCAGAACAACTGCTAATCCTTTTGCGATTCAGGAAATTGCTGATGCTCTAAAAGGATTAAATATACCGGTTCTTGTAAAGAATCCTGTAAACCCGGATTTGGAATTATGGATTGGTGCAATTGAACGATTAAGCAATGCAGGACTTACTAAAATTGGGGCAATCCATAGAGGTTTTTCCACATTTGAAAAAAGTATTTACCGTAATACTCCTCAATGGCAAATACCAATAGAATTAAAGACCATGATTCCTGATATTCCAATAATTTGCGATCCAAGTCATATCGGAGGTAAACGAGAATTACTAAAAGATTTATCTCAAAAAGCCATAGATTTAAGCTTCGATGGTTTAATGATAGAGGTTCATCCAAATCCCGATGCGGCCTGGAGTGACTCACAACAGCAAGTAACTCCCGCCGAATTAAATAAATTATTAACCAGACTTATTTTACGAAAAGTAAAACCTTTAGGTATTTCACTTGACACCTTAGAAGATTTGCGTTTTAAAATTGACAAGTGTGATGACGAAATAATCAGGCAACTTGAAAGGAGAATGGAAATAGTTATATCCATTGGAAAATATAAGAAAGAAAATAAAATGACAATCTTACAAGCAAATCGTTGGGATTCAATTGTTAAAAAAACTATAGAGAAAGCAAATCAAATAGATTTGAATCCTGATTTTATATCTAAAATTTTCAAAACCATTCATCAGGAATCTATTCATAAGCAAACCATAATAATGAATAGTGAATAATCATGACATTATTCATTGACTTTAATTTTAATCGTTCCTAATTTTGGGAGATAAATAATTAAATCTAAAAAAATATGAAAAAAACTATTTTGATTTCCTTATTAATGGTTTTATCCATTCATTTAATTTTTTCTCAGGATATAGAAAAAAAAGAATTAAAACCCGCTCTTTTAGTCATTGATGTGCAGAATGCTTATATGTCTTCCATGGATCAGTCGGATAAAGATGTAGCTATTAAGCATATTAATTGGGCAATATGGCTGTTTGAAAAATATGAATTACCAATTGTTCGGGTTTATCATCAGGATAAAGATTGGGGCCCGGCAGAGGATTCTGAAGAATTCAGGTTTGCTCAGGAAATTAATGTGAAAGATGAATATCCTATGGTAATTAAGCACTATGGAAATGCTTTTACAAAAACCGATTTAGATAAGATTTTAAAGGAAAAAGGAATCAATACGGTTTACCTATGTGGATTAAGTGCAACCGGATGTGTCCTTGCAAGCTATATTGGAGCAAATGATAATGATTATAAAGCTTTTATGATAAAAAATGCTTTATTAAGTCCGAGTGCTGAACATACTGATTTTATTGAAACCATTATGAGTACTGTTGATTTGGAAACCATAATGTTTATGCTGGAATATACACAATAATATAAATAATAAGAGGGTGTCCAGAAGGATAAATATTCGCCATAAACCTGCCTGACGGCAGTCAGGTACACAAATCCACAAAGGTTCACGAAATTATAACGTACTGATTATTTGATTTTTGTGAATCTTTGAGCCTTTGAGTTTTGGTGGCTAATTTTCATTTTTTAATCTTTTTGGACACCCACTTCTTTAATATCCTATAATTATGATCTTGGTAAATAGTGTCGCTTTAACCAGCTTGCCAGTCCATCTAATCCGGGAAAAAGTAACCTCTCGTTTATATTAGCCTGATCTAATTTATCGCGTATTTCCCACTTTAATTCTTTAGGAATAATTATTTTACGATAATAATCAGGGTTCTTATTTAAGATTTCCTCAAAATCAACATAATAATCAGAGATTACTGAAAAAAAAGCATACTGATTAACTATTCGTTCATCAATAGATGGTGGTTCAAAAAATATTGCAAAGGGATCACCAATTAATTCATCAAAAGACTTTAAATCAGGAATTAGTTCTTCAATCATTTCCACTGTAAAGGCATTGCACTTTTCCTTTGCAAGCGCATCCCGAAATATTTCAGGAGCCGATTGGTTTATCTTAACGAAATCAACTTGCCAGATTACTCCATCTTTGTCGAAGTTATCGGTAATTGCAGTTGCAAAATGCATGGCAATAAAAGGGGAATATGTCCAATCTAATAATCGTGTAGGTAAACCATGATGCTGAGCTAAAACCAATAACCTCCATTGAGTATTTGTAAGAGCAGGCTCGGTAGTTCTGGAATATTTTCTAAAATTACGGAGCATATGATATTCCAATTCCTTATTCCTTCCGCAATTCCTTCTAAATCCGTTCCTTAACTCGTAGTTTTTATCAGATAATCCACGAAAAGCGAAGTTTGTCCGGTATCTTCCCAGTTCCTGTTGCCACGAATTATGATAAACCTCATCGCATAAATGCGACCAGCTATTTATTACTATTTCATTTACAGGATCCATTACAAAATATTAAGATATTAGGTAAATATAATAAATTCTTTACAATTTACCTTTTAACTATAAACCAGGGGTTTAGAAGATCTTCTTTGTTGTAAACAACTGGTGTTTTTTCATCAGTTTGGGTAACAGTGCAACCTGCTCCCAGAGCTATGGCATGACCGGCTCCGGTATCCCATTCCATGGTAGGAGCAAATCGTGGATAAATATTAGCAATTCCTTCAGCTACCATGCAAATTTTTAATGAACTTCCTTTTGAAATAAACTCGAGATTACCATACTTTTCTTTAAGTTTAGATATGAATTCTTCAGTCTCTGAGTTCATATGTGAACGACTTCCAACAACAGTATAGTTTTCATTTTCTATAAAGAATGGCAATTTAAAGCTTGATTGGATCAGGTTATTCATATCAGAGAAATTCGATTCAAAATCGATATTAATGGTCTTAAAAGCACCTGTATCTTGAGTGCTAAAATATAGATCTTTTGTTACAGGAACATAAATCACACCAAGTATTGGAGTTCCGTTCTGAATTAAAGCAATATTAACCGTAAATTCACCATTGCGTTTAATGAATTCCTTTGTTCCATCCAAAGGATCAACAAGCCAATAATTTTCCCATTTAGATCTATCGGTAAATGGAATATTTTTACCTTCTTCGCTTAGTATAGGAATATTTGTTTTTAGTAAATGATCTTCAATAATTTTGTGAGCTCTTTTATCTGCAATGGTTAAAGGTGAATTGTCCGATTTAATTTTAATTTCGAAATCCTCAGTATTATATACTTGTAATATTTCATTACCAGCGAACAATGCTGCTTTAATTGCAATTATTAAATTTGAATCCATATTATTATTCTGTTTTATAACTTACATAAAATACATTAAACTTAAAATCGCGACAGTAACGACCATATAAATCATTGTTAAAGGAAATCCAACCCGAAAGAAATCTTTAAAGGAATATCCTCCCGGTCCATATACCATCAGGTTTGTTTGATAACCGTGTGGGGTCATAAAATTTGCAGCAGCAGCAAATGATACAACCAGAATAAATGGCATGGCGGGTAAGTTCAGATTTACCGACATGGTTAATGAGATTGGAAAAATTATAGCAACGGCAGCCTTATTTGTTATAAAAGCAGCTAAAACGGCAGTAATAAAATATATTCCGAATAAAAGACCAACTTTACCTAAAGGAATAAATACTGTTATAAACAAATCCGCAATAATTTCAGCAGCCCCGGATTTTATCATAGCTGTTCCAAGTGCCAGAGAAAGTGCTATTATCATAGCAAGATTATAATCCACAGCTTTATGAAGCTCCTTTGCGTTGGTTATTTTCATGGCTAGAACAACCATAATAAGAACTATTAAACCCATAAATAAAGAAACAATCTTGAATGCAGCAAGCAGAATAACAAAAACAGTTCCACCTAAAAGTGTCCAAATCTTATAATTCTCTAACCTCTGAAAATCTTTAACTTTTGAAATAAAATAAAAATCCAGAGCATGGTTAGATCGACTTATAAAATCTGCACCTCCAAATAATAGCAGTACGTCGCCTGCTTTTATTACTATTTCACCAATTTTGCCTGAAATTCTTTCTCCGTTTCGATGAACTGCAATTACTGCTGCGTCATATTTTGCTCTAAACCGAATTTCTTTCACCGTTTTATTAATCATTGTAGAGTTATGTGAAATAACTATTTCTACAACTTCTGTTTGTTTCTTTTTCGACAACATCCCTACAGAAGGTAAACGTAATCCTAAATCAGAATTTACCATATCAGCAATTGTACCTGTATCGCCAGCAAATATTAATAAATCATCCTGTTGAAGAATAACATTTGGTTTTACCGATGAGATTTTAAATGATTTTCTAATAATTTCTACAAGAAACAATCCTTTAAGATTTCGAAGTCCAGCTTCTTCAATTGTTTTACCAATTAACTGAGAATCTTTTATAATTTCGGCTTCAACAAGGTATTCTCTTGTATTCTCTGAAAAATCATTTAAAACATCTTCTTTTACCGGAAGTAGTTTTTCACCAAAAAACAGTAAATAAAAGAATCCAATAAATATCATAGGTACACCAACAAAGGCAAAATCAAAGATATTAAGGGATTTTAAACCGGGAATGATATTCTGGTCAACAACCATTCCATTTACAATTAGATTTGTAGATGTACCTATAAGGGTTGCACAACCTCCTAAAATAGCTGCGTAAGATAATGGCATTAAAAATTTTGATGGTGATATATTATTTCGTTTACACCAACTATTTACATAGGGCATCATAACTGCAACCAAAGGAGTATTATTTAGAAAAGCAGAAAAACCGGAAATTAGTAAAGTCATTCGGCTTAAAAAACCCCTATAGCTTTTTGCTGATTTAAAAATCTTATCAAATAGGATTTCAACAACAGCAGTTTGTCTAATAATATCTCCAACCAATAATAATAGAATTATTACCGCAATTTGCTCATTTGCAAAACCACTTAATATTTCACGGGGAGTTAAAATCCCAAAAAAGCCAAGTACAACAACTGCGATAACAAATGTAAAAGTGGCTCCAATTAATTCTTTGTATAAAGAAATAAGAATAAACAGGATTACAACTAATACGACTACTAAATCAAATGTTATCATTATGTTACAATAAAAAAAACTTTATCAAGTGTTCCTTAATAAAGCTTTTTGATATTTTTAGAGCCTCTCAATTTTTTGCTATTATTAGAACATTCAATAGCAAAAATAACAATAAAGGATGTTTAGGCAAATAATTTAATTTTTATTTATCAACGTTTTACTAATTTAAATGTTTGTAAAACGATACCTGAATTATCAGAAATTCTAAGTATATACTGTGATGAGTTCAAATTGCCCAGTTCAACTTTGTTTGGACCTTCAATAACATTTAATTTACTACTATAAACAAGCTTTCCATCTAAATCGAATAATTCAATTACTGCATCCTTTATTTCTTCTGATTCTAAATCAACCCAAACAAATTCACTAGCAGGATTTGGATACATCTTTATTGTAAAATTAGTTGATAATGGGTCCCCAATGGAAGTTATTTCAAAATATCCTTGTTGAAAACCTTGAGTTAACACTAAATCAGTACTTTCTAAAGTTTCTATGGCAATTTCGCCTAATGTCCAGCTAACATTAAGTCCACCAACCTCCACAGATTCTCCTGCAGAAGCTACTACGTAAGAAGATATACTTTGTCCGGAAACAAATAGTCCCAGAAACATGCCTAATGAAAGAAATAAATATTTTTTCATATTATTCATTTTTTAAATAATAATTTATAAATATACTACATTGCAAAGTAAAATTCAACTTTTTTTACCTCGCTAAATAATCAGAAATTGATGCAATAATTCTCTTATATTCACATTTATTATAAATCATGCTTAAATTAGCATTTTCGTCTTTAAAAATAATTGATTTATTTATTCATTTTTTAAATTGTATGCGATTCTATAAGTAATTGAAAATTATAGAAAAACACTTAAAACTAAACATAAATTTCTACTTTTGTTCTAAACTTTATACAAATGAAACTTATTATTACAATTGCTTATCTGGGTATTTTATTTCAAACCTCATTCGCTCAAAACTATACTAATATTATTGAGAGTAACAATCATTTTGCTTTTAATGTTTATCATCAATTAAATAAAACAGGAGAAAATCTTGTTTTTTCACCTGCTAGTATATCTTCAGCCATTGCAATGACATATGTTGGAGCCAAAAACAATACTTTTGATGAAATCGGAAGAGTTTTTTATTTCAATAAGCATATTGAAGATTTTAGTAAAGATTATCATCATCTTTTTAGTACTTATCAAGATAAAAAAAGTGATATTCAATTTTATAATGCCAACTCTTTATGGATTCAGGAAAACCTAAAATTAAATAGTGAGTTTTTGGACATAAATAAAAAACATTTTCTCTCTTCTTTACATTACACCAGTTTTATTAAAGAACCAGAAAAATCAAGACTGGCAATTAATCGATGGGTTGAGGATAATACTAAAAATAAAATCACAAATCTTATACAACCATCAGCGATTGATAATACAACCAGATTAGTTTTGGTAAATGCCCTGTATTTTAAAGGACCATGGAAAGATAAGTTTACTAAAGATAAGAATATTGAATCTGATTTTCAGGTTGGAAAAAAACAGTTTGTTAAGTCTGTTTACATGAATAAGTACATAACTTCATGGTACTATAGTGACAAAAATGCCCAAATAATCGACATACAATATGCTGATGAAAAGACTTCTTTAATGATTATTTTACCCAAATCGTATAGGAAATTTAGAAAAGTTGAGAGAACATTGAATTATGAATATTACAGTAATTATATACAACATAAAGAAAAGAAGCGGATAAATCTTTTTCTTCCAAAATTTAACATTGAATCGGAGTTTGATTTAAATAAAACATTGTCAGATCTTGGAATTCGTGATGCCTTTTCAGGAGCTGCTGATTTTTCAGGAATAACAAGTGCTGAAAAACTTTATATAAGTAAAGTTGTACACAAGGCAAATATAGCCGTTGATGAAGAAGGAACAGAAGCTGCTGCAGCAACAGCTGTTATGATGAGAAAAACTGCTGTATTACTTGATGAAGTGGAGTTCAATGTAAATAAACCTTTTATATATCTACTAAGAAATACAGAAACGAATTGTATTTATTTTATGGGGAAAGTAATAAACCCTAATTAATAATTATAAATTTGAAACTTTCAATGGTTTAAAACGTTACTTTATTCGTGAAGAAAATAATCTACATATTAATATTTATCCTGGGGACTTTTGGAAAGACCTTTTCACAGGATTATAATGAATACTATTTTAAATTTGAAATTACTGACCAATCTGAACTTGATACAATTACGCAAATCATTTCAATTGATAATGTAATGGGTCTTGAAGTATTTGCATATGCAAATCAACAGGAGTTAGACGAGTTTCAAAAAATGGATTATAAAATTGAGTTTCTTCAGAAAGATGTTTCTAAATCAATTGCCATGGCAACTACTGTAGCTGAAATGTCATCATGGAACAGGTATCCGACTTATTCCGTTTATCGCCAATTATTAAAAAACTTCGAATCAAATTATCCTTCCATTTGTAAACTAGACTCCATTGGGACTACCAAAAACGGGCGCAAATTATATGTGTTAAAAATTTCGGATAATGTTAACATTGAGGAGAACGAACCTGAATTTTTGTATACCAGCACCATACATGGTGATGAAGCAACTGGTTTTGTTTTAATGTTAAGATTAGCTGATTCTCTTTTAACCAGCTATAACTCAAAACCTAAAATTACTAATCTGGTTAACGAGATCGAAATATTTATAAATCCTAATGCAAATCCTGATGGTACTTATTACGGAGGAGATAATACAGTATCAAGTGCACGAAGATATAATGCAAATGGTGTTGATTTAAACAGAGATTTCCCTGATCCAAGAATAGGTGCTAACACACCTTATCAGCCAGAAACGCAAATAATGATGGATTTTGCTGAGCAGCATAATTTTGTTATGGCAGCAAACTTTCATGGTGGAGCAGAAGTTATGAATTATCCATGGGATACATGGACATCATCACAAAATTCACATGCTGATACCGACTGGTTTGAGCGTATTTGTACCAATTATGTAACAATTGCCAGAACAGTACTTTCAAATTATATGTCAAGCATTCGTTCTGATGGTGTAACTGAAGGTGGCGACTGGTATGTAATTACAGGTGGGCGTCAGGATTATATGAGCTACTGGCATCAATGCAGAGAAGTAACTATAGAAATTTCAAACACAAAACTTTTAGACGTAGAAAATTTAAATAAATATTGGAACTACAATAAAATCTCTCTGTTAAATTACATGAATGAATGTTTGTATGGTGTTAGGGGTGTAGTTAAAAGTGTTGAAGGATTTCCTTTAGATGCAATGATCTGGATTATTGACCATGACAGCTCAGGAGATAGTTCTATGGTATTTACCGATTCTGATCTTGGTGATTATCACCGATTAATTGAACCCGGGTTATATGATATTGTTGCAAGTTCTGAAGGATATAGTAGCGATACGGCAAAAAATGTTTCTGTAACTCTAAATAATACAACATGGCTTAATTTTAATCTTGTTGCTAAAGATGATTCAATATCATTAAAAACATATCCCGCTTTAATAAACGATACACTATTTTTTGATCAATTAATTACACATGATATTGTTATTTCAAATGATAGTTCAGCTGCATTTACAAACTATGAAATTGAAATTGAGAACGGAGCAGAAAACCAGTGGATCGAACTAAACAACTATTCGGGAACATTGTATGGAACAGAAAATGATACTGTAGTTGTAAGCATAAATTCTAATTTGCTAAATGCAGGTTATTTTTCAGCAAATATCCTTTTAACTTCAGCAGATTCTAAAATGGATACAGTCCCTGTTCATATTATTGTGAAAGATACAATTTCTACTGAAATTGAACCTATAATAATTATTGACACTCTTTGGGGAGGAGAAATTTCTGATTACGAAATATTCATTGAAAATAATGGTTTAATATCACTAAATTATGCCATTCAAATTGAAGATAATGAATCTAATCAGTGGATTAGCCTGGATAAACATATCGGCAACTTACTTATTACAGAAATTGATACCATAAAAGCTTCGGTTACAACACAGGGTTTTGGGTTTGGCAATTTCAATTGTAATATTATTATCGAAAAAGAAAATAGCACGAACGATACTATTCCTGTATCCATTTATGTTAAAGATACCGTTTCGGTACAAATTGAGCCTGAATTTATTATCGATACCATATGGGGTGGAGAAAGTTCTGATTACAATTTAATGATTAAAAACGACGGACTCATTTCAATTAATTATTCCATTCAGATTGAAGATGAAGAATCTAATCAGTGGATTAGCCTGGATAATCATATCGGCGAATTACTTATTACAGAGATTGATACCATTAAAGCTTCTGTTATAACACAGGGTTTTGGGTTTGGCAATTTCAATTGTAATATTATTATCGAAAAAGAAAATAGCTCGAACGATACTATTCCAGTAAATATTAATATAAAAGATACAATTAATTTCAAGATAGATCCAACATTTATTAATGATACACTTAATCCAGACACGATAAAAGAGTTTCCCGTAGTAATTTCAAATACTGGTCCTGGAACAATAAAATATACATCGCTTATTGGGTATGTAACAAAATCTGAACCCTGGATTATTTTAACCAATGATGAAGGTATAATAAATGGAGGAAATAATGATACTATTTTTGTTACCATAGATACTAAAGATCTAACTTCAGGTAATTATACCTGCGCTCTAATAATAAGCGAAGAATCGGGGAAAAGTCAAGATATCCCCATAAATATATTTGTAAATTTCGCTCAGTCAGTTGAATTGATGAACGATATTACTGAATTTAAACTATATCCTAACCCATTCAGTGAACAAATAAGACTTGAATTCTTTACATTTAGAGTTAGTCATTTTAATTTGAGTATTTATAATATATGGGGTAATACTGTGTTTGAGAAAAACATAGCTACACTGAATAATGAAAAACATGATATTATATTAAATAATATTTTTAGTGTTCAGAATTTACCTAATGGTATTTATTTCATTCAAATTTCAACATCAAATTATAAGATTACAAGAAAGATTATTAAAAACTAAATATTCATAATGAAGCTATTACGCTTTATTTTTATATCTACTAAAACACTTCTTTTACATTAGAATTTTAACTGTTAATAAAAACCTGGTTAATTTCTAAAACCTTTTAAATAGATCATAGTATAAAAATTGCAATATTTAATTGTGCTTAATTGGTATTTCAATTCAAATTAAATAAATTTACAAGTGTCATAGCAGTAATACAGAATCCTACAAATCATCAACGATGGATAAAGAACAAGAACAAAAACTCGTTTTAAAAATAGCCGACCTTCTAAGGGAGAATAAGGATCTCTCCAATCAGTTAAAAAATGTAATTGAAAATAATGAGAGGCTAGAAAAGCAAAATGAGAAATTAGATAATATTATTTCATCGTTACCACCTGAAGTTTTACCAAAAGAAGCAAGCGATCAGATTAAAGCCAAAACCAAACGGTTCGAAATGGCAACGGTATTATATGCCGACATTCAGGGATTCAAAAAAATAGCCGAACAATCTGCAACTAGCGATATTATTGATGAGTTAGACCAAATTATTTTCCATTTTAACTCAATTGTAAAAAAGTATAAAATTGAGAAAATAAAAACAATTGGTGACGCATATATGTGTGCAGGAGGTGTTCCTGTAAAGAATATTACAAACCCGGTTGACGTAGTTCTTGCTGCACTCGAAATGCAGGATTATTTAAATGATCTCAAAGAAGAATACGAAAATAATAATAAAAAATTCTGGGATCTCAAGATGGGAATCCATACGGGTCCGGTTACAGCAACATTTTCTGGCAGAAAAAAAATATCGTATGAGTTAAAAGGCGACACAGTTCATATCGCTACTCGCATGGCTTCTGCAAGTGAAGTTAGCCAGATAAATATTTCCATAATGACCTATGAGCTTGTAAAACAATACTTTGTTTGCGAGTATAATGGCAAGATACCTGTAAAGTATAAAGGTGATATGGAAATGTATTTCTTAAAAAGAATTAAGCCTGCATTCTCTGAAGACCGAAAAAAAGGAAGAAGACCAAATCAGATTTTATGGAATAAATACCTGTTAAGGCAATTTACTGATTTACAAGAGATAATTTTGGATAAATTGGAAAAAGAGCTTCCATCCTATTTATATTATCATAATTTTAAACATACGATAGATGTAATCAATCAGGCAGAATTAATCGGTTACGGTGAAGGTGTTGATGATGAATCGATCTTATTGTTAAAAACAGCAGCCCTTTTTCACGATGCCGGACACATTATTGATTATGATGAACATGAATATAACGGAACCCAATTAGCAAAAGAGTACTTACCAAAATACAGGTACACCCCAGAGCAAATTGATAAAATTTGTGAATTAATTATGGCAACTAAATTACCTCCTAATCCAAAAACTGTATTAGAGAGTATTATGTGTGATTCGGATTTGGATTATCTTGGCAGAAGTGATTTTATTCCGGTTTCTAATACGCTGTACAAAGAATTAAAGGAACAAAACAAAATTGGGACCTTAAATGATTGGAATAAAATTCAAGTTAAGTTTTTATCAAATCATCAGTTTTTCACAGAAACAGGTAAAAACTTACGCGAAGTAAATAAACAAATGCAGGTAGAGAGAATTAAAAAGCTTATCGAAGAATAGGGTTTAGTTATTATTCTGTGTCAGTTAAAATAATCTCAAACGGTGCATTTAAGGAATCTTTATAATCCAAACCGATTTCTCTTATTTCATCATCATAAACGTTATAATACCAATTAACTCTGACAATACAATTTTCTTTTTCGAATATACGATCAACTATACTTAAGATATCAAAAAATATTTTAGATGATGAAGAACTTATCATTTTCATTCTAAAATTAAATACTGTTTTTCTGTTTGGATTTTTAACATAAGATTCTAACCAGTTCAATATTGGTTCATAAAACATAGGTACATTTTCGGGAATTGAGTTCCCGTTAAAATCAAATATACCCTTCTTATGATCTAAATGAACATAGGGAGTGTCCGGCGTTTCGTTTATTAAAAGACTTTCCATTTTATAGCATATTTATCTTAAAACAAACAAGTTATAAAATAGTTTGCGGAAATAATAATAAAAAGTATAAAAAAATAAGAAACGTATTAGTCATTTATAGGAATTAATTCAAATGAAGATTTACAGAAATCTTTAAATTCAACTCCAACTTCCCAAATATCATCATCTCCATAGTTATAGTACCAAATAACATTGACTTCAGAATTTCCTGTATCGACAATTTTATTTATTTTCTTAAAAATATCAATAAATAATTTTGTTGATGAAGTATTTAAAAGATTCATTTGAAAAATCATTTCTGTTTTAGGACAAGGATCATCGGCATAATTATCTAACCAGGCTATGATCGGTTCGTAAAAAGCTCTCGCATTTTCTGGCATAGAATTACCACGGATCTCGAATCGTTCATGCTTACAATCAAAATAAACTGCAGGATTCGACTCGTTAGCTAATATTTTTAATGCTTCCATTATATTTTTTTTGAGTTTTGTCAGTTAAATTTAACAAAAAATATGATCCTATTTTAATTTGAAGATAATATCTTAATTTCGGTTCTTCTATTATCGGCTCTACCTTCAATTGTTTCATTTGAACTGATCGCTTGTGATTCTCCGTAACCTTTATAGCTTAATCTTTCAGGATTAATTCCGTTTTCTGTTAAATAATGATATACTGATTTTGCCCTGTTTTTTGATAAGCCAAGGTTATAATCAACTGTCCCTACATTATCAGTATGACCCGAAATTTCAATTTTCAATCCGGGATTATGATTTAAAAAATCGATCAACTTAGTAAGTTCAGCAACAGATTTATCGACCAATTCATATGAATCTGTTTCATAAAATACATTTCGAAGAATAATTTTCTGACCAGTTTTAATTGGGTTTAGAGCTACATCCTTTAAATATGGACTGGTAATCTCATGTACACCTTTCAATTCAAAATTATCGGAATAAAATAAATATCCTTCCTTTGAAACATTAAGTGCATAATCATTGTCAGTTGGTATACATACCAGAAATTCACCTGTTATCTGATCAGACTCAGCTTGCATAACAATTTTATTAGATTCTAAACTAATTAACTCAAAATGTGCTTTAAGCTTTTTCTGATTTTCAGAGTCGTACACTTTTCCTTTGATATAAGAAACCGGATTCGGCCGAGCTTCCTTATACAATTCAAATTCAAAAATATCACGACCCATTTCACTCAACCTGTCGGATGAAAAATAAGCCCGATCTCCTTTTGCATTCACTATAAACCCGATCTCATCCGAAGAAGTATTTATCGGATAACCCAGATTAAAAGGTTCACTCCATGATCCATCGTCATTTCTGGAAACTTTAAATAAGTCAAATCCTCCCATTCCAGTTTTGCCATCCGAAGCAAAATACAGTGTTTTATTATCAGGATGTATAAACGGTGATTGCTCATCTCCTGAACTATTTATATTTTTTCCCGGGTTAATCGGTTTTGACCATCTTCCATCTGTAAGAATATTACTCATCCAAATATCTTTTTTCCCGAATCCTCCTTCACGATTGCTAACAAAATACAATGTTTTTCCATCGGGCGAAATGGATGGTTGGGCCTCCCAGTACCCTGAATTAATTGGAGAACCTAAATTAATTGCATTTGTCCATTGTCCATTTTCTTTCAAACTTAAATAAATATCACAGCGCCCTTTTCCATCAGCCCTGTTACATGCAGTAAAGTACATTATACTTCCATCTGTTAAAATAGTTTGAGCTCCCTCGTTACCCTGAGTGTTAAGAGGTTCTCCGGCATTTATAGCCTTTGCCCAAAAATCATTTTCTTTTATGCTTATAAAAAAATCTTCCTGCACATTACTTAATCCGGGTAAAGCGAGTTGATTTGAAGGAGTAAGATCTTTCTCATCCAGATATTCCGTTTCAGAATATTCATTTGTAGATTTTTCTTTTGGAATTAACCGGGTAATAATTAAGGTTTGTTCATCGGCCGTTAAGCTTGGCCAATACTCATCATATTCAGTATTAACATTCTCACCTAAATTAACAGGACTAAATGGAACCGGATTTTTAACAGCTTCGATAGCAAAATTACATGATTCAAGTTTTTGTTTTGCTTGTGCGATTGAAATAGGTTTTAAATTTTTATAGGTGAGGTAATTTTCGAGATGTGATTTTGCAGATTCAAACTCATTTTCCATCATTTCCAACTGAGCCAATGAAAAATACATTCCAGGAAAGAAATCAGGATTTATCCTGATTACATTTTGATAGGATGTAATTGCATTTTTTCTTTCTCCTTTTTCAACAAATATCTCTGCTAAAACAATATGTGCCTCAATAAATTTATCATCATATTTTATTGCTTTTTGCATTATTTCAGAAGCATTCGAGTAATCCATTCGATTGAAAGATTGCAATGCTTCTTCGTAAGCTTTTATTGCTTTTTTATTGGATGTGGAATAATTTTGAGCGGCAGTACAAAAAGAAATTGTCAGAAAAATGAAACTATAAAATAAACTTCTCATATGAATTGCTTTTTATTCGATTTGAAGTTACAAAAAAAACCTTAATAATTGCTTAAGGTATATGCATAAACTTATGTGCCTGAAGAGAAACATTCCACTTAGGATATGCTTTTACATAATTGACAATAGCTGGTATATTTTGTTCGTACCTGCTCCATTCCGATTGCAAGTACAGGATGCAGTCTTTATTAACTTTTGAAGCAACTTCCTCTGCCCAATGATAATCCTCATCATCGTATATAATAACTTTTAGTTCGTTAGCTATTTTATAGAATGATTCATCGGGAGGGCTTTGGCGTTTTGGGGATAAACAAATCCAGTCCCAGTTTCCTGTTAATGGCTTTGCTCCTGCCGTTTCAATGAAAGTTTTAATTTTATGAACTTTTAATTTTTCGGTTAAGGGTTTTAAATTAAATAAACTTGGTTCCCCTCCCGTAACAACAACTGCATTTGCTGCAGTTTTTAATGCATTTGAAACAATTACATCAATTGAAACTAAAGGATGCAATGAAGGATTCCATGACATTTTCGAATCGCACCAGCGACAACCTATATCACAACCTCCAATGCGTATGAAATATGCCGCTTTCCCTGTATGATATCCTTCACCCTGCAATGAATAAAACTCTTCAACCAATGGTAACTCCAATCCTTTTTGCGCTATGGCTTCATCAAAATTCTTCATCCCTTCAATTTTTATCTCTGCAAAGTTAAGGTATTAATTTATTTTTATTGACAAACCTATTAGGTTTTGAAAACCTAACAGATTTATTCTATTTAAATCAAGTTTCGGTCAACATCCTTGTCTCCTCTACCTGATAAATTGATGATGCTTACTTCATTTTTATTTTTTAGTAATTTCATCGCTAATGCAATGGCATGCGATGATTCTATTGCAGGAATAATACCTTCCAAAGCAGAAAGCAATTTAAAAGCATTAACCGCCTCTGTATCAGTTACACAATGGTATTCTGCCCGATTTGATTCCTTTAAAAATGCATGTTCAGGACCAACGCCAGGATAATCCAATCCTGCAGCAATGGAGTATGTATCAATAGGATTGCCTGAATCATCGGCCATACAGTATGAGTAAGTTCCCTGGAAAACCATGGGTTTGCCCGTGACTAATGTTGATGCTGTTCTTCCCGGAATTAAACCATCACCACCTCCTTCGGCAGAAAAAATCTTTACGTTTTTATCATCAATAAAACCAGAATATAATCCAATTGCATTAGATCCACCTCCAACACAGGCAAAAATTGAGTCTGGAAGTCTACCCTCCTGATCCAGAATTTGCTTACGAGCTTCTGTCCCAATAACACTTTGAAAAAAACGAACCATCGATGGATAAGGATGTGGACCAACAGCGGAACCCAGAATATAAAACGAATCGGGATTCTCAATATAATATCCAAGGGCAGCATCAACGGCATCTTTCAAGGTTCCTGTACCCTGGTCAGTTGTTATAAATTCTGATCCTAACAACTTAATCCTGTATGCATTTAACTGCTGCCTTTCTGCATCTGTTTTACCCATAAAGATTTTGCATTTTATACCAAACAAAGCAGCGACTGTAGCTGTTGCAACACCGTGCTGCCCTGCTCCTGTTTCAGCAATGATTTCCTTTGCTCCCATATATTTAGCAAGCAAAATTTGTCCGATGGTATTATTTATTTTGTGTGCCCCGGTATGATTCAAATCTTCGCGTTTCAAGTAGATCTTACTACCTACATAATCAGATAATCTCTTAGCGTAATACAAAGGTGAAGGCCGGCCAACATATTGATTTAAATAATAATGGAATTCTTCGATAAAAGCATCATTATTTCTAAGTTCGTTAAAAACCTCTGCTAATCTTAAAAGTTTTGGTTCTAACACAGGGGGAACAAACATTCCTCCAAACTCTCCGAAATATCCTTGTTTAGTTTCTGTATTTTCTTTAGATTCAATAGTATCTATGTTATTTGTTTTCATAAGTTTAAATTTTTTATTATATATTTTTATCATGTTTTCAAGCTCCCGTTATTTTGATATAATCGAGAAATCAATTGTTTCTTTTTATTTAAGCAGGCAAAAGCGCCATAAAAACTGTATGCGACGCCACCAAACTATAAACTGATAATTATACATAAGATTAATTTATTTAAACAAAAAAAGGCCGCAGGTAATAACCTGCGGCCTTGATAATATTATATAATACAAAGTTAGATCATATTCCTGTTTTTATGAATTATCATCTGCCACCACCAATTTGTATTTAAAACTTGTTTCATCATATTTTGTTTTATCTGCTACAAATATAGGAATGATTTTTAAATTTCAAAATTCTTAATGAATATCCTTTAATAACATTGTTCCTTTAGAATTCTGAATTAAGATATCAAAATCGTTTAATAACTTAATAATGTGTTCTTTTTCTGGAGATGCAATGGCTAATATCTTATTAGTACCGTTGTGGTCGATCGCATTTAATACATAACTTATGGTTAAAATTTGTGTATCAATAGCAGGCTGGTATGCTTTTTCCTTTTCGAATTCTGTATTGACCTCAGACAAGATGTTACTATCAATTAGTTTATAGATAATATCTCTAACCGAACGAACAGGAATTTCAAGTTTTTTGCTTATTTCTTCAGCTGTCATTGCTTTTTCACCTAAGGAAAAGTTTTTAATTAAAAGATGAGCAACCATTAAGGTAAGTACTTTCCAACTAAAAGGACTCAGGTTATGTGTATCGGGTTCGAACTCATATTTTTCAACATTCTGAACGGCAAAGGATATTTCAGCACCAAACAAAACAATTAGCCAACTGGCTTCCAACCAGATTAAAAATAACGGTAAGGCTGCAAAACTACCATAAATTGCATTATACTTTGAAACACCAAGTTGAAAATGAATATAAACCCATTGTACTAAAACAAATGCTGTTCCTGAGATTATTCCGGCTATAAATGCTGATTTAAAGTTTACTTTGGTGTTTGGCATAACCATAAATACCATGGTTAAAAGCAACCAGATAAGAACATATGGTATAAGCTTAATAAAAAAGAACAACAATGGACTTACCATTCCAACAATAGCAACATCAGATGCTAATCTCTCTATATAGGTTGATATAAATAATGTTGCACTACTTGATGATACCAATAGAATTGGTGCAATTAAAAGCATAGAAATGTAATCGCTAAACTTTCTGAACCAATTTCTTCCTTTACGAACCTGCCATATAGCATTAAAAGAACTTTCAATATTTGAAAAAACATTTAAAACTGACCATATAAGAACAATTGCCCCAATTCCTGCAATTAATCCTCCTTTTGTATTTTCAAGAAATGAATGTGCAAATTTTATGATCCAATCAAGAACTTCTTGCTGACCTGCAAATTGCTCGTTTAAATATTTAATCAGGTTTTCGTCAATCCCAACCATCATTGATATTCCTAAAACCATTGCAACAATAGGAACAACAGACAACATGGAATAAAAAGTTAAGGCAGATGATCGTAAACTAACCTTATCTTCATCGTATCCTCGAAAAGCAAGAAGTAAAACACGAAGTTGTTTAATAAGAAAAATTCTATATTTTGGCATATTACGCAATGGTATACGCCAAACATCTTTCTTTATAAAATCTAAAACTTTTTGAATCATAGCAATCTTACATTATATTGAAGCATAAAAATACGATTTTCCCTAAATTAAAACTGATTCAATTCGAATATTTATAATAATCAGGCTACTTTTCGATATCGCCAAACTGCTAAACTTAAAATAATTACAGCATAAATCGAAAGACTAAAAAACTCTCGTGAAATATCCCAAAAGCCGGATCCTTTAAGTAATATCATTCGAATTACACGCATAAAATAATAAAACGGATTAATGATATTAACACGTTGAGCCCACACAGGCATACTTTCTGTTGGTGTAAAAATCCCACTCATTAAAATAAAAACAAGCATAAAAAAGAATGCAATAAACATGACTTGTTGCTGAGTAGATGAAATAGTAGAAATAAATAATCCAATTCCTAAAACCACCATCAAATAAACAATGGTAAATCCAAATAAAAGTGAAAGACTTCCAACCATTGGAATGTGAAAGAAAATTTTTCCAATTGCAAGTCCAAAAGCAAGTTCGAATAATGCAATAATCATAAATGGCACTAGTTTACCAACAATGAATTCATATTTTTTAATCGGAGTAACATTTAACTGTTCAATGGTTCCAATTTCCTTTTCGCGAACAATATTCATGGCTGCAAGAAACATACTAATAATTGTTACCAAAATAACCAAAATGCCCGGAAGCATATAAATTTTATAATTCAGCTCCGGATTATACCAATAGGATGTTTCAATGGCAATTGGATTCATATCCTTTATTTGTGGCATTTTTGTTAAATCAACAATAATGTTTCGATTAAAATCAGAAATTACGGATGATGAGTATGCATTTATTAAACTCGCTGCAGTTCCGTTAATTCCATCAATAAGTAATTGTATTCGAGATGAATTTTCGCGCATTAAGTTGCGTTCAAAACCATATGGTATGTGCATAATAAAATCTGCTTTATTCTTTTCAATAGCTTCTTCAGCTTCATCCATAGAAAAAGAAACACCTGAGACATTGTAAAAAGGCGAACCTTCAAATTTGTTAATCAATTTATGAGATAATGATGATAAATCTTTATCGACCACAAACATATCTATCGACTTCATTTCGAGCGTAGCAGCATGAACAAGAATTACCAGTTGAATAATTGGTACTCCAAATATAAGGGGTAACATAGTTTTATTCCTGAATATCTGGATAAACTCTTTTTGAAGTATAAATTTTATCTTTCTCATCTTAGCAATCAATTTTTCAATTTATTCATTCTAATCTGCAAGCCATAAGCTAATTGCCTTTCGGTTTTAATTCTAAATAAACAACTAACAGCAAATAGCTAAAGGCTAAAGGCTATTCTAATCTTACTTTAAATTTTTTAATACTCAATCCTAAAAAGAAAACTGTCATTCCAACAAGAATTAAAGTTTCTTTCCACACAATCCCAATTCCTGAGCCTTTAATCATAATGTTTTTAATAATGATGATAAAATACTTTGCTGGCATTATGGAACTTAACCATTGCAATATTTTTGGCATATTTTCAATTGGGAAAATAAAACCGGATAAAAGCATTGTAGGCAACATCAATGCAAACATGGATATAAACATAGCTACCATCTGGCTATTACTTGCCGTTGAAATCAAAATTCCAAGTGAAAGAGCCATGAATATAAACAACAATGTTTCAGCTAATAGGAAAATCAGATTCCCTTGAATAGGCATACCAAAAACAAAATAACTTAATGCAATAATTACGACTGCGTTAATAAATGATAAAACCATATAAGGTATTACTTTACCAATTACAATAGGTAATGGTTTTAAGGGAGATACTAAAAGAACTTCCATTGTTCCTAGTTCCTTTTCACGGGCAATTGAAATGGATGTCATCATTGCAGAAACAAGCATAAGAATGAGAGCCATTGTACCGGGAACAAACATATATACTCCCTTTAGCTCATCGTTATATAACATTCTGACCTCAGGTATAATTTCGTATGGTAAACCTTGTGCGAAAAGTTCATTTTTTACATATGAATTTATGATTGCTTTTGTATAATTTGATACAATATTGGCAGTATTTGCATCAGAAGCGTCAGCAATGATTTGAATTCCTGCTTTACCATCGCGTTTGAGCTTTTCGGCGAAATTGGGTTCGAATACAATTACTTCGCGCACAATTCCTCGTTTAAACGCTTTCTCTATTTCCTGATCGGAGTTTAAATTATCGTGTAAAATAAAAAAGCCCGAAGAGGTAATTTTATTCGTGATCTCCTGTGTTATGTTATCTTTTGATTTATCGAAAATAGCAATATTAACATCGGTAATTTCATTTGAAACCACATAACCAAAAATCAGGATTTGAGCAATGGGCATCCCAAACAAAATAAGCATTGTTCTATAGTCTCTGAAAATATGATGAAATTCTTTTTTTACAAAACCAATGAATCTGTTCATTTCTTTCCTCTTTAATAATCGTATTTCAAAATGTAATTTTTATCACTTTAATAAATTTGTTTCAGGTTTAACTCCTTTCAGTCGTTGAGCTCGTTTCACTCGGTTCAGATTTCAGATTTCAGATTTCAGGTTGAGCCCAATCAGAAATATGGAATCTGAAATTTTAAACTATCTGGCTATTTTTAAGAATACTTCGTCCATGTTCTTGGCATTGAATTGTTTCTTTAATTCACCGGGAGTATCGAGTCCTTCAATCCTACCCTGATCCATAATTGAAACCCGATCGCAATATTCAGCTTCGTCCATATAATGCGTTGTAACAAAAACGGTGATACCTGAATCGGATGCTTCATAAATCATTTCCCAAAAATCGCGGCGGGTAATTGGATCAACACCCCCGGTTGGCTCATCAAGAAATACAATTTTGGGATCATGGAATATAGCCACTGAAAAAGCAATTTTTTGCTTCCATCCTAAAGGTAGTGAGCTGATTAATGAATTTTGAATATCTTTCATCTTTAAGCGTTCGAGCAATGATTCTGTTTTCTCTTTAATATATTTTCCCGACAATCCATATATACCACCATAGAATCGAATATTCTCACGAACAGTAAGATCTTCGTACAAGGAAAATTTCTGACTCATGTATCCAATATTCTCTTTTACTTTTTCGCGCTCTTTGTAAACATCATATCCTGCAACCATAACATCACCTGAAGTTGGAAAAGACAAACCCGATAGAATTTTGATAGCTGTTGTTTTTCCGGCTCCATTTGCTCCCAAAAAACCAAAAATCTCTCCTTTTTTAACTTCAAAGCTCAGGTTATCGTTTGCAATAAAGCTTCCAAATTTTTTAATCAGATTCTTGACTACTATTATATTTTCGGTATGTTTTAGCATTTCATTCTTTTCTATTAACTTTTTCTATAAGATTTTGAGCCGTTAACGATTAGCTTTTACCTTAGTTAAGTAACTGTTAATTTTTCATTATTCATTAACTGCATAAAGCAATCCTCAATATTGGCCTCAATCTCCTGAATTTGGATTTGACAATGGTTTTTATCGGTTAACATTGAAATCAGCTGATCTTGATCTAATTTATCTGATTGTAGTGTGATGTGTAAATATTCGCCAAAAGGAAATACAGAATCAATAAAATCCATTGATTTTAAATCTTTGATAAGTTGATAAATACGATCAGATTTTACAGCCCATAGTTTTCGTCCGAAACTTTGGATTACTTTTTCAGGTGTATCAATCGACATAATTTCGCCATTTTGAATTAACGCAACACGATCACATAAATTGGCTTCATCCATATAAGGTGTAGAAACCAAAATGGTAATCCCTTTTTCTTTTAATCGAATCAACATTTCCCAGAACTCTTTTCGGGAAACGGCATCGACACCCGTTGTGGGTTCGTCTAAAATCAGAACATCAGGACTGTGAATTAAGGCACAACATAGTGCCAGTTTTTGTTTCATTCCACCAGAAAGCTTGCCAGCTAAACGATCTTTAAATGGCTCAATTTGAACATAAATATCTTTTATTAAATTGTAATTTTCCTCGATCGTAGTTCCAAAAATGCGAGCAAAAAAAGTGAGATTTTCTTCAACCGATAAATCCTGGTAAAGTGAAAACCGTTGTGGCATATATCCAATATTGCTTCTTATTTCTTTATAATTTTTTATTACATCAAAATTTAAAACTTTCACCTGACCTTCGGTTGGAAAGATAAGTGTTGTAAGTATTCTGAAAATGCTTGTTTTACCGGCTCCATCCGGACCAATTAAACCAAACAATTCACCTTTCGAAACAGAAAAATTAACTCCTTTTACAGCTTCAACTTTTTCATAGGATTTTTTGAGATTTTCTACTTCAATTATAAATTCTTTCATCTGTTTAGCCTTTAGCTGTCAGCTACTAGCTTCCAGCAAAATTTGAAATTTGAAATTAAAATCTAATCTCCCCCGGCATTCCAATTTTAATTTCACCATCGTTCTTAACTTTGATTTTAACAGCATAAACCATATTTACTCGTTCTTCCTTGGTTTGAATAATCTTTGGTGTAAACTCAGCCTGATCAGAAATCCAAAAAACCTCACCATCATATTCCTGGTTTGCTTCCACATTTTTATCAATATAAACCTTCACCTTCTGTCCTATTTTTATATTGGGTAGTTGCGCTCCACTAATATAAACCCGAAGTTCTATTTCATCCAGGCGAGCTATTTTGTATAAGGCTTTCCCTGTAGTAGCAATCTCATTTTCCTCTACATACTTTTCGAGAACAGTACCATTAATAGGATTAACAATTTTAGCACGGCTTATTTGTTCATTCACTAATTTTACTTGCTTATCAATTACAATCATTTCTTGAGATATTGATGAAAACTGAGTTTTTGTAGCAGTAATTTGTTTTTCCAGCACATCGTATTTTCCATTTATATCATCAACTTGTTGTTTTGTAGCGGCATGATCATTATATAATTGTTCAATTCTGTTTTTTTCAATTTCAAGAATGGATTTTTGCTGCTCCTGAACGTCTATTTGAGCTGCCACATTTGCCTTTTTAGAAGCAATGGCGTTCTTTTGTGCAATTAATTGCTCACGTTGTATTGATAAAGGAATGGTATCAATAAATCCGAGATATTGGCCATTTTTTAAGTCCTGTCCTTCTTCAATGTTAAATTCAATTACTTTACCTTGTGCTTCAGCACTTACTATAACTTCCTTAGCTTCGAAATTCCCAAAAGCATCGGAATCATTTTCATTTCCATTGCATGAAACCAGCAAAATCGGGATTATCAATAAATATATTTTTGTTTTCATGATTAGTATTGTTTCAAATTTTATATTTCAAATTTCAGATAACTTTTTACTTGTTTCTTCTTAAATCTCACCTTTGATATACAGGTAATTCACTTTCGATTGAATCAACTGAATCTTATGAGTTTCGAAGCTAATTTTTGCCTGTGTTTCTTTACTTAATTCTGTTATATAATCAGATGAAGTTATTACTCCATTATCCAGTTTAGAACGAGCACTTTCAGTAACCTCCTCACGAAGTTTTATTATTTCCTGATCAGATTTCACAGCATTTTCATAAATCTCAATTTTAGATTTCTCGTTCTTTAGTGCAATATTGATCTGCTTGTTAAATATATTTTCCTGAGTTGAAATGATATCTTTATTTAAAGAAATAATTTGTTTTTCGCGATTCGTTTTATTCCAGTCCCAGAAACTCCATTTAAAACCAACACCAACATAATAATATGAATCAAACTGATCGCTAACCATATTTAATCCAGGTTTTCCATAGCCTAACTGTGCAAAAGAAAAAATAGCAGGTTTATTTTGTTTTGAAATTACTTTAGATGTTAAATCCAGTTTTTCTTTCTGATAACTAAATAAAACATGTTCAGGTCTGGAGTATCCTGTCGAATCTTCAATACTATATTCCGGAACTTCAAAATTTATATCATAGGGAATTTCCATTCCTGTAATTTCGACTAACACATCAATGGCCGATAATCTCTGAAGCTCGATTTCAGAAATACTTTGATTTACTTTCAACTTTTCTGCTTTTATTGCACTTAAATCCGAATTTAATAAAACCCCATTTTTAACTCCTGATTCAACAGATTTTTCTTTTGCTTCCAGATCTTTTAACATCACTTTCAATAAATCCTCATTTTTCTGAAGTATTAGTGTAGCAAAATAGAATTTATTAATCTGCTCTTTTACCTTATTAATTTCAACCTGACTATTTTGCTGATTCACTTTTAAGTTTACATTTTCTAATTGTTTTGCCGATTTAATACGCCCCCAATCGTAAATCAATTGATTAATATCTACAGTAGCTTTGTATTGATCTTTCTCTCCTTCAAAACCGAAACTATTACCCATGGCAGTAATATCAACATTAATTGCATCTGACTGATAAGTGGCTTGGGCATTTAATGTTGCATTTGGTAACCATGTAGCTTTAATATTCTTCATAGTAAGCTCACTTGACTGAGAATAAATTACATTCTGATTTGCTAATGGATAATTAATCAACATACTTTCATAACAATCCTGCAAACGAATTGAATTTTGCTGAGCAATCGTCAGGTTTGTTATAAAAATTAAAATAATAACAATACTTTTTTTCATTATACTTTTATTGAATTAATAATATATTCTTTTACAAACGCTCGTCGTTGTTCTAAGAATAAATCATACTCCTTTTTATCATTTTCGAATAATACTCCTTGTAAAATAGGTCTTGCCACAATTGGAAAAATACAAAGACTAATAACATTTGTCATTAGATTTCTCGCACTAATCGGTTTCACAATCCCAAGCTCTACCTCGTGTTGAATTTGGCTTTCTATTACACCTAATAGGTTACCCTCTTTTAGCTGAATATTTTTTTCAATTAAGCCAACCAACATTTTTGGATTCCTGTTTAGTTCATTTATAATAAAACCCGGGATATAAGGATGTTTCTGAAGAAGATTTAAGTAATTCTCAATAAAGAATTCAAGCTTTTCAAAAATTGGTTTATCCGATGTCATCATTTCTTTTACTTTCGGAATAAATAAAGAGAACGCTAATTCAAATACTTTTTCGAAAAGTTTCTCTTTTGTCCGATAATAATAATGCAATAAAGCTTTGTTTATTCCTGCTTTATCAGCTATTTCCTGCATTCGTGCGCCAGTCATTCCTTTGTGTTGAAATATATCCTTTGCGGCATCCAGGATTTTCTGCTCAGTATTCATTTCATGTTCAGTCATAAAACTATATGTATTAACTAAATAATTTAACCACATTATTTAACTATTTGTTTTAACCATTTAGTCAAAGATAAATGTTTTTACAACTACGTTCCAAATTTTTTATGTTAATTTTTTAATTAATTCATTTATTGCTCTTATTTTATGACACTTATAATTCCATCATTATTTGGTTTGAATTTTGCAGTTAGGTATTTATCAACTAAATTTGCAATAAACACTTAACTGTTTTTTAAATTTTTAACTTTGTATAATACATTTTCAATATCTTATAAATTAACAATCAAATACAACCAGCATGCTTATTAAAAGATATATTTTATTTGTTACATTTTCTATGCTTGTATCAGGTGTTTTTGCTCAAAACATTAGAAACAAGCAGTTTGCGTTAATTGATTATGATCTTACCATTTCAAATGATTTTGCAGCAGAGATTTCTTCGCTTGAACCATATATTGAAAGTATAAAAACTTATAACGATCCTGGGAATGAAAAACTAAAAGCCATTTTAGTTCATATCATCTATTTTAATTTAAAGGAAGGTCTTGAAAATGAATTGGGAATTGAAATTCTACCTATAAATACTTTTATGAGAAATGTTAAATACGATGATTATGGGTATCCAAATTCGAATATCCGAGAGGCCTTACGAAAGGGTGATTCACGATTCTATTTTAAAGTCATTGCTAATTTAGAATCTATTACTAAAAAGCAAAGAGAAGAAAGTCCCGAGTTATTCGAAAATAGAGATTACCCGGTAACATTTCCACAACTTAGTATCGAAGTAACTGTGTATAATAACGAAGGCATTATTCCAGTTGCAAAATGGCTGGGTGTTTCAACACCCAAATATGCACTTGCAATAAATGAGTACTTGCTTCAAGGCTTCAACAATATTGAGATGAATATTTTACCACCTGAAGATCAACAAACAGACAATCTTTATTTGATGCTCGACAGGGCAATTCATAATACTATCCAGAGTTATTTAAACAATTAAGAGATGCTATCCTACACAGCAATTGGAATTATGTCGGGGACTTCATTAGATGGTCTTGATATTGTTCTATGTGAATTTACCTACAATAAACAATGGAACTTTAATATCCTAAAATCAGAGACATTTGAGTATTCAAAGGAATGGAATAAAACCTTATCCAATGCTCCTAATCTGGATGGATATAATCTTTTTAAGTTACATAAAACATATGGTCAATTAATAGGAGAAAAAGCAAACTTATTTTTGCAGAATATTAACACTAAAATTGATTTAATAGGATCGCATGGACATACCATCTTTCATCAACCAGAGAAGAAATTAACACTCCAGATTGGTGATGGTTTCGAAATTGCTTCGATTACAGGTTTAACAACAATTTCAGATTTCAGATCCATGGATGTTGCATTAGGTGGACAAGGAGCGCCTTTAGTACCCATTGGAGATAAACTATTATTTTCAGATTATGATTACTGCTTAAACCTTGGAGGATTTGCAAATATTTCATTTGAAGATAATAATGAAAGGTTAGCTTTTGACATCTGCCCTGCTAATATTATCTTAAACTTCCTGGCAGGTAAATCAGGACAAAACTATGATAAAAACGGCGCATTAGGCTTCCTGGGAAAAACGAATGATGAGCTTTTAGAAAGATTAAACGCTCTCGCTTATTACCATAAAAAACATCCCAAATCTTTAGGGAAAGAATGGCTTGATAAAATTTTTATACCAATAATTGAATCATCAAAAATATCTGTAAATGACAAATTAAGAACCATTTGCGAGCATATCGCACAACAAATTTCTATTGCAATAAAATCTGCCGATCATTCTAAAACCCTGATTACAGGCGGAGGTGCTTATAATAAGCTTTTAATTCATTTAATAAAACAAAAAGTTAAATCCGAACTAATTATTCCTGATAAAAATATCATTGAATTTAAAGAAGCATTAATTTTTGCATTTCTAGGGGTTCTTCGTTTAGAAAATCAAATAAATTGTTTGGCATCCGTTACGGGAGCGAATAAGGACACCTCGGCTGGAATAATATATCAGTCTTAATACTCACATTTAAACTATTCCTATTATTTTTTGTCTACTACATACCATTAAAAATAGAAAAAATTGTTTGAAAACATTTTCTATTTACTTTTGTTGATGCAATAAACAAATTCAGAAAAACTATGGAAAATTTCACAGCCTTTAATCCTACAAAACTTCATTTTGGTAAAAACGTAACTGATAATCTTGGAGATACTGTTCTGGAATGTGGTAAGCGAGTTTTACTTATGTATGGAAAAGGTTCTGTTCAGCGTAATGGTATTTATGACAAAATCATTAAGCAATTAAATTCTGTTAATGCTGAAATTTTCGAATACAATGGGATAAAACCAAATCCTTTAGTTGATGATGTTTCAGAAGCAGCTCAAATAGGCAAGTTAAATAATATAGATGTTATTGTTGCTGTTGGCGGAGGAAGTGTTATTGATTCTGCAAAAATAACTGCACTTGCAATTGCAAATAATACTGATCCATGGGCTATTATGAAATATAAAGTAAAGCCAACAACTACCAAACCTCTTATTGCAGTTCTAACACTAGCAGCCACCGGAACTGAGATGAATGGTGCTGCGGTTTTACAAAATCGTGAAACAGGTGAAAAAATTGGATATGTTACGTCGTTAAATTACCCCAAACATTCTTTTCTTGATCCGGAATTTACATTTTCTGTACCAAAAAATTATACTGCATATGGAATTGTTGACTTAATTGCTCATGCGCTTGAAGCTTATTTTGGCGAAGGAAACGCTTCCTTATCTGATCGTTTTGTTGAAGTGATTATTAAAGAAGCAATGGAATACGGTCCATTGGTATTAAGAGAACCAGAGAACTATGATTATCGTGCTAATATTATGTGGGCAGCAACAACTGCATTGAATGGTTTAACAAGCTATGGACGGAAAAGTGGAGATTGGGGTGTACACGATATTGGCCACAACATTTCATATTTATATGATACAGCTCATGGAGCAACACTTTCTATTGCATATCCTGCATGGCTGAAATTACAAAAAAATCGAATTCCTGAAAGAATTACAAAACTAGGTAATCAGCTTTTTGGAACAAATTCAGCTGAAGAAACAACATTAAACCTTGAGAAATTCTTTATATCAATAGATTGTCCGGTACGATTATCAGATATTAAGATTGGTGAGGATAAAAAGAAGGAAATAACAGATCAAATGTTAAAAAATAAAATAAATGGAATGGTTCATCAATTTTCTGATGAGGATAGAAAAAAAATTGTTGAGTTAATGATGTAGTTTTATCAGTTACCAGATATCAATTCGAAAATCCCAGAAAATAATAAACATTAAAAATTGAACTTTGAAGACTGCTCTTTGAAATTTAATCTTTGAAATTTGGTCTTTGATAACTGGTCTTTGAACTTTGGTCTTTGATAACTGATCTTTGAACTTTGGTCTTTGAACTTTGAATAATTTTTCTATTTTTGTCAATCTCATGTTTAAAATATAGTATGTAACAAATAAATAATAATTATGAAAAAATCATTTTTAACGATTACACTAACTCTATTATCAGTTTTGCTGATCAATACAAGTTTTGCATGTACAAACTTTTTAATTACAAAGGGAGCTTCAACAGATGGATCAACAATGATTACTTATGCTGCTGATTCTCATGTTTTATTTGGAGAATTATATCATTGGCCCGCAGCTGATTATCCTGAGGGAACAATGATGAAAGTTTACGAATGGGATACCGGAAAATATTTGGGAGAAATTCCACAAGCAAAACATACTTATAATGTTACAGGGAATATAAATGAAAACCAGGTAGCAATTGGAGAAACCACTTATTCCGGGAGAGTAGAACTTCAAGATTCGACAGGTATTGTAGATTATGGAAGTTTAATGTATATCGCATTGCAAAGAGCACGAACTGCTCGTGAAGCAATCAGGATTATGACCGATTTAGTTAAAAAACATGGTTATGCAAGTACAGGAGAATCTTTCTCTATATCTGATCCGAACGAAGTTTGGATTATGGAATTAATAGGAAAAGGTCCTGGAATTACAGGAGCCGTTTGGGTTGCTCGCCTTATTCCTGATGGATACATTTCAGGACACGCTAATCATGCAAGAATAACTACTTTCCCATTTCAAAAAGAAAATAATTTTAATGATCCAAATCAATCAACTTACCATTCACCAGATGTAATTTCATTTGCTCGTGAAATGGGTTATTTTGATGGAAAAGATAAGGATTTTAGTTTTTCAGATACATATGCTCCTCTTGATTTTGGTGGAGCCCGTTTTTGCGAAGCTCGTGTTTTTTCTGGATTTAACAAGGTAAATAGCCAAATGGGTCAGTACCTTGATTATGCAATGGGTAAAGATTTAACAAACAGAATGCCTTTGTGGGTAAAACCTGATAAAAAATTATCTGTTCATGATGTTATGCAATTAATGCGCGATTACTATCAAAACACCCCGATGGATATGACTCAGGACATTGGTGCCGGACCTTACAAAAACATTGTACGTTGGAGACCAATGACATGGGAAGTTGATGGAGTTACTTATTTAAATGAAAGAGCAATTTCAACACAACAAACAGGATTCTCGTTTGTGACTCAAAGTAGAAATTGGTTACCAGATCCAATTGGAGGAATTATTTGGTTTGGTGTTGATGACACCTATTCTACTGTTTATACTCCAATGTATTGTGGAATGACACATGTTCCTGAAACTTTTGCTGTTGGGAATGGTTCTATTATGGAGTTTAGTGATAATGCAGGTTTCTGGGTTTTTAATCAGGTTTCGAACTTTGCTTATACAAGATATTCTGATATGATACCAGAAATTCAGGAAGTGCAACAGAAACTTGAATTTGGATATATTGAAGAAGTAAAAGGAATTGATAAAGCTGCCGCTGAGATGTATAAAACAAATCCTAAGCAAGCAGTTGAGTTTATTACAAACTATTCAGTAAATCAGGGGAACAATACAGTATATACCTGGAAAAAATTATATGCACATTTATTTGCGAAATTTATGGATGGAAATATAAAAGAAGCCGTTCCAGTTCCTGAAGGATATAAATATAATACTCCATCGGTTAAACAACCTGGTTATAGTGAAGAGTGGTATAAACAGCTAATTAAAGAAACAGGAGATAAATTTAAAGTTATTGGCGAAGCCGGACATTAAAGTTTATATCAAATGATAAATAACGAATTTTTACCAGTTCGTTCAGGAAGAACTTCTTTTTTAGAAGTTCTTCTTTTTTGCAAAAACTTTTATACTGGATTTTTGTTATAATTTATTATAAATTTGAAGTAAACATTTAAATCCAATTATTATGAAATTCTTAAAATGGCTAGGTATTACTTTACTTGCAATTATTGCCCTTCTGTTAATTATTCCTTTATTTTTACCCTCAAACTTCCATGTAGAAAGATCAATTGTAATTGATAAGTCTATCAAAGTAGTTTTTCAAACAGCTGTTGACATGAATAAAAGAGCACAATGGGATCCCTGGATAGAAATGGATCCAAATGCTGAAATGAATGTTGTAATGATGCCCGAAGTAATTGGCTCTGGATATTCCTGGAAAGGCGAAGTTATTGGAGAAGGTAAAATTACAATTCAGGAATTTATTCCCAATGAACTTATAAAATCGAAAATCGAATTTATTGCTCCACAAAGCATGGAATCTGACATTATCTGGAATTTCGAAGATACAGAGAATGGTTCAAAAGTAACATGGGCTTTCGAGGGAACCTTATCTTACCCGGTAGAAAAATGGACAGGATTATTCATGGATAAATTTATGGGGCCTCAGTTTGAAAAAGGATTAAACAATTTTAAGAGCTTAGTTGAAAGTTTACCCGATTTAACTGGTAAAACAGGCGAAATAAATTTAAATCAATTTGAAAAGGTTCTTGCATTATCAATAAAAGAAGAATGTTCAATGGATAAAACAACGGCTAAAATGATGGAAATGTATCCGGCTTTAATGAAATTTTTAAAACAAAACAATATGGAAATATCTGGTTTCCCATTTGCCATATACCACCCCAGCGATAAAGTAGGTTTTACAATACTTGAATGCGGACTGCCTGTAAATAAAAGAATTGAAGATAATGATATTATTAATTTTATTGAACTACCTGCAAGCAAGACTATCATGGCTTCACACTTTGGCCATTATAACACTGTAAAAACTACTTATACTGCTTTACAGAATTATATTTCAGAAAATAATTTGGAGATAAATGGAACGCCATGGGAAATGTACATCACTGATCCAATGAAAGAATCCGATGAAAGCAAATGGGAAACCAGGGTTTATTTTCCAATAAAATAATTTTACATTGTACTTATATCTAGGCCATAGAATTTATTTCTATGGCTTTTTTTAATCACTTAAGAATAATTCACATCTTCAAGTATCCAGATACTCTTCGCAAGTAATTTATCAATTTATAATAAACTCATTATTTGTATATTACAGCCATTTAAAAAATAATCTCATTTTATTTTTCTGATATCTAAATTTTTAAGATATTTGCATGCCAATACGAAATAGAAAATTTGAGATTTCACACTATTTTTTAACTTAAAAGTTATTAGTTGTCAAAAAATATTCGTAATATTGCGCTCTGTTAAAATAGAATACAAAATTTTAAAATAGTATATCAGGATGGATTTAATGAAAGTTGTTGAAAATGAATTCGCTGTAAAAAAGGATTTTCCTGAATTTAAAGCTGGCGATACTGTTACTGTTCATTACAAGATTAAAGAAGGTAGCAAAGAAAGAATCCAAAATTATAGAGGTGTGGTTCTTCAAAGAAGAGGCTCTGGACATAATGAGACTTTTACAGTAAGAAAAATGTCAGGAGGAATTGGTGTTGAAAGAATTTTTCCGGTAAACTCACCTTTTATTGAAGAAGTTGAAATTAACAAACATGGTAGAGTGCGTAGAGCAAGAATATTCTACTTACGTAGCTTAACTGGTAAGAAAGCCAGAATTAAAGAAAAGAGATATTAGTTTTTCATCATATTAAAAAAAACCTTCCCCCGATAGCTATCAGAGGAAGGTTTTTTTATTAAGTTATTTTTGCTTTTTACTCCTCTTTTTTAAGATTATCAGCTTTTACCTTTGCTTTTGCAACAATATCATCAGCTTCATTATCAGCAGCTTTTATGATATCATCTGCTTTTTTCTTAGCTTCTTTCTTTAAAACATCAGCAGATTTTTCGGCAGCAATTTTAGCAAGAGCTCCTTTTTTTGATGCTTCTTTAACCAAATCATCAGCTTGTTTATTGCCATCGGCTAAAACCTTATCAGCAGCAACACGAGCATCCATTTTAATCTTGGCAGCCTCTTTTTCAGCATCTTCTATAATTTTCTTAGCTTGAGCTTCCAACTCCTCTCCTGCTTTTTCTTTTACCAATTCTTTTCCTGTATCAATAATTTCCTTTTTCGTTGTTTTCTTACTCTCATCAGCACTAGTTCCTTTTCCTAAACTAACTTTTGGATCATCGGTAGTACCAGTAATTTTGGCTTCAATGTTTACATTTTTTGGTTTTTCAACGTTTACCCCTTTTGCTGACGCCTTACCTAATAATCCATCTAATAAATCGTTTGCAGCTGAACCAAAGTACTCTGTAGGAACAGTAAGCATCAAATCATAATCCATAGTTTGATCTACACCATGCGATCCTCCAACATTCATTTTTATATCATCAACGTTGATATCAAAAGGCTCTACAGTTATTCTTCCATCTTTTATTTTGAAACTAATATTTATATCCTTAAACTCATTATTAAACTTGTCACCTAATTTTAAAAGACCTGCTAACTGATCCAATGTTTTTGAATCGACCACCTGAATTTTCTTTGACTGTATCTTACCGTATCCATCAATTGATGTTAATACCGGGCTCATGGTTGAGTCCAATAAACTGGTGTAATCAAATTTTATAGAAACCTTTCCTTTACAATGTTTTAATATTGGAGCAAGTGTTTCTAACATACTGAATGATTTTAATGCAGACTCTATTTCTATATCACGAATATCCATCCCCATAGTAGCTGATGGTTTATTCATGTCTTGCGTATTATACTCACCATTAAGACCAAAATATCCATCGAGAAGGTTCATTTTTAAATTATTCATCATCACTTTTTTATCCTTTACTAAAAAGGTGCCTGTTAAATTTGTAATATCCATTTTATCAAATACAATATGATTTAATGAAGAAACTAATTTAAAATCGATATTCCCCGGGATCTCAATTATGCTCATTGCAGATGATGTATCAACAGTTTCAACTTCCGCTGTTGTTTCATCAGTACTTTCTGTCATGAATTCGTTTACATTTATATTTGATGACATTAAGTTAAAATCACCTTTAAGTATTCCATCGCTCAGTGCATAGGTTATATAATTTTCAATTTTACCATTTAATTTGAAATCACTTTCACCGATTTCTGAATTAAATGATTTTAGTTCAAGGTATTGTGGTGTAAAATTAAATGTTGTTTCAATAATTTTAACCTTAGCTGGCAAATCGGCACTTTCAAAAACAAAATCGTTTAATTTCAATTGACCTTCAGCTTTAAAGTCTTCATATTTTTCACTTTCGATGGTTGACATGTTTCCTGCCATCTTGATATTAGCAGTTATTTCTCCGGTTAAACTCATATCTTCCAGGGGAAGAACATCTGATAAGCTACTTAACACAATATGACCATCAACTGTACCTTCAATATAAGGATCGCTAAATGGAGTGCGAATATGCATGGCAATATCGAATGGATTGTCGGCCAGTTCAACATGAAATATATTTAAATCGACTTTCGCGTTATCGTTCACTACACCATCATAAAATACAGAAACATCAATATTTATATTTTCAACAGATTTTGGCAAATCTGGATATTGAATCATGGCATCTTCAACAACTAAACGGATATTTGCCAAAGGCATTTGAGTTTCGTTATATGTGCCTTTAATATCGCCACTTAACGAAAGATTCCCTGAAGCCTTTAACTCTTCAAACCCTTCCATATAAATTGCAGGCACCATTGATAACAAAGATTTAAAGCTTGTTTTTGATGTGCCAAATGTAATGTCCAGCTTGATGTCCTCATCGGGCATTTCAACTGAGCCTTCAAAACCTAATTCAATTTCATTTAATGAAAATAAATTATCTTTAAATGTGAAAATCATATTTTCCATATCGGCACCAATGATAGCATCAAAACCAAAAGATGTATTTTTCAGATAATTAATTCCACCCATTTCCACATTAATTGCATCAATGGAGGTATTAATATTAATATCAGAATAATCCATACCCAAATCTCCCTTAACGAGAAAATTAAGATTTTCGATAGATGCGTTCATTTTTGAAGTTTCATCCTGATAGTTAATTGTTGCGTTTTTGATCTGAAATTTTTGCAAATCAACCCTGTAATCCAAAGTTGTAGAAGCTGTATCGTCCGCAGATACTTCCTCTTCAAGGCCTATTGTATCCGTTATCTCTTCGGAAGGTATTGTAATATCCCAATTGGCAGAGCTATCTTCTAAAACTATTCCATTAATAAATGGCTCATCCAGCACTATTCCCTTAACAATAAGGTTCTTTTTGATAGCACTCATTAAATTAACCTGAACATTAAAAGATTTGAAATAAACTAAGGTGTCACCCTCAAACTGATCTATTCCGGTTACCATAACTTCGTGCAAGCCCAGGTTTAGATTTGGAAACGATTTAAATAACGACAATTTAAAATCGGCAAATTCAACCTTAGCGTTTACATTGTTATTAATTTCTTTTTTAACTCTGGCAAGCATATCATCCTTAAAAAACATAGGAATAACAATCATAAGAATAATAATTAAGCCTAAAAGGATGAGCAAAGTTCGTAAGAACCATTTAATAATCTTTTTCATAACATTGGGATTTTATGAGTAATTGATATTCAAATTTACTAAATATTAGATAGATATAAATTAGATTTACCTAATAAAATATTCTATTTTAAATTAAAGTCTGTTATAATAATATAATTGATAGTGTTTTGAATAATTAGATTTAAGTCTATTTGTTTAGAATATGATTCTTTGATAAATTAAATCACTACTTTTTTTGTTAAAGGCAGCTTTTAAAATATGTGATATGAGATTTTTTTATATATTTGCACCTCAAATGGACTTGTAGCATAATGGATAGTGCATCTGGCTACGGACCAGAAGGTTGGGGGTTCGAGTCCCTCCAAGTTCACCAAACCGCTCTTTGAGCGGTTTTTTTTATTATCGGATTTATATTTTTTGTAAATTTGATATGGTATATCAAATCTTTATAAATGACGAATTTTTATAGATTACTACATTCACCTCATGTAAGCGAAGATTTTTCTAAACGTTTATGTTTTCTTAACAATGTAAGATCAAAGTATTTAACCATATTTTTAATTTTATTGGCTTCTGTTTTCACTTTTTATGATATTTTTATATTACAGAAAGTAAGTGATTCTCACATATTTTTACTTCATATAAAAGCAGATATTATATTCTTAGTTTTCTCTTTTATTTTTGCTTTATACATCTTTTACAACCAGGTAAGCAATCATCATAAAATAAAAAACCATCACAAATACATTCATGGTATTATTTCTTTATTTATGCTTTCGTGGTCGGTATTTAAATCAGTTATTTTAATCAAGTTTGAAGATGGAGATTACAGCATTGCTATCACTTGCATTCTGGCAAGTTGTATATTATATATTTTCCCTTTGTATGTTTATTTAAGTCAATTGCTATTTACTTTTGTGTTTGCCGTTATTATTTCTTTGCTATACAATATTACGTTTCATGAGATTATAAATAATATAATGCTCCTGTCCACAATCCTTGTTTTTTCAATGATAATTTCCAGATATATATACAATCTCCAGATCAAAATATTAATTAAGGAAAAAGAAGCGATCAGGTATAGGAAAATTTAAAAAGCCAGGATTTATAATATAACCTGGCTTTTCAATTCTATTTCAATAGTTTTTTAAATTCTTATACCCAGAATAATAATATCGTCGACCTGTTCCCATCTTCCTCTCCATTCATCAATTCTTTTGTTTAAAATTTCGCGCTGTTCAGCCATTGGTTTTTGATGTATTTCGAGAAGTAACTCTTTGTAGTTTTTAGTTTTAAACTTTTGACCATCTTCACCACCAAACTGATCCTGATATCCGTCTGAAGCAATATAAAAAACATCGCCTTTTTGTAGATCTATGATATTATTAGTGAATGATTCCTTTTCTTTTACATAGATACCAATTGGCATTCTATCGGCCTTATACTCGATTAATTCATTGTTACGGAATAAATAAAGAGGATTGTAAGCACCTGCATATTGCATTTTCATTTCTTCCTGATCAATGATACACAATGCGATATCCATTCCATCTTTGGCCTCTCCTTCTTTACCTTTCTGACCCATTGTTTTTTTGATATCCGTTCGTAAGCTATTTAATATTACATCAGCGGAAGTTACCTGATGTCGGTTAACAATCTCATTTAAGAACGAAACACCTAACATGCTCATAAATGCCCCAGGCACTCCGTGTCCTGTACAATCTGCCGCAATAATAACTATATTATTACCTTTTTTTGTCATCCAGTAAAAGTCGCCACTAACAATATCGCGTGGTCTGAATAATATAAAATGTTCAGGAAGTATTTCATCTGCAAATTCTTTTGATGGTAAAACTGCATTTTGAATACGCTTTGCATACTCTATACTATCCGTTATACTTCTGTTTTTATCTGCAATTTCGTCTCTTTGTATTTCGAGCTCATCTTTTTGTTTAACAACTTCCTCTGTTCGTTCTTTTACTATTTGCTCTAATCTGATTTTCTCCAGTTCTAACCTTCTGGTATAAATTTTAACAATAATGTAAATGACAAACATTGCTATAACAACGTAAACGAAATATGCCAAAATAGTTCTAAACCAAGGAGGTTTTATGGTAAATTCATAACTTACAATTTCACTTTCGATACCATAAATATTCTTGGCTTTTACCATGAAAGTGTAATTACCTTCGTTCAGGTTGGTATACCCTCGTTCCGTTTTCACATCCCAGTTTGACCAATTATCATCAAAACCTTCAAGTTTAGTGCTATATTTAATTTCGTCGGTTGGCACAAATGGGGTTGAATAAAAGAAATTAAATGAATTATTTTTATATTTGACAGTATTTTTAAGTTCTTCAGGTTGATTTATATTAACAATCAGATTCGTAGTGTCATCGTAAAAAGTACCCCAAAAAACCACCGAATCAATTCCAAGTTTAACTTTACGAATAAGACTGTTGTAATATTTTGAAAAATCCTCTTGTAGATTCTCCTGATAATTATATATTGCATTAGAAGTAGCAATCCAAACGCTATTATCTTCAACATATGCAATGTTATAAAAAAGATTTTTAAGTAATCTTTTAAATGGTAAATCCTGAATAGATATTATCCTATCTTGAGAAATTTTCAATTTCTCCAAATATTCATAATTGGATATTGGATCAACGGATGTTATCCAATATTCATCTTCCTTCTCAGAAAGTATATTTCTTATTTCATCATTGCACGAGAAATATTTTTCACCAAATCCATCATATTTTTCAAATCTATTTGAATTATCATTATAAAAATAAACACCTTTCTTAGTAGCACATACAATATTATCATCAATAAAATATACTTTATTAGCATCTAAGTTTGGCAAACCTTCTTCTAAACCAAATGTAACAAGTGAGCCATCCTTTAAACTATATTTCATTATTCCACTTAGAGGCGTTCCAAGCCATAAATTTTCTTTATTATCTTGAACGATTGACTCTATCTGGCTAGTTGTTATTTCTTTGTGGTGGTTTCCTTCACTCCATGTACCTCCATTATACTCAAATGACCCCAAACCATCTTTAAAGCCAACATAAATTAAATTACTATTAAGTTTTGACTGGAAAAGAGAATAACAATTTTGCCATGAATTGCCATTGAAATTTAGATTTTCTACATTTTTTGTATCAATAATTTCATATACATTAAGGGATGTACCAGCTAATAAGTGGATTTTATTATCATTTAATTTTACTTTAACCAGCTTCCAAACCATTGTATTTATATCTTCTACCTTTTTAAAATATGGCATTCCATTTTCCTTGAAATATTGATAATACAAACCCAAATTAGTAGCAACAAATAAAGTTTCGTTAAATTTTACGACATCTACTATAATTCCTTCAATTCCATACTCCTGTCCAAATTTGGTAAATGGAGTATTTAATTCAACAAACGATATACCTTTATTCAAACCTAACCATAATTGTCCATATTTAGATTCAAATAAATTAATCACGGTAATATCGTATAATCCATTATCCTTATCTAATTTAAATATAAGTTCACCTTCCTGATTAAATATTAAGCATCCATTTCCAAGCGTTGCTATTGCATACTTATCATCTGATAATTTAATGCCATTATATGGTTGGGATTCATTAAGTATATTTGTAAGGAATCTGAATTCAGGCCCTAAAGATTCAAATGCCTTAGTTAATCCTGTGAGCTTATTATAAATATATATTCCCTGCCATGTCGCAATTATAATCTCATTTTCGGACCATGGCAACATAATAAATATATCTTTTTCTTTATAAAAATCACCACCGTTTGATAACAAAAAAGTATCTTCTTTAAGTTCATAAAGACCATTATCGTAACTACCCCAATATAATTTACTATTTATATTGAAGCTTAAAAAAGAAGTAGGGACACTATATATCTTATTCAGCTTTTTATGTTCAAACATAAAAATTACATCAGCACAACAGAAATAAACCTTCTCTTTTATTGTATAAATTTTCCAAACATCCTTAAAGTCTATCGAATCTAATTGGTCAATTAATGTATGATAATACATCTTCCCATTTAAATCAGGTGCTAAATAACCAAATTCTTCTACCCCTCCAACATAAACTGTCCCCTCCTCGGAAGCAGCAAGTGATCTAACTATTGATCCATTTGAAATAATTATTTTTTTCCAGTTACTCCCATCAAATTCCAAAACTCCATCGGTATTACCAACATAAACTACACCCCTATTATCTTCACAAATAGCCCAGTTTTGTTCAGAAGCATTGTAATCATTTGGAGCATAATTTTTAATTAACGGTATCCCATTTTTGTTAATCTGGGCATGTATGGGCAAGTATATTACAAAAAGCAGAGCTAGAACTAAATTCCTTTTCATCATAATTTCGAAATTTCAATAGAAAAACAATATAAATATAAAAAACAAAAAGACAAAATACTAAAAAATAGTACTTTGTCTTTTAATTTTAAATAAACTTTTTTACAAATTATTCAATATAAAGTCTCTTTGTGTATTCAGTTCTATCAATAATTACCTTAACAACATATATTTGTGTTACATGTTCGACTTCGGTTTCAAATCTTTTAAAATCATTGATTGTTTTTTCTACAATTTTCTGACCTAACAAATTGTAGACTTCAATTGAACCTTCATTAAACTGATAGTTACCTTCATTGATAAAATCAACGATTACTTTATTTGCATTTGAGTAAATTGAAATTTCAAATGGTAACATATCTTCGAAACCAACCCCTGAATCATAAACTATACTGAACTGTGTGGCTGCAATATTATTATTTCCGGCAGCATCCTGTGCAACTCCGGCATTAATATCCACTGTAACATCTCCATCAGCAACTGGCTCAATGGTAAGAGTCCAAACCTGTCCGGTAGTTGTTTCGGTGAATTCAGATATTGAGCCATTTACTAAAGTAACATCTCCTTCTGTAAATCCTGTAACTACCTCACTGAATGTAATTGTAACATCGAAACTTCCATTCACTGTACCCGATGCTGTTGATGTAATTGCAACAGTTGGTTGAGTGACATCTTCAGTTGTAAAGTTCCAAACTGTTTGATCAGAAATTCCGGTAAAAGCATTACCTGATTCATCATGGAATGCACTATTATCGATTACTACATAATAATTGGTTTCTCCATCAAAATCAAATTCAGGATTTATTGTCGCTAAATCAGCAACAATAGTAACTTTAGTCGACAAAACATCAATGCTTTCCTGAGTGGTTGTACCTTTCATAATTGTTATTAATCCGGTATTTGCAACTACATTTTCACTAAATGATATTTGTAGATTTGAATTAACAACTACTTCTGTAGCGTCATCCATTGGAGATACAGAAACAATTGTCGGTGCTATAGCATCTGTTACAAGAACGGTTGTGAAATTCCAGTCAGTAGCAGTAGAAATTCCGGCAAATGGATTCCCTGCAAGATCGCGGAATGCGTCATTATCAATTAATACATTGTAATCCGTTTCGCTATTAAAATTAATTGCCGGGTTAATTGTTACCACATTTGAAGCAAAAGAAACCTGACCTGAAGTTACATCTATACTTTCATGAACTGTTGTTCCCTGCGTTATTATAATCGATCCTGTGTTTGCTACAACAATTTCGCTAAATGTTAGTTGAAGATTTGCTGTAATCAAAACCCCGGTGGAACCATCGGTTGGAGATACTGAAACAATTGTCGGATCAGTTATATCTCCCTGATCAATAGTTGTGTAATTCCATGCTGTTGCTTCTGAGATACCAGTATAAGCATTACCTGCAGCATCAAGGAAGGCATCATTATCGATTAAAACATGGTAATTAGTATTTCCTGTAAAATCAATAGCAGGGTTAATTGTAACCGTATTTGTAGAAATAACAACCTGTCCACTGGTAACATCAATTGTTTCAATTGTTGCAGATGTAGTTGAATTAACAATTGTAATATTACCTGAGTTTGCAGTTATATTTTCACTAAATTCAATAATCAGATTTTGAGTTAATGCAACATCTATGTCATCATCAGCAGGAGTAAGACCTGAAACAACCGGAGCAGTATTATCACCCGTTGTGAAATTCCAGCTTACAGCATCTGCAATACCGGGATAACTATTTGCATCAATATCCTGGAATGCACCATATTCAATTAGCACATAGTAATTTGATAGATCATCAAAATTAATTGAAGGATCTACAGTTACCATATTAGCCGTAACATCAACACTAGCTGAACCTGCGTCTATAGTTTCATGAGTTAATCCGGTTGTAGAATTCATGATTGTAATAAACTTACTTGAAATCGCGTTTACATCCTCATTGAATGTAATCATCAAATTTGGATTACTTGTAACACCAGTTTCATTATCACCTGGAGTAAATCCACTAACAGCTGGTGCTGAAGCATCAACAGTTGTGAAGTTCCAGTCTGCAGGATCTGTAATCCCGGTAAAGCTATTTCCAAATGCATCATCAACTGCTGTTGCGTCAATAAGCACATAATAATTACTTAAACCATCAAAATCAGTTGTAGGATTTATAGTCAGCTCATTTCCTGATATGGTAGCATTTCCTGCTCCAATTGGAATGGTTTCGTGAACTGCAGGACCAGCTTCGTTCATAATAACAATATTTCCTGAACCTTCAACTATATTTTCACTGAAAGTAATGATTAGATTTGTTGAAATTGGAACATTTAATGCATTATCAGAAGGTGATACAGTACTTATTACAGGAGGTTCAATATCTTCGGTATAGAATGTCCAGTCTGTTGTCGAACTGATTCCTGCAAAATTATTACCAGATAAGTCCTGGAATGTACTTTCACCTACTAAAACGTAATAATTTGTTTCACCCACAAAAGTATTTGATGGATCAATCGTAGCAATATTTCCAGAAACAGATACCTGTCCGCCCGCAACATCAATTGATTCATGTTCTTCTCCCGTATCGTCGTTCATAATGGTTATAAGCCCAATATTTTTGGTAACATTCTCACTAAATGTAATTTCAAGATTAGCATTTACCAGTACATTTGAAACTTCATCAGGAGAAAGAGCATCGACAGTTGGAGCTGTAACATCTTCGGTTGTAAATACCCAATCGCTTGTTGAACTAATACCTGCAAAACCATTTCCTAAACCATCCATAAATGCTTCAGCATCTATTAACACGTAATATGTTGTTTCACCATTAAAATCTGATGGATTAATTGTAATCATATTAGTTCCATCGCCTGTAGCGGAAGCAACACTGATAGACTCTACTAATGCATCATTACTTTGATAATAGATTTCAATATTTCCGATATTCAAATCAACTGGTTCGTCAAAAGTAATTTGCAAGTTACTATTAACTTCAACACTTGTTTCTCCGTTTGTTGGATCTAAGTTTGAAATTACTGGGCCTGATCCATCATATCCAATACTGAACTGATTAGAAGTGATATTCCCATTTCCGGCAATATCAGTAACAACATCATTTAATACTTCAACTGTTACTGTTCCATCAGTAGTTGGAGTAATGGTAACATACCATTCAGTTCCCGAAACCTGATTTATCAGATTGCTTGCAGTTCCGTTTCCAACGGTAATATTGCCCAAAATTAAATCAGTAATCTCTTCATTAAATGTTATGGTAACATCAAAATCTGAAGCTATTATACCCGATTCAAGAGAAGAAATTACTACAGTTGGAGATGTGGAATCATATTCAACAGTTATTTCATTTGATATCCCATTTGAATTACCAGAAGCATCGGTTGCAACGCCTGCAGGAACAATAACATAAACATTACCTTCTGAAACTGGACTAATGTCAGCTGTAAAAGTCATATTATCAGAAGTATTTAAATTAGAAGCATTGCCATTTGTAACAGATATATCTCCAATAACAAATCCAGACATTACCTCATTATATTCAATAGTAACCTCAAATGAAGTACTATTTGATGGACTTACTTCGCTGGTTGAAACTGTAACTGTTGGAGATGTAATATCTTCAGTTGTAAAGTTCCATGCTGTTGATCCGGCAATTCCATCAAAATCATTTGTATTTGACGAAGCATCGGTAAATACCCCAGCAGTCATTTCAACATAGTAATCTGATTCTCCGTCAAAATCGGTACCTGGATTTATTGTAACCACATTAGAACTAATAGTCACCTGTCCTGAATTAACATCAATTGACTCGTGCTGACTTGCTAAAGTAGCATTTGTTATGATAATGTTACCGGTGCCTTTTGCAACATTTTCATTAAAAGTGATTGTTAAATCGGAACTGATAAGAACATTTCCTGCACCATCTAAAGGTGATAAAACACTAATTGCTGGACCAGTAACATCCTCAGTAGTAAAGTTCCATGTTAATTTACTGGATATTCCGGCAAATGGGTTTGAAGTTAAATCTTGTATTGCATTATTATCAATTAAAATATAATAAGCTGTTTCTCCGATTAATGTAACAGAAGAAAGATCAATAGAAATCACATCATTTAAAATTGAAATCTCAGATGTAACATCAAAGGCTTTAATTTGAACATCACTTGAATTATATAGTCTGATATAACCTGAATTTGCTTTTACATCTTCGCTAAAGGTGATTTCTAAATCAGTAGCTAATGAAACATCAACAGCGTTATCGCTTGGCGACTTAGCAATTATATATGGATTATTAACATCCGAAGAGGTAAAATTCCATGTTGTTTGATCGGCAATCCCAGCATAACTATTTCCTGCATCATCATCAAATGCTGTAGCATCAATTTGAACGTGATAAGCAGTAGCACTCGAAAGATCGCTAGCAGGATTAATTGATATTGTAGGTGTTCCATCTCCAGTTATATCTGTGGTAACATCAAATATTTCAACTGTACCAACACCCGTTTCAATTAGAGTAATGTTTCCACTTAAAGCATTTACAGCCTCATTAAAAGTTATCTCTAAATTAGAAGTAATTGAAACGCTAGTTTCATCATCTGATGGATTAAATCCTGAAACAAAAGGATTTGTGCCATCAAACGTAATACTATAAGTTGTTGCAGCTGAGTTACCATTACCTGCATCATCTGTTGCAACATCAGCCGAAATGTTTACTGTTACTAATCCATCAGCTGAAGGCGTTATATCTGCAGTCCAAATCTTGTTTGCTGTTACCGTTTGGAGATTACCAGCAGAACCATTTCCAACCGCAATATCACCAACTACAAAGTCGTTTACAACTTCATTAAAAGTAATTGTAATTTCAAAAGGACTTGTATTGGTTGGACTAACCTCTGATGAAGTTATTGAAACTGCAGGACTTGTTCCATCATAATCGATGCTAAACTGAGTTGCAGCAGTATTACCATTGGTAGCAGCATCCTGAGCAATACCAGCATTAATATCAACAGTTACTTCACCATTACCTGAAGGAGTAAGCTCTGCGGTCCAAACAAGGCCCGGAGTAGTATTTATTAGGGTTCCAACTGTTCCATTACTTAAAATATCAGTTAATGCAAATCCTGTAACTACCTCATTGAAAGTTATTGTAATTGGTATTGGATTAGCATTAGTAAGTATACTTTCTGAAGAACTTATTACAACTGTTGGAGCATTATCATCAAAAGAAATACTATATTGAGAAGCAGCATCATTGCCATTTCCTGCAGCATCATTTGCAATTGCAGAGCCAATATCAGCAGTAACCAAGCCATCTGTAGTTGGAGTTACGGTAACATCCCAAACCAAACCGGTTGTTTGTTCAACAAAACTTGTTATGCTGCCATTTCCAATCGTAATGTCTCCACTAGCAAAACCAGTAACTGCTTCGTTAAAAGTAACTTTAAAATCAACAGCTGTATTTGTTGGATCAGGTTCAGAAGAAGTTATTGAAATGGTTGGATTTGTACTATCGTAAACTATACTGTACTGTGTTGAGGCAATATTGTTATTTCCTGCAGCGTCTTGAGCCGCTCCACCAGCAACATTGACTGTTATTTCTCCCTGACCTGCAGGCGTAATATCAAATGTGAATTCAGGATTGCCTGTAGAAACAAAATTACCTGCAGTTCCATTTGTTACTTCAATATCTCCAACAACGAACCCAGTTACTGTTTCACTAAAATTAACTTTAAAAGGAATGGGATTTGCATTAGTTGGGTCGGACTCAGTTGTTGAAAGCACCGTAGTTGGAGCAGTTCCATCAACACCAGTAAAATCAGCATAATTAGTTAAACCATTTATAGTAAAGATATTACTACCAGCAGTAACTTTTGAATATACATTTCTTGTAACACCGTTATACTGTGCTGCAAAAATATCAGCTTCGGTTCCCGTAACATCTGCATCCTGATAATGAAAAACAAGGCTGGAATTTGTTACATTAAAAGTCCCGCTTTTTGTAAGAGTCCAGTACCTGGATAAAAACTCTGAAGGACTTGTGTTATTAACATGTTTTGAATTTACAACCTGAGCGCTTAAAAAAGCATTGGTAAGTCCTGAATGTGCAATTAAATTAAAATCAACGGGACAATATTCTATTGTTCCATTGATTTCTCCAATAGGGAATGTAAATGCTCCTGTACCTCCTACGGCTTTTTTAAGTGTACCCGTTCCGTTTACTACAAACATTCTTGTTGTACCAAAGGTTCCGTTTAATGATCCGGTTGTTCCCACCGTATAATGATTGTTGTTTAACAGAACATTCCCGTTTGTGAGGGTGCTAATTTTTCTAACGGTAATATCATTTGTTAAACTTAAACCGGAAGAGTTGTCAATGGTTAAGTTCTCAAAAGTTATGGCAGTACTCCCTAATATATTTTGTTGTGAAGAACCATTGAACAATACTTCTCCAATAGTATTAAAATTAATCATCACTTTTCCTGTTACTGCATTATTGATCCAATCGCCTTCAATTTCGATCTTACCATCAAGATCAATCCTTCCATCTTTACCCCCTGCTGTTGTATTGGTATAATCAGCACCAGTACCCGTTATTTTCAGGACAGCGCCAGTGTTAATAATCATTTTTGCGCCATTATTAACTACTCCTGTTTGGGCAAAAGCAGATGACACTAGAAATGCAATACATATCATAAAAATGATTTGTTTTGATTTTCCGGATCTTATAAAATCGGCCTGTAAGATCATACGTTTTATTTTAAAATTAATATTTTATTCTTTGGTCACATTGGATTGCAATAAATCCATAATATGAGAAACATCGTTCTTAAGTTTTTTATTTTCTTCAATAAGTAACTTGATTTGCTCATCAGTAACATCAGTCTTTTGTAATTCAACATCTTTTAGTTGAATTAACTTTTTTAAATCATCGATTTGTTTTTGTTGTTCTTTAATTGCTTCGATTAAGACAGCGTTCATTTCTGCATAATTAATTCCTTTATAACCATCAGTTGGATTCGTAAATACAAGTTCAGGCAATATTTTCTCAACATCCTGAGCAATTAATCCAATTTTTGGAGATTTTAATTCATCATTTTTCCAGTTAAATGAAACACCTTGTAAATTCTTTACTTTGTCCAAGCTATTTTGCAAGGGTTTGATATTTTCTTTGAGCCTTATATCAGATGTTGATGTTGTTAAAGTTCCATCTATAGTTCTATTAACAGCACTAAAGTAGGCACCAGAACCAATGGAACGAAACCTTCCATTTCCATTAACATCGAGTGCTACGGAAGGGAATAAAGTATATATCCCAACTCTGTGAGCAGAAAAATCACCATAAATTAAATTAGCAGTATTATTTGAAATATAAAGTTTGTTTGAGCCTGCTTCACTTTGTCCTGCTTTATATCCAATAAAAACATTATCGGAGCCACCGGAATTACTCCCTGTATAGCCACCTATGAAAGTATTTCTAAATTTAGTACCTGTGTTAAGTCCACTACTTGGTCCAATATAAACGTTATTTTGGCCATTCACATTTTCTTTTCCTGCCCAATCTCCAATAAATACATTTGTAAAACCAGTTGTATTATTCATCCCACATTGATATCCAATAAAAATATTATGAATGCCAGAGCTATTGCTTAATCCACTTTGGTATCCTATAAAGTTATTATAACCACCAGTACTATTTTCAAATCCACTTTGATACCCAATAAAGTTATTCCAGCTACCATCTGTAATAGAATGTCCTGCAGATTCTCCAATAAAAATATTTCGTTCACCATTTAAAGCAGAATCTCCAGCATTACTTCCAATGAAAACATTTCCGCCTTTTGACTGGTGTAAGCTTCCTGCTTTGTTACCAATAAATGTATTATCACTTCCGGTATTATTGTGTCCTGCCTGATATCCTAAAAATGTATTTAAGTTTCCACCTACATTACTGAGGCCTGATTGATAGCCAATAAAAATATTTTCATTACCTTCCATATTTGATTTTCCAGCCTGATATCCAAAGAAAGAATTATACTTTCCGGTTGTATTACTTATACCACTTTCATGTCCTATAAAATAATTTTCTTTTGTCATATCCATGAATTTCTGTGTTGTTGCTTTTGAAGGACTTCGTCCACTAATAGCAAATCCTCCAACCTTACCTTTTGCATTTGATTCATCGACATAAATGCGGGTACTATCAACTGTAGCAAAGAATACATCATTTGCCGTTCCTTTGGAAGGACTACGTCCGCTTATGGCAAAACCTCCCACTTTACCCTTTGCAGTTACCGTATCATTAATATATATCCTGGCACTATCAGGTGTTATAACCATATAGTTGTCGGGAGTTGTTTTAGAAGGGCTACGGCCACTAATGGCAAAACCACCAACTTTACCTTTAACTCCTTGTGGTACTATTATTTGGACTCCATCGTCGTAAACTGCAAAAATTGTATCACCATAAGAATTAATAACATGAAATAAAGGTCCTCCAAATCCGGAAGAACCAATCTGAGGGAAACTCATCCAGGTTAAGCCATTATAATAAAAGAAGTTATTAAAATCGGTATCGTAAACCATTAAACCTGTTGCAGGGACGCCCGGCAAACCTATAACTAATCTTTCTTCTGTTGTCATCCTTGGCACCAACATTCCCTTGTCAGTTGACATCACATCAAGCATTGCTGTCGGATCCGGGGTATATAAGTCATTATCGGTAACTGCAACACTTTGTGAAAAAACAGAATTTGTACTAATTACAAAAAGTATAACTAAAATAAGGACATTAAACGTTTTCTTATTCATAGGTCTCAAAATTAGAAAGGGTTATAACTATTTATTTTTTAAGGCTTCTATTTCTTTAACTAAGATATTTATTTGCTCTTGTTGTTTATCAATTTGTTGTTGTTGTTCTTGAATGGCTTTCGTTAATATTGGAATTAAATGAGATTGTGAAATACTTAGATATTCGCTTTCTGAATCCTTCGCCACCATATCAGGAAAAACTTCTTGAACTTCTTGAGCTATAAATCCAGTATGAATGGTTTTTGATTGATCTTCAATCTTATTGTAATCTACAACCCTTAGTTTATTTATAATATCCAACCCTCCTTTACGTGTGCTTATAACATTTTCTTTCAATCTTTTGTCAGATGAATTATATAAAGATAATGTTCCTGCAACGGTTTGAATAGATCCTTCATACCCTCCATCGCCATCATAAAATAAAATGAAATAGTTAGTTCCTGATGGTGCATCTTCACCACACTGAACTCTCATACCATATCTGGCTGTACTATTTCCATCATTAACCAATCTAGCGGCGTATGTATCACTTGCATTTGTATAAATATCGAGGGGATAAGCGGGTGCAATTCCAATTCCCATATCTCCATTTATTCTAACAAGATTGTTGTCAAATTCACCATATATTAAAGGAGATGATGTGCTACTGTTATCGATGGCTAATTTGTTTGATCCATTTAAATCAACACCATTTCCAATAAACACATTTCCATCACCACTAAGAGACCCACCTGCACCCATTCCTATACAAACATTGTCACTTCCACTACTGTTCCACCCTGACAAGGGTCCTATATAAGTATTGTTCCCTCCTGTATTATAAAAACCTGAAGCCCATCCAATATAAGTATTAAACCCGCTTGTTGTATTTCGACCACCTGCTGAGTGACCAATAAATGTATTTGATACACCGGTGGTATTCCTAACTCCAGCTTCAGAGCCGATAAATAAACTTAACACAGCGGTATTTGCAGCACCAGCGCTATCTCCAATCATAATATTATTATATTGGGTAGTTATTGCATAGCCTGCGGAGTTACCTATTAGAATATTTTTGTATCCGGAAATAACAGAATGACCAGTATGGTATCCTAAAAATACGTTTTTATATCCTGTTGTATTTGAATATCCACTTTCCGTTCCAATAAAAGTATTGTTACTACTTGTTGTATTCTGATTTCCAGCCTTATTTCCTATAAACACATTGCTGGAACCTGATGTATTATATTCACCAGCTTCATTTCCCAAAAAAGCATTGTTTATTCCAGTTGTATTTTTCCAACCAGTAAAAGTTCCGAGAAATGCATTATTGCTTCCTGTGGTATTAGAATTACCAGCAGCATAACCTACAAAGGCATTATTACTTCCGGTTGAATTGTTATAACCTGCAACGTATCCAACCATTATGTTGTTATCACCTTCGGTATTACTATTACCTGCTTTATCACCGATAAAAGTATTCCTGTCACCACCGATATTACTCGTACCAGCCTGATTTCCGACAAATGCATTGAAACTTCCAATGGTATTGCTTAAACCAGCCTGATAACCAATAAATGTATTGTAATTACCAGTTGAATTAGTATAACCAGTAGACTCTCCGATAAAAACATTACTTGAACCGGTTGTAAGACTGTGAGCAGATTGATATCCTAAGGCTGTATTTCTATTACCCGATGAAGTTGAATATCCAGCGCCATAACCTGATTCGAAACCGATAAAGGTATTATACTCACCTCGTGCCATGTTATAACCTGTCCTATAACCAATGTAGGTATTAAAACTTGGATCACTGGTTGTATTATAACCTGTATAATAACCACTTTGATATCCAATATAGACATTATCATTTGCTGTATTGGTATATCTACCTGATTGATATCCGAAAATAACATTCCGGTTACCGGTTGTATTGTCATAACCGGCATAATTACCTATTAAAACGTTATTGGCCCCAGTTGTATTATTGTACCCAGAATAATACCCAATAAATGAATTATATCCACCAGTTGTATTATTATATCCACTTCCATAACCAAAAAATGAATTTGCAAAACCTCCATTACTGAAACCAGCAAACGGACCATAAAATGAATTGTAGTTTCCTGAATTTGTATTACCAGACCTATATCCATAAAATGAATTATAACTTCCAGTATTATTAAATCCTGTTTGATAACCAATAAATGTATTATATGTTTGAGTTGTGTTTGATCTACCTGCTGCTTCACCAATAAATACGTTATACGCCCCTGACGTATTTGAAAAACCAGCAGAATCTCCAACAAACACATTCTTAAATCCATTATTATTTGTATAACCAGCAAGGTTACCAATAAATACGTTGTTAGAACCTCCTGTTAAACTTCTTCCTGCACTGTACCCAAGAGCAGTATTTTTTTGGCCAGTTCTATTATTATAACCTGATTCATAACCTAAGAAAGTGTTAAATGAACCTTGTTCCGGTGTTGTAGCCCCATAAGCGTTGTACCAGCCACTTTGATATCCAATAAATACATTACCATATGCGTCATAATTATAATATCCTGCACGATAACCAATTAGCACATTATCGTGACCTTCATCATTGTAATACCCTGAATAATAACCTTGAAACACATTGTAATTTCCCTTATTTCTATATCCGCTATTCTGCCCAAAAAAAGCATTTCCTGCACCTGTATTCGTATAACCTGCATTTGGTCCATAAATTGAATTATAATTCCCAGAATTAGTTCTTCCTGCATTATAGCCATAAATAGCGTTATAATCGCCAGTATTTGAATATGCTGCATATGGTCCATAAATTGAGTTATTGTCTCCTGAATTTGTTCCACCGGCATAATGACCATAAATAGCATTACTAGCTCCAGAATTTACATAACCAGCTCTATAACCATAAATCGCATTATTACTACCCGTATTTGATTGACCAGCATATGAGCCGTAAATAGCATTATAATTTCCAGAATTTGTATACCCTGCATAATATCCATAAATGGCATTCCAACTACCTGTATTTGAATATGCAGCAACCGGTCCATATATTGCATTATTATTCCCGGTATTTGAGTTTCCGGAAAGATAACCATAAATAGCATTATAATCACCTGAATTATTAATACCAGCCTGATAACCAATGATAGAATTATAGTTACTGGATACGTCATTTTTCGCAACTTCAAAGCCAATGAGTACGTTTCCGAATCCATCAATAATATTTTGACCGGCACTATTTCCGATAAATACGTTATTGCTTGCATCGTTATTTTGTAAGCCAGATTTATATCCTAAGAATACGTTATTGGAACCAGTTGTATTTTCTTTTCCTGCTTTATAGCCAAAAAATGAATTATATAATCCAGTGGTAGTATTTATACCAGATGAATCTCCAATAAAATAGTTATCGGGAAAAAGGTTAATAATACTTGACGTGGTTGTTCCTGCTTTGGAAGGAGATCTGCCGCTTACCGCAAATCCTCCAACTTTTCCTTTTGCACCAGTTTCTTCAAAAGTAACTCTTGTACTATCCGGAGTTACACGTAAATACTCTGCGTCTAATCCTGCTTTTGAAGGACTTCTGCCACTTACAGCAAAACCACCTACCTTGCCTTTTGCACCTATTGGAACAATTACCCTTGCTCCGTCCTCATAAACTGCAAAAATTGTATCGCCATTTGAGTTACGAACTGCAAACAAAGCGTTTCCAGTTCCAGAATTATTCATTTGGGGAAGTGTTAACCAGTCACTACCGTCAAAATAATAAAAACCCGAATAATCTGTATCATATACCATTAAACCTATTGCCGGACTTGAAATTGCATTTCTTTGAGCAGTAGTTACTCTCGGTATTAGTAATCCTTTTGTAATTGAATTTACATCTAACATTGCAGAAGGGTCCGCATTATAAGCATCATCATCAGTAATTGCAATGTTCTGTGATTGTGCAACTAAACCTGAGAATACTAACGCAAGTATTACAATTATTTGGTTTAGCATTTTTAAAGTTTGGTAAATGTTTTTCATATTTTGTCTTTATTTTTATTTTCTACTTTTAATTTAGTGTATTTAATTCATATCATAAACTACAATTTCTTCTATTTTTTAATTAAATCAAATATTAAATGACGAATATTCAAATTAAATTGACTAACGCAAATTTTACTATTTTATAATTCACAGTCAATTAGTTTTTGTTTAACTTTTGCTCTATTAACTTTAATCGTTTTTCTAATTCTGCATTTGTTTTTTGCAATAATTCAATTTCTTTTTCGAATTGTTTATTCGAATTATTAATTGTAAACCTTTCAAAAAAGACGGATATCAATTTATGTTTTATTCCATTTATCATTTCTGTTTCTTTTTCCCAATTAACAGATTCTGCAACACGAGCAACTATATTAGAAACATCATAATCTGCCTTATCCTTCATTGCATGTCCTGCAAGCGATGATGAAATAAGGTAATCACCAGTTTCAAGATTCTCACCATTATCAACTACCCACATTACACCATTACCAACAGCCATTACTAAATCAACAGACTCAATATTATCAGGATCCTCTTTACCCAAAAATGCCCCAATTATATTACTTGAATTTGGTTTCAAAGCAATGGCTCCTCCATAAATAATTTCAGACTCACATTGATCATTCAAATAGTTATTTTCACCGGTTAATTCTACGAGCATTCCTTTTTCAATTTCTTCTTTAATTTTTGCGTAATGAGAACCTGTAAATGCATTATAAGAAACTGTTGCTCCAGAAACTGATATAGATCCCTGGTTAGTTGCTAAGCTAGCTCCAGTTGCAAATCTTATAAGAGTACCATCTGCATCTTTCCAAATTCTTGCTACCTGAAGAGATGACTTAACATTTAATTGGTATGTATCATCAGTTGTACCAATACTAACAATATCAGGAAAATAATTTTGACTTCCACCAGAACCCCAATTAAATCTAGTGCCCGTATAATAAATTGCTTCAGCACCATTTGCTCTTAATACTGTTCCAGATGTAATTCCCTGATTTAAATTTGCAGTACCAGCCACACTTAATGGGTATGTTCCCGTTGATACACCAATACTTACATTATCTTGAAAATAATTATACCCTGTTCCATCTCCAGCTCCAGCTCCCCAACTAAAAACAGATCCGTTATACCATAAAGCTTCATCACCATCAACTCTAAAAACGATTGCTCCGGTTCCAATAGCTCCTTTTGCAATATTTAAATAGCCTGTTACATCTAAGGCATAATCCGGATTCACAGTATTAATTCCAACCTTCCCTCCCATTACAGCAAATGTGTTATCCTGTGAAACAGTATATGAAGTAGCATTTAAACCAATACCAAATGAATTATACCCGGATACAGTAATCGTGTTCCCCATTGCGGTAGATGTGTGACCGGATGCAATTGTTGAAGCACCAAAACTGGTTGCAAAATAATTAGTAGCTTGAGTTAAATTTCCAAAAGCTGTTGATGATTCTCCATTGGCCGTAGTCCCGGATCCAAAAGCCACAGAATAATCACCGTTTGCAATTGCACCATACCCCCCTGCTACCGATCTTAGGCCATTCGCTTCGGAAAGATAACCAAATGCTGTTGATGAGCCTGAGCTAGCAATTGTCGAATTTCCCATACTTATTGCAAAAGAACCAGATGCTGTAGTTAAAAATCCTGCTGCAAAAGAACTGTTCCCTGTTGCATTATTAAGATTACCAATGGCAAACGATCCATCTCCGGATGCAGTATTGTTAAACCCAATTGCAAAGGATCCTACTCCTGATGATTTATTTTGATAACCTATTGAATATGCACTACTGTTTGATGAATGGTTTTGATAGCCTATAGCGAATGAATTTACAGCCGATGCTGTATCTTGATACCCTAATGCAAACGAACCTAAACCACTTGCTATACTTAAATTGCCAATAGCATAAGCTCCTTTTCTGGTTGCTTTATTCGCAGCTCCGATTGCAAAGGAATATAATCCTGAGGAAACAGAATTCACACCCATAGCATAAGAGTAATCAGCATATGCTGTATCGTTTAAACCAAAAGCCATAGAGAATTTACCAATTGAAAAAGCATCTGTACCAATAGCTACACCTCCCACATTATGTGCATATGAGCCAAATCCAAATGCAAAAGAATGATCTCCGTTTGCAATGGTTNNGCATTTTTCCCAAAAGCCTGAGAGTAATCTCCCTCTGAAAAAGTTTGGTGCCCCATGGCCTGTGAAAACTCACCTTTTGAAATTGCCCGGTATCCCATTGCCATTGAATTAGTTCCAACACTATCCGGAGAACCAACATGCACTTCACCAGCTAGTAGTGCTGCTTTTTGTGGATACCACATCATTCGTTTCTCATTATTTACTACATCAGCGGAAGTATTACCCGATACATTAAAATAGTCGCCAGTAGCTCCTTTGCTTGGACTTCGGCCGCTAATGGCAAAACCCCCAACCTTCCCTTTTGCTAACCCTTCGGTAACATAAATTCTTGTACTATCTTGTGATACTTCCATGATATTCCCTGCAAATCCCTTTGAGGGTGATCTTCCGCTTATAGCAAATCCTCCGACTTTACCTTTGGTTAAACTAGTTGTATCAATATATATCCTTGTGCTATCCTGCGTTGATATAAAATATTCTTTAGAAATTCCTTTGGAAGGCGAGCGACCGCTTATTGCGAAACCTCCAACCTTTCCTTTTGCCAATGGTTCATTAACCCAAATACGGGTACTATCCGGGGTAACCCATAAATAATCCTCCTCAACAGCTTTAGATGGTGAACGACCACTTATAGCAAACCCTCCAACCTTACCTTTTGCAGCTTCATTAACATACACCCTTGCTCCATCAGGAAATACTGCAAAAA
>DMBU01000051.1 GCA_003446015.1 Bacteroidales bacterium | reverse complement strand
CTTAGCTTGACGGCTATGGCCGGCGGGCAGGTCTGAAATCTGGAATCTGAAATCTGGAACCTAAAACCCACCTACGGCGGGCAGGCCTGAAACTAACTTATCGGTAATGAGATATAAAATGTGCTTCCTTTTTTAAGTTCTGAGCCAACCCAGATTTTACCTCCAAGAATCTGAATAAGTGCATTAACTATGGTTAAGCCTAAACCTGTTCCTCCAACTTTAATACTCATGTTTTCGTCGCCCTGAGTAAATGGGAAAAAAATTGCATCAATCTTTTCCTGCGGAATCCCAATACCTGTATCTCTTACATAAATGATTAAATTCGATTTTTCAATCTTATAACCCAGCGTTATGGATCCTTTTTCTGTATATAAAATTGCATTTTTTAGCAAGTGAGGAATTATTTTTGAAATGATGCTTTTATCGGTATGCAGTTCTACTTCACCATTTTTCTCAAAAATGATTTCTAAATCTTTTTTGGTTTTGTATACAGGGCTTGATTTAGCTTTATCAATAATATTCTCAAGTACAGGGAGTATTTTAAAATTTGTTTTTCTAACATTATACTGATTTGTTGAAAGGTGAGCAATATCAACAAGATTTTCAATAGTAGAAATTAAATCATCTGTATTTTTATTAATCATGGTGTTAATCTGATCGAGTTCTGAGTCAGAAAGGCTTTTTGATTTGATCATTTCTGAAAATCCAACAATACCATTAAGTGGAGTGCGTATTTCATGCGAAATGGTCTGTAAAAATTTACTTTTTAGCTTATCCGATTCTTCAGCCTTGTTTTTTGAATTAAGAAGCTCCTTATTCAATTTTTTAACTTTAAAAAGATAGATTATTATAAAAAGACCCACAAAGAAAGTTAAGCTCCCAATAAGGATTAACAAGCTGTTTATTGTTTTTTGTTTTGCTAGTTTTACTTCATACAACTCATTTTCTTGTTGTTGCTTTTTAAGTTTTTGTTCAAGCGACTTTACATTGTTGATTTCCTTAAAATCAAACAATTTGCTATAAATACTAAAAAAGAGATCGAAATTTTCATAAGCTTCTCTATATTTATTTTGGTTCGCATAGATTTTAGCTTTTAATTGATAAGCCTCACTTAGTACGCCTTTTAAATTAATCGATTTAGCATATTCTAAAGTCAGGTCAAGATGTGCCAAAGCGTTTTCATAATCATTGGATAAGAAATAATATTCACTAACACTCATAAGTGTATAAGTAATTCCTATTCTGTTATTTGCTTTTTTATTTAAATCTGTTGCTTTGAAAAGGTAGCTCCTTGCAGAATCCAACATTTCTTTACGCATAAAGATTCGGGCAATTATGGTATAAGAGTTTCCCAGGCTACCATACAAATTGTATTTTTCTTCCAGTTTAGTTCCTTTTTCAAAATAAATTAAAGATTCGTCAGGTTTATTTTGATCAAACAGCAATTTCCCAATATTTGAGTACACAATTCCTGCGTAAGCCTCATTATCATGTGCTAAAGCAAGTTCGGCTGATTTTTCGAAATTTTCTTTTGCCAAATCATATTCCAATAAAGTTTGATAACTTAAAGCTAATAAATTGTAAACCTGATAACTGTATAGAGCTTTTTCCTGATTTTCAACAAGGTCTTTTAGTTTTAATGCGTTTTCCAAGGCAGTACTGTAATTACCTGTAATTCTTAAAACTTCTGATAAATGCATATAAAATCTTTCGAGATGCTCAGCATTTTCTATTTTTAATTCCAGTCCCTTTTTATAATTGTAAATAGCACTATCATTAAGATTTCTTACTTTATAATATTGACCTAAATAATAATAACTTAAATATATTCCTTCGTTAAATTTTAATTGCTCAGACTGATGCAGAGTTTGCTTAATCAAACCAAGCAAACTGTCATTTTCAGGAGATAATCCTGAACGAATAAACTCGAGATTTTTTTTGACAAAATTAATATCTCTCGAAATGATAGTCGTATCATTAGTCTCAGGATTTAAACTACTTGCATGGATAAGGGATGTGATAAAAAGAATAAGTAAGAGGAAGTATGTTCTCAACGTGCTAAGTGTTTTTAAATTTTAAATGAAAATTAGGGTATTCCAAACTATTTTCAAAAATTAAGTGATGAAATTTTTTAATATTTTGATGAATTGATTTCATTTGCATTGTAATAATATTCGCGTATGATAAGTTTTTTGCAGGTTGAGAATTTAAGAAAATCGTTTGGTGATTTGGTTCTGTTTGAGGGAATTACCTTTGGAATTGATAAGGATCAGAAGGTGGCTTTAATTGCCAAAAACGGAACAGGAAAAACCTCTCTTTTAAATATTATTGCTGGAAAAGATACTCAGGATGAAGGTAAAATAACGTTTCGCAGGGACTTGAAGATCGGTTTTCTTGAACAAAATCCTGTTTTTAATCCAAACAACTCAATTATTGATGAAGTTTTTCATGCTTCGGAAGATGTAAAGATTGCAATTCTTGAATATAATACGGCCATTGAAAAAAACGATAAAGATTTACTTTCCGCATCGATGGAAAAGATGGATCATTTGCAGGCATGGGATTATGAGGTTAAGGTAAAACAAATTCTTACCAAGCTAAAGATTGCAAAATACGACCAGCAAATATCGACCCTTTCGGGTGGTGAGAAAAAGAGAGTTGCTTTAGCTTCTGTTTTAATCGAGGAACCGGATTTATTGTTACTCGACGAACCAACAAACCATCTGGATCTGGACATGATTGAATGGCTCGAAAATTATCTTAAAAATACAAGATCAACCTTGTTGATGGTAACCCATGATCGTTATTTTTTAGATCGGGTTTGCAATGAAATAATCGAAATGGATAATTCCCAGATCTATACCTATAAAGGAAACTACACCTATTTTATAAATAAACGCGAGGAGCGCATAGCTATTGAAGAAGCACTGGTTGAAAAAGCGAAAAATACTTTACGAAAAGAAGAAGACTGGATGCGCCGAATGCCAAAAGCACGGAGCCATAAAGCAAAATACCGGATCGATAATTATTTCCAGTTAAAAGATGTTGCCGGAAGCGGCCGCCAGGATGAAGAAGTTCGTATAAGTGTGCAATCGTCGCGAATGGGAAAGAAAATTATCGAAGTAAAGAATTTGAATAAGAAGTTTGATAAACTAACTGTCTTAAAAGACTTTAGCTATAATTTCACACGTGGCGAAAAAATTGGAATCGTTGGTGATAACGGTACAGGTAAATCAACTTTTCTGAACCTTATTACTCAAAACCTTCAAGCTGATTCTGGAAATGTGGATGTGGGGCAAACTGTTGTTTTCGGATACTACAAACAAGAAGGAATTATTTATAAAGAAGATCAGCGTGTAATAGATATTGTGCAGGAAATTGCTGAAGTAGTAACCTTAGGAAATGGTCGACAGATGGGAGTAAAGGAGTTTCTGAATTTCTTTCTTTTCCCTTTCGATATGCATTATACTCTGGTTTCTAAATTAAGTGGGGGAGAAAAACGCAGACTATACCTGGTTACCGTATTAATGCGAAAACCCAATTTTTTGATTCTCGATGAGCCAACCAACGATCTGGATATTATGACACTGGCCGTGTTGGAAGAGTACCTTTCAACATTCGATGGTTGTGTGTTGGTAGTTTCTCACGATCGGTTTTTTATGGATCAGGTGGTTGATCATTTATTTGTATTTAGGGGAAATGGCGAAGTAAAAGATTTTCCTGGTACCTATTCACATTATCGCGAGTGGCTGACAAAAATTGAGAAAGATCAAAAAAAGGAACTAATTCAAAGCTCAAAAAAGGAATCTTTAAATCTTACAACAGATAATTCCAGCACAGATAAAGCCAAAACAAAACTTTCCTTTAAAGAGAAAAAGGAATATGAACAACTTGAAACCGACATTGCCAATTTGGAAACTGAAAAGGAAAATCTTGAAAGTGAAATCAGCAGTGGAACTTTAACCAACGACGAGCTGATTGAAAAATCAAATCGAATTGGAGAAATTATTACACTCCTCGATAAAAAATCGGATCGCTGGCTGGAATTAGGTGAGTTTATATAGATTTATAAAACTTTTTTATAACATACTCAATTTATTACAAAACTCTTTGTTACTAAAATTGAATTCAGTAAATTCGTTATAGCATAGTACTTATTCTTATTTAAATCATTTAATGATTAACACTTAATTTATTAACATGAAAGAAAGAATATTAATTGCCTTAACGATTTTAGCATTTGGTTGTACTGATGATGTTAATTTGCCAACAGTTACAACAACTCCAATAACAGAAATTACCTGGGAATATGCACTTACCGGTGGTGAAGTGATTGACAATGGAGGTGCACCTGTTATTGCAAGAGGTGTATGTGCTAGTGAAGATTCTAATTACCTTAGTTCATTAGATGATTATGGAGTTTGGTATACTATGGATGGTTCAGGACTTGGAAGTTTTACCAGTGCGATCAAAGTCCAATGGCATGGAGCAGCAATGAACTTAAGAAGTACACATTACGTCAGGGCATATGCTACCAATAGCGAAGGTATAGCATTTGGCAAAATATTATCTTTTTACCCGGGTGATAAACCTCTTTTTGATAATTCGCTGGATATTAAAACTATTGAAGTCACTGCTACAACAGCTACAGTTAATTATACCTTCTATTACCAGATCTTCTCAACCGTTCGGGAAATGGGAATGTGCTATGCAACTTACTCGGAGCCTACTGTTAATGATGAATGTATTGTGATTTCAGACATTTCTGATGGTGAAAATACGCTTACTATTGAGAATCTAGTACCTAATACTAAGTATTATATTCGAAGTTATGATATTAACCAGGCGGGAGTTTATTATAGTTCTGTAAAAAGTTTTACTACCGAAAATTAAAGTTTAAAAATGAAAAAATATATTATTCTAATAGCCATATTGATATTGATTAATATAGGTATTAAGGCACAGAAAATAGAAGTTAGTTACGGAACTTTAATGGGACTGAATTATTCATTTGTAAATGTTAATTCGGCAACCAGTAAATATTATACATTTGATGAAAAAGATCAAAATTTTACTTTTGATAATTCTTATAAAGGTAAAGCCGGATATGATATTGGTATTTTCTTTAAATTAAATCCTGTTAAAAGCCGATTCAATTTAGAATCTGGCTTAATTCTTTCAAAATATAGTAACAGCTATACAGTTTTCTTAAGTTACGATAATTATGCAACTACTTCGTCTATTGAAACCTGGACTAAAGAAACAGCTGAAGAAACAATTAGTAATGATTTTAGTGTAATAAAAATACCTCTATTTATTGGGTTTAATTTATTGAATACAGGTAAATTCCAATTGGAAATACAAAGTGGAATATCGGTAAATATTTGTATGGACGAGAATCATAAGTTTATGGATCTTAATAATGAAGAAGATCAGCTTTATAAAGATTATTTTGCAGGTTTTCAAATGGGTATAAGAGTTTATTTTAATAAAATAATTTGTCAATTAAAATACGACCGAAGTTTTAATATACAAGAAGGTTCCAGTAGGACTTATTTCCCATGGGAAATGGAGGTAGATGGAATTTATTTAAGTTCTGTTAACATTTCGGTTGGATATATGTTCTGATTGGAGTATAGAGTTTCCAATCTTGATATTACATCAAACTTCATTGGAAAATATCTGTTAAAGTTGTTTTAATTTACTTATAATAAATTACTTGCTACATGTATTTGCTATGTCACAATGCTTAATATCCTTCAGCTAAATGGGTAATTTTTTTCACATTTAAATTCATAAGGTTTTCTCACAAATTTCTTCAATTTTTTGAATGTGCTATCCTTTGGTGCAAAAAAACTCCCACCGAAGCGGGAGTATAGGATTAATATCCTTCGGCATATAGCCTTATTGTGATAAGATGTAATACTCAAAGTTAGACAAAAAACAGATACAATTAAATAATTTGCAATATTTTTTTGTAAATTTATGATTATCAATTACAAATTGTAAATTATATCATTATGAGAAAAATACTTGGATTAGACCTTGGAACCAATAGTATTGGTTGGGCTGTGGTAGAAACTGAAGATAACAAGAGTTTTGAACTTAAAGAAAAAGGGGTTCATATATTTCAGGAAGGTGTGAAAATTGAAAAAGGAATAGAAGGTTCTAAAGCAGAAGAAAGAACGAATTATAGAAGTGCCAGACGATTAAAGTACAGGCTTAAATTAAGAAAAATTAGTACACTTAAGGAATTAATCAAAAATGATTATTGTCCAAAACTTACAGAACAGGAACTTAATGATTGGCGATTTAAAAAGAATTATCCTGAAAATGAAGATTTTAGAAAATGGTTGTTGACTAATGAAAATAAGAATCCATATTTCTTCAGGAATATTGCAGTAACAGAAAAGTTAGATTTGTCTGTTAGGGAAAATAGATACAATCTTGGAAGAGCTCTTTATCATTTAGCACAAAGAAGAGGTTTTTTAAGTAATCGATTAGAAGGAACAAAGGAAAGCGATGGCACAATAAAAAAAGCAATTTCTGAATTAACTGAAAAGAAAGGTGATAAGACTTTAGGGCAATATTTTTATGAAAAATATAATGTTGGAGAAAAGATTAGAAATCATTATACACATAGGGAGGACCATTATTTAGAAGAATTTAATAAAATAAGTGAGGTACAAAAAATTGACTCTAACATAAAGGATGCTATTCAAAAGGCAATATTTTATCAACGACCATTAAAATCTCAAAAAGGATTGATTGGTAAATGTCCATTTGAAAAGAATAAGGCAAGATGCGCATCTTCTCATCCTTTATTTGAAGAATACAGAATGTTATGTTTTATAAATAATATTAAGATTAAAACTCCTAATGATGAAAAGTTAAGATTCCTTGGTAAGCAAGAGAAAGAGAAAATTGCTCCGTTGTTTCATAGAAAGAGTAAAGAGCATTTCGATTTTGAAGATATTGCTAAGCAACTGGCTCCTAAAATGCAATATAAGTTCTATAAAGCAAGTCAAAAAAATCCTGAAGACTATCTTTTCAATTATACCATGAAAACTACAGTTAGTGGTTGTCCTGTTTCGGCAAGGTTTGAAAGTATTTTTGGAGAAAATTGGAAAGAACTTAAAATTGAACATAAAAGAAAAAAAGATGATAGCACCTCTATTATTAATATTTATGATGTGTGGCATGTTTTATTCACTTTTGATAATGATGATAAACTGGAACAGTTTGCAATGAACAAGCTCGGTTTAAAGGATGAAAAACTAAAGGAGTTTATAAATCTTAATTTAAAACATGACTATAGCTCATTAAGTTTAAAAGCAATTAATAATGTTTTACCATATTTAAGAGAAGGTTTAATTTATTCTCATGCAATATTCTTAGCAAATATGAGTGATGCTATTTCAAAAGAAATATGGAGTCAGGAAGAGAATAGAACATTGATACAAAAAGAAGTGCTTGAGCTTATTCAAACTCAAAACCAAGAAAAGCTAATTATTGATGTTGTTAATGGATTAATTAAGAAGTGTAGGGAAAATAATTGGTACTGGAGCGAAAAAGCAAGACTTCAATTTGAAAAAGATATAGAAAAGAATATTATTTCTGTCTTTGGTAAAGATTTTTGGAGCAAATATGATGAAGAAAAACAAAAGAACATTTTAGATTATGCTATTAACCATTTTCAAATCCAAATTCAAAAAAATAATGGCAAAGGTGAATTCTTAAGGGTAGAGACAATTGATGAAAGGGTTAAAAATTTCTTAGAAAATAACTTCGATGTTGATAAAGAAGACTTAGAGAAACTCTATCATCCATCGGCAATTGAAGTTTTTAAACAACCGATTAGAGCAGAAGACGGTCGTAAATATCTTGGTAGTCCAATGGTTTCAAGTGTTAGAAATCCAATGGCTATGCGAGCACTGCATCAACTCAGAAAGTTGATTAATGAGTTAGTTAAACAAGATATTGTTGATGAAGGCACAAAAATAAATATAGAAATGTCGCGTGATTTAAAAAATGCCAATGAGCGTAAAGCTTTACAGAGTTGGCAACGTGATAGAGAAAATCTCCATAAAGAGTATTATGAAAGAATCCAGGAGCAGTTTAATTCTTCGGGTATAAAAAGAGAACCATCTGAAACTGATATTTTAAAATATCAATTGTGGGAAGAACAAGAACACAAATGTATTTATACAGGTGAAAGTATTGGGATATCTGATTTTTTGGGAAACAACCCTTCCTTTGATATCGAACACACAATTCCAAGAAGTTTGTCATTTGATAATTCTCAACAGAATAAAACCCTTTGTCAGAATAGGTTTAATCGTGAAATTAAACGAAATAAAATTCCTTCTGAACTCGCAAATCACAGTGAAATATTAGGAAGAATTGATAAATGGAAAGAGAAGTATGAAGAGTTAGATAATAAAATTCAAAAGTTAAGAAAAGTAACAACATCTGATAAAATTTCAAAAGATCGAGTCATACAGATTAAACATAAAACAACTTTTGAGCGTGACTATTGGAAAAATAAATACGAACGTTTTACAATGCCAGAAGTAAAATCAGGTTTTAAAAACAGTCAGATAGTAGATATAGGTATAATTACCAAGTATTCGCGTTTGTATCTTAATACACTATTTGATAAAGTTTATACAGTTAAAGGAAATACAGTTGCCGATTTCAGAAAAATATGGGGTTTGCAAGATGAATATAAAAAGAAGGCAAGAATCAATCATGTTCACCATTGTATCGATGCCATTACAATTGCTTGTATTACAAAACAGAATTACGAAAACCTGGCAAAATATTATCACGATTCAGAAGAAATGTTTATTTCTCGAAGCGATAAAAAACCTCAGGTTCCAAAACCATGGGAAACATTTACCGAAGATGTTAAAGAAATAGAAAAGGAAGTTTTGGTTTCGCATCATGCTCCCGATAATTTGCATAAACAAAGTAAAAAGAAACTCAGAAAAAGAGGCGTAGTTGTAAAAAATAAAGATGGAAATATCATTTATCAAAAAGGAGATACAGTAAGGGGAAGTTTACACAAAGAAACTTTCTATGGTGCAATAAAACGAGAAGTAGTTAATAAAGAAGGAGAAAAAGAAGAAAAAATTTTATATGTTGTCCGCAAGCCACTTGAATATTCTGATTTTGGATTTAAAACTGTGAATGATTTAAATAAGATTGTAGATGAAGGTGTAAAAAATATTATTTTAACCTCAGTTAATGAAAAAGGGATAAAACAAGCTTTAAGTGAACCTATTTGGATGAATGAAGAAAAGCAAATTCCGATAAAAAAAGTACGTTGTTATACTCCAACAGTAACAAATCCAATACATCTTAAAAACCATAGAGATGTCTCGAAACACGATTACAAACAATCCTATCATGTTACAAACGATGGTAATTATTTAATGGCGATTTACGAAGGAAAAGACGATAAAGGTAAAATTAAACGTGATTTCGAAATTGTAAATAACATCAAAGCAGGAGAATATTTTAAACAATCAGTTCGGGATGCCTTAAAAGCTCAGGGAATAGAACATCTTGAAGGTTTAATTCCAGATTCAAAAGAAAGTGGAAAGCTTACGTTACCACTTAAATATGTTCTAAAAACGGGTACAATGATAATTTTTTGGGAAAATAACCCAGATGAAATTTGGGATTTAGAAAATGAAGATATAAAAAAGCGGTTGTATAAAGTTGTTGGGTTATCTATAAATAGGATTAAATCTGGCAATAAATATTATGAATTTGGAATGGCAATATTAAGGTTTCATCAAGAAGCAACTCCAGCAGGCGAATTAAAGACAATAGATGGAGCGTTCCAAAAAGATGAGTCATATATTTCACAAAGAAAATTAAGCCACAATCAATTTAATGCTTTAGTTGAGGGTTATGAGTTTAAAATAAATGTTCTTGGTCAAATCGAAAAACTATGATTATAAGTAGTCTCGGCGTGTCTTAAAGACACACCGAGACTAATAAAAAAAGATATACAATGCACTTTGAAAAGGACCATATATACCATATCTATAATCAGGGGAATAACCGCCAAAAGATTTTTTTTAACAGAGATAATTATTTGTTATTTCTTAAAAAGATAAAAACTCATATAACACCTTATTCCGATATTCTGGCATGGTGCTTAATGCCTAATCATTTTCATTTAATGGTTTTGGTTAATGAAGTAAATTTGCCTGCAAGTAGTCTCGGCGTGTCTTTAAGACACACCGAGACTTTTAAACAACCAAACATCGAGACAGAAAAAAGCTTTAATGCATCAATTGGAATTATGTTAATGGGATACACGAAAGCTTTAAATAAACAACAAAACAGAACTGGAAAGCTTTTTAGAGAAAAAACCAAAGCCGAATGCCTTAACTGCCTGAACGGTATTACTCCATCATTTTATAATACGAAACACATTACACAGATTCAGGTTGATAATCAAGAATTTCAATATCCACAAGTGTGTTTTAATTATATCCACCAGAATCCGGTAAGGGCTGGTTTAGTTAAGACTGAAATAGAGTGGGAATTCTCATCTGCACAAGATTATGCAGGATTGCGCAATGGAACTCTTGTAAATAAAAAAGTAGCACAAGAGCATATAATAGTAAAATAGAAATTGAATAGTCTCAGCGTGTCTTAAAGACACACCGAGACTGATAAAAAATATAAATATGTTAAAACGTACATTGTATTTTACAAAGCCAGCTTATTTGTCTCTTAAAAACAAACAGTTGCTTGTTGAAATAAAAGATGAAAACCAGTCTAAAACGATTCCAATTGAAGATATTAGTTTTATGTTAATCGAGCATATGCAAATAAATATGAGTATGCCCTTAATCGAAGAATTAATGAATAATAATGTTGCAGTTATTCTTTGCGATAGCAAACATCATCCGCAATCGATGTTAATTAATATGGAAGGGAATCATCAACAAACCGAAATTTACAGACAACAGGTTGCGGCGTCTGAACCCCTGAAAAAGAATTTATGGAAACAAACGGTTATTGCAAAAATTGAAAATCAGGCTAAAGCATTAGTTAAATTGGGAATTAATGCCGATCCATTGCCTTATTTGGCTACACAGGTAAAAAGCGGGGACAGCGACAATCGCGAAGGAATGGCGGCACGTATTTACTGGAAAAGACTTTTTGGCGAAGATTTTAATAGGGAACGGCATGGCGATTGGCCAAATGCCATATTAAACTATGGATATATTGTTTTACGTGCGGCTGTTGCAAGAGCTCTGACAGGATCGGGACTATTGCTATCATTTGGTATTTTCCATAGCAACCGATACAATGCATTTTGTTTGGCAGATGATATAATGGAACCATACAGACCTGTTGTCGACTTGGCGGTTTGGGATATTTGCCAAAAGTATCCCGACATTGATATTGTAGAAAAGGAAATTAAAGCCGAATTACTGGAAATACTGGCATCGGACGTGGGGATGAAGAAGCAAACCCGGCCACTGATGATTGCTATTACACATACAACAGCATCGCTGGCAGCGTGTTTTGCAGGAACGAAAAAACAAATTGAGTTTCCTGCAATTGTTTAGAATATGGAATATAATCGTTTAAATGCATATCATATCATGTGGCTTTTTGTTTTTTTCGATTTACCAACAAACACAAAAAAAGAACGAAAGGCTGCGGCCAGGTTTAGAAAAGACCTTATGCAGGACGGTTTTACCATGATGCAATATTCAGTTTACATACGGCATTGTGCAAGTAAAGAAAGTGGCGATGTACATGAAAAAAGAATAAAATCATGCATCCCGGAAAAAGGGCAGGTAAGCATTTTACGAATAACTGATAAACAATATGGTGATATTATGAATTTTTGGGGAATTAAAGAAAAACCTTTACCCGAAGGCCCTAAACAATTAGAAATTTTTTAATAACTTAGCTAGTTCTTTGACATGTTGTTAAATTTCATTTGATTTGCAAAATAGAATCGTGATTTTGTATATCAAAATCACTTCCTGTGGACTAAAAGTATTAGAAAAAAAACGCTGTTTAACTCTAATATCAAGGCTAAATAAGGCTTATAGAAACCCAGGTTGTGGTTTGATGTAATTTCAAGATCATAAAAAACTCGCGCCACTTCTGAACCCTCGGAGTTGAAGTTGTGGTTTGATGTAATTTCAAGATCATAAAAAACTATTTGATGATGATCCTCAAGCAATTATTGTTGTGGTTTGATGTAATTTCAAGATCATAAAAAACGTTCCCACTGAAAAATCCTTTGGAGGTACTGTTGTGGTTTGATGTAATTTCAAGATCATAAAAAACAAAGAATCAAAACTTAAAACAAAAACTTATATCATTATAAGTTGTTCATATCTTATGTGCTTGAATTTGAATGAATTGTTTAAAGTACGATTGAATTTAAAAACTGAAATGATTTTTGATGAAGAAAAACAGGTAGTTAAAATTCTTTTATTTCTTCATTAAAAAATCGAATCCTCCTTTTCTCAAATTGATACCGTATTCAACGTATGCTTTTAAACAAGCTAAAAAATTCGCCCATCCTTCTGTGTTGTTTTTTAACCAATTTATCCCGGTTTCATCATTCCGCATGCTTTTTTCGCTTATGCTAACTAATGTTGAGTTATTTTTGATTGAATCCAGCTTTATTTCTACCAGAAGATCTTTTTTATCAGGCCCTTCCCAGGTATATGAAATTAGATTGTACTCCTCAATCTGTACAACCTGTACAGGAAATTTAATATCAAATTCAGGAAATTTCCAAACTACAGTTTTTCCTTTTTCCATTCGTCCGGTACTTTCAGAAATAAAATAATTTTTCATTTTATGCGGATCAACAATTGCTTCAAAAACCTCATGAACAGGTTTTAGTATTTGAAGTGCTACTTTTATTTCAAGTGTTTCAGGGTTCATTCCTTTTTCTTTTTCTTTTTCTTTGGTTTTGGTTCAGGAAGTTCTGCAAGTGTAATTCTTACTAAATTACTAAGCCATTCTCTGTCTTCAAGCTTTTCATCGATTAAGAAACTTGATTTTGCTCCAGGGTATGGTGGAGCTTCAACGGGGGTTTTTATAAAGATTCTCCCAGCTTCAGTAGGTTTAATAAATAGCTTATTATCGCATATGAGTGCGAAAATTTTTTTATTTGAGAATACACCAAACTCCCCAAACATCTTTTTTGCTTTGATTTCACCAGCATTCTCAATCTGGTCAATGATAAAATCAACGAAACTTTGATCTGAAGCCATTTTTTACAATTTTATTATTGTATATTATTTTGTGGTTTCTCCTCCCATTTTAGTAAAAACACTGTCAACAGGCTCCCATAATTCTAATTTATTTCCTTCTAAATCCATAATATGAACAAATTTACCATATTCAAATTCTTCAATTTCGTCGACAATAGTAACTCCGTTTGCTTTGAGTTTTCTAATCAAACCTTCAATATTCTGAACTCTGTAGTTAATCATAAATTCTTTCTCTGATGGATCAAAATAGCTCGTTTTTTCGTCAAAAGGACTCCAGTTGAGGTAATTAATTTCATCTGGCCGGTTAGCATTTCTAAACTCAAAGGGTGAACCATATTCATTTATGGCTAATCCTAAATTTTTTCCATACCATTCCCTTGTTTCTTTAGGATTTTTAGAACGGAAGAAAATACCTCCAATTCCTGTAACTTTTGGTGTTGTGTCGTTCATAATCATTTCTTTTTGATCGGTTACTACTGCCTGATTATTTTTCTTTTGAAATCTTGTATCCTTACAACTTGTGCACAAGATGATGCAAAATAAGATGTTAGTTAAAACTTTCATTTCATAATTTTTGTCATTATAAAGATAACAATAATGAGGCTTATTGGTTTACGAAGTCCATTACTTAATTAAATCAAAAGTGAAAGAAAACAAACAAAAGTTGTACAATGTAAAACAATGTTGTATATTTGAAATTAAAAGCATTAATTATTATGACCTATTTTACTGATGTTAAAGAGAAAAGAGATTTAATATCTAAATACCGCAGATTGTCTTTACTCTATCATCCTGATAAAGGTGGCGTTTTGGAGAAAATGCAGGCAATAAATGAAGAGTATAATATGCTTAAGCATAATTTTGGCAAGTTCCCTAGTGACCTTAGAAATGTCAGGGTTGGAAATTATGTTTATGTAAATTCATCAACCTGCCTTGTAACAGAAGTTGAAGAGAAATTGTTTGTAGCTAAATCCCTTGAAACAAACCGGGTTGCCATGTTTGCTAAAGATACCGGATATGGAGTGTTTAACTTTAAAATCAGGGCATATGCAAACTAACGAAAAAAATAACGAGGAGTTAAAAGTCCATACTGGGTTTAGATTAACAAAAAAAAATTATAAACTCCTGGAAAATCTCGAAAATGATTTAGGAATTAATAAAACAGGGGTGATAAATATGATTCTTTCTTTAATTGAAAAAGATAAATCTGTACTAATAAACCTTATAAAATCTGCAATTTCAAAATAATTCATTTGCGAAGGATTCCATAAAATAATCAATATCCCTAAAAGATTTTGAAGACAACTGAATATTCTGTACTTTCATTTCCTAAAAAAAGGGAATTATGAATTCGTTTGGCAGAATATTTAAAATCAGCATTTATGGTGAATCGCACGGGCAACAGGTCGGAGTTCTGATTGATGGTTGTTCGGCAGGATTAGCTATTTCAGAAGATGATTTCACCGACGATTTGCTTCGCCGTAAAAGTGGAGCAAAAGGAACAACTCCCAGAATTGAAGATGATTTACCTGTTATTGAATCGGGCGTTTTTAATGGTTTTACAACCGGGGCTCCTCTTTTAATTTCGTTTAAAAATAAAAATACAATCTCCGACGATTATAAAGATTTATTCAGTTTCCCTCGTCCCGGACATGCCGATTTTACGGCTAAGATGAAATATGGAGGTTTTAATGATTATCGAGGAGGAGGTCATTTTTCTGGTCGGTTAACTCTTGGATTAGTTGCAGCTGGAGTTATAGCTAAAAAGCTAATTTACCCTGTTTCAATAAAAGCAGGATTGGTTGAAGCTGGAGGACAAACAGATATTGAAAATGCTATTGACCAGGCTGTAAAAAACAATGATTCAATTGGTGGTATAGTTGAATGTATTGCCGAAGATTTATCTATTGGTTTGGGTGAGCCATTTTTCGATTCGGTAGAATCATTGTTAAGTCATGCAGTATTTTCTATTCCTGCAATAAAAGGAATTGAATTTGGTTCCGGATTTCAGGCAGCTAAAATGACTGGAAGTGAACATAATGATCAATTCATTGATGCCGCAGGTAAAACCCTAACCAATTTCTCCGGAGGTATTAACGGAGGAATAACGAATGGAAATCCGCTGATTTTTCGGGTGGCTGTTAAACCCACATCGAGTATTTCAAAAGCTCAACAAACTTTTAACTTGAAAACAGGAAAAAAAGATGAATTAATCATAAAAGGACGTCATGATGCTTGCATAGCTTTAAGAGTGCCGGTTGTTATCGAGGCTATTACTGCTATTGTTCTGACTGATTTAATGCTGCTGGAACAAAAACTTCCCCGTGTAATTTCAGATAACTCTTCACGATAATTTCTATGCATATCTAACTAAACTGTAATGAGAAAATCCTTAATCATTGTAATCATCAGCTTTATAATTGTAGTTCTACTTGTAAATCAGTTTGTTGATGCACCAATTTTTGATGATCCTAAAGATAAACTTGAGTTTGTAATTAAGGAAAAAAGAAATGATCGTTTGGATTTAATTTATCTTGATATTCTTACCAAAGATTCTTTAAACATTGATTATCACTACGGTTTTATAACAAGTAATTTTTCAATGGCTCCGGCTTACAGAATTATTGATGAAAAAGACATCACAGATATTTATTGGAATTACACAGATTCTGATGATAAACTTGAAAGTGATATTGGTTTTTATAGTTTAGGATTAATTGCTTCAATGAACAACGACAGAGATAAAGCTCTTTTTTATTTTACTCTGGTAACGAATGATAAATTAAAATATTTAAACAATTCAATTGGCAGGGTATACGACGAATCAAAAAATTACGAAGAGGCTGAAAAATATTATTATAAAGCAATCGAGAATAATGGAAATTTAGAGGGTGCATATTCAAATTTAATCAGTTTATATTATTCTCAGCAACGATTTGATGAGCTTTATACTTTATTAAAAGACCGAAAAGCAAGGAAGTATTTTCCATCGCAGATAAAGCGTTCCATGTTTTTATCTAATTTTAATCTTCTAGGATATTTTGAATCAGTAATAGGACATACTTACCAGAATCAAAATTTAGTTGGTTTTCTGGGAGCCCTTTTGGTCATGTTAAGCTGGTTTTTTTATTTGCGCCGGATAGATATTTATGAACCTGAAAAGTGGAAATATCTGCTTCTTACATTTTTGCTCGGAATAGTATTTTCAGAATTTACATTTTTGTTAAGCGATTTAAATTCAATGTTTACAGGCTTTAACTTAAATGGAGGAGTATTAAATGATTTGTTGTATTGCATCATTGGGATCGGTGTTATTGAAGAACTGGTAAAAATTATTCCCGTTTTATTGATTTTAAAATACACTAAAGCTATTAATGAGCCAGTCGATTATCTGATTTATGGTTCAATTTCAGCACTGGGTTTTGCTTTTTCTGAGAATCTCTTGTATTTCAATAATTACGGACCACAAATTATCATGGGCAGAGCTTTAACTGCAGTGGTATTTCATATGTTTTTAACATCCCTTGCAGCTTATGGACTTATGTTATCTAAATATAATGCAAGCAAGGGCTTTTTAGGTGATTTTCTTAAATATTTCTTGATAGCTGCAATAATACATGGTTTGTATGATTTTTGGTTAATTAACCAATCTGTCAGTCAATTTGCTCTTTTTTCGGTTATTATATTAATATTCTGTTTCTCTTTTTACAATACACTTTTTTCTAACGCTTTAAGCAATTCTGAATTTTACGATGAGCACATTCACTTAAACAGAAAAAAACTTCAAAATTATCTCATTTACACTCTATCGTTAGTTTTGATGTTTCAGTATCTCGCTATTTCATTCAAGTTTGGTCATGAAGAAGGCTGGATTAGCTTACGAAGCTCATTAGTCTCAGGGAGTTATTTAATTATCTTTATAACAGCAAACTTAGGGACGATAAATATTAAGCACCGGAAATGGAACCCCTTACAACTAAAACTCCCTAAATTTTTTCTTAAACTTGAGCATGACCCCAATGATGTTATACATGAGAAATTTGAAATAGAGGCAATTTCGAGTAATAAAGACCTAAAAAAATTATTCCCCAATAAAGGTCAGGTAATAGGAAGAGTAACGGTTTCAGGAAACTCCGATTGGTATCTTTTCGAATTGGAAAACAAAAAAGAAATACTTGATTTTTGTGGTTCTCATATATTAATCAGAGCAAAGGATCTTTCCAGACCAATTAAAACGGAAGAGAAAAATGAGATTGCTGTTTTTGTATTTCTCAGCGAAGATAAAATTTATGCCGAAGAAAAACTCAGAGAAGACTTTCTGTTTAAAGGCTGGGCTAAAATAAGTTAAAAAGATGCATCTCACATTCTATAACATTTGTCATTAACTCACTTTATTTCTAATAACTACTATGGGGTTACTAATTATTTTACTTTAGTCATCAGGTTTTTCAGTTAGTTTGTTGTTTTAATTGAATATATGCCCAAAAGGAGTTATAAAGTTTTACTAACTTAATGGTCTTTAATAATAAAATTTAAGATCATGAGAAAACTTACACTTTTAGCATTATTAATCTTTTGTTTTAATTTTCTATTTGCACAATCACCCGGTTATTTTAACTATCAGGCGGTAATTCGAGATAATGGAGGTAATTTAATTAAAGATCAGGATGTTAGTTTTAGAGTTTCTGTAATTCAAGGAACTGCTTCAGGAAATGCAATTTATGAAGAAAAACATGCTGCTCACTCCAATGATTACGGATTGTGTAATCTTGAGATTGGAAATGGAACAAATCAAACCATTAATTTTAATCTAATTGATTGGAGTACCGGAAATTTTTATTTGAAAATTGAGATAGACGAAAATGCAGGTACCAACTATACAGACATGGGTACCACTCAACTCCTTTCCGTTCCTTTTTCCATGCATGCTAACACAGCTGGTCTGGCTAAGTTTATCGATAACGATATCATGTATTTTACAGATTCAGACACTCTTTTTGCTGTTAAAGACAGAGAAGGAAATATTGTTTTTGCAGTATTTCCCGATGGAGCAGAAATTTATGTAAACGAAGCGGCAAAGGGAAAAGTTGGAGGCTTTGCCATAAGTGGTCGCAGCCCATCAAAAGGAATTGATGAGGACTATTTTGTTGTAACCCCGGACAGCACAAGGGTATACGTGAATAAGCCAACGGTTAAAGGAAAAGTTGGTGGCTTTGCCATAAGCGGCAGATCTCCTTCAAAAGAAGGTGAAGAAGAATACCTTGTAATTACCCCTGATAGTACAAGAGTCTACGTAAATCAGGATGCAGGTAAAGGAAAGGTTGGGGGCTTTGCAATAAGTGGAAGATCACCTTCAAAGGAAACCATTAGTAATTTTATGGATATAACACCAGAGAATTATTTTATTGGACATGGAAGTGGAAGCAATAATACAACAGGCTTATACAATTCCTTTTTAGGATACGAAGCGGGAATGTATAATTCTGAAGGAAACAGTAATGTATTTATTGGATATCTGTCTGGTAAGTTTAATACTACAGGCAGGTTAAATACATATGTTGGTGAACAATCGGGAACAAATAATACGACAGGGTATAAAAATGTATTTTTAGGGACATTAAGTGGATATAGCAATACCGAAGGTCTGGCAAATGTTTTTCTTGGTTGTACCGCTGGACTATATAATACAACTGGTACCCGTAATATATTTATTGGACAGGCCAGTGGATGGTATAATGATACCGCCAGTTTCAATATATTTATTGGAAATCAGAGTGGAGTAAGTAACAAGGGTGGTGAGTATAATGTTTTTCTTGGTACAAATTCCGGGCGTCAAAATTATACTGGAGATTATAATGTTTATATTGGTGAACAAACTGGCTATGCAAATCAAACAGGTACTGATAATACATATTTAGGCCATAATGCAGGAAACGAAGGTGAAGATGGAAGTTTTAATACTTTTTTGGGTAGTCATGCAGGATTTAAAAATGCAGGTTCAGAAAATACATTTGTTGGTCATAGTGCAGGTTTTGAAGGACCAACTGGAGAAAATAATGTTTTTCTAGGTAGTTTTTCAGGACTCAATAATTCAGGTTATTATAATAATTTTATTGGAAACTATTCAGGCTTTCTTAATACGAGCGGTGTTGGTAATATATTTATTGGTTCTTATGCGGGGTATAAGACCTTAGGGGATAATAATATTTTTATAGGTTTTGGTGCGGGATCTGAAGATGAAACAGCTTCAGATAAATTATATATTGATAATTCAGATACCAGTGAACCTTTAATTTATGGTGAGTTTGATAATGATTTGTTAAAAGTTAATGGTACATTGGATATGTCTGACGATCCCTAAATTAGATT
>DMBU01000155.1 GCA_003446015.1 Bacteroidales bacterium | reverse complement strand
ATACTCGAGTTGAAATACGATCAGGAATATGCCACAGAAGTGGATCGAATCACCAGCTATTTGCCTGTTCGTTTGTCGAAATTTTCGAAATATGTAGCAGGAATTGACAAATTGTTTTTTCAAAGAATGTAATTGGGCATTGGTAAGTAATTTACTTGGACAAAACCAATGGAAGAAATTTATTAAAACTAGCTATAACTCCAAATCAAAAATTATATATTTCATATGTACTGATGTTTAAATGCATAGCATTTTGGGGTGTTAATAAATTTTGTAGCCTCTATGTAATTTTGGAATAAATGTAATGTATATTTGACGAATATTGTCAAGTTAAAAAATTCAAATTAATGACAACAGGAGAATTAATAAGAGGAAAACGAGAGCAAAAAGGATTGCTGTTGAGGCACGTTTCTGCCCAACTTGACATTGATATGGCTATTCTTAGCAAAATAGAAAGAGGCGAAAGAAAAGCAACAAAAGAACAAATTTCTAAATTAGCAGACATTTTAGAAATGGATAAAGATTTTTTACTAATTCAATATTTAAGTGAGAAGATTCTTTACGAAATTCAAAACGAAGAACTTGGGATAAAAGCTTTAAAAGTCGCTGAAAAAGCGATTAAATACGGAGCAACGAAGAACAAATAATATGGCCGAATTAATATCAATAAAAGAAGCAAGCCAATGGGCTACTGAATATTTAGATAAAAATGTTACAACCTCTAACATTTCGTATTTAATTCAATATGGGCGAATAAAGAAAATTGGCGAAAATGGTTCAACTCAAATTTTAAAAGAAGAGTTGGTAGAATATTACAAAGACCAGAAGCGATCAAGACAAGATTCCTGGAAAGACCAATTGGGAGATGATTTAAATTGGGCTTTATCTTTTGAACAATATAAAGAAGCTGAGACAACCAAACATGTTCATCGTCTTCATCCTTATAAAGGTAAATTCATTCCTCAACTGGTCGAATATTTTTTAGACAATCATACTGATAAATTTAAAAAAGAAATTTATTTCAAAGCTGGAGATATCGTTCTTGACCCATTTTCAGGGAGCGGAACAGCTATGGTACAATCATGTGAATTAGGCATTCATGCAGTTGGTGTTGATGTATCTGCTTTCAATGCATTAATTGGCAATTGTAAGGTTACAAAACACAACCTTATTGATGTTCAAATGGAGATAACAAGAATAACAAAAGAGTTAAAATCTTTTCTCATAAATTCAAAAACACTGGAATTTGAAGAAAAATTATTGAAAGAGCTTTATGTGTTCAATAATAAACATTTTCCTGTTCCAGAATACAAATACAAGGTAACCCGAAAAGAGGTTGACGAAAAGAAATATGGTGCTGAAAAAGAAAGGGAATTTTTACCAATATACAATAAATTAGTAGAAAATTATAAAATCAAATTAAGACAGGATAAAGAAGATTCCTTTCTTGACAAATGGTACACACAGCACATTCGTGACGAAATTCAATTTGTTTTTGACGAAATAAAGAAAATTCAGTCCCAATCAACCAAGAAGATAGTAAGTGTAATATTGAGCAGAACAATAAGAAGTTGCAGAGCAACAACGCATGCCGATTTGGCTACTTTGTTAGAACCTGTAACTGCAACATACTACTGCGGAAAGCACGGCAAAATGTGTAAACCTTTATTTTCAATTCTAAAATGGTGGGAAACTTATACCAAAGACACCATTAAAAGATTAGTTGAATATGATAAAATCCGAAAAAATACATTCCATACTTGCTTGACCGGAGATAGCAGAACAATTGATATCATTGAAGGTCTGGAAAAATTAAATCCTGAATTTGCAAAACTTGTTTCTCAGCAAAAAATTAAAGGTATATTTTCATCACCGCCTTACGTTGGTTTAATCGATTATCATGAACAGCATGCTTACGCTTATGATTTATTTGGCTTTGAAAGAAAAGATGAATTAGAAATTGGACCATTATTTAAAGGACAAGGCAGAGGAGCGAAGCAAAGTTATGTTGAAGGAATTAGCTCTGTTCTAAATAATGCAAAACGATTTATGGTTGATGATTACGACATTTTCCTTGTTGCAAACGATAAGTATAATATGTATCCAACCATTGCAGAAAATGCAGGAATGCAAATAGTTAATCAATTTAAACGACCAGTATTAAACCGGACAGAAAAGGATAAAGGTGCTTATGCTGAGATAATTTTTCATTTAAAATCAAAATAAATTTATGAAAACATTTGAGATAATATATAAGCAGATATTACGAAGATAAGAATTATTATTCAAAAACTATTAAATCAAATTCGGAAGAAGATGCATTAAAAAAATTATAAACAAATGTTCGAACCAATGTTTATGTGGTAAGATGGTCAATGGATGTCGACTTTAAATGTATTAATGAAGTTTATGAAATTAAATGTAGGCAATCTAATGGAAGTGGAAAAATTCAAATAAATATCTAAACATGGCATTAACACTACAACAAATCCACCAAGTTGAAAATGTTTTACGAAACAGTTTAAGACATAAATTTCAAAACTATAATCCTGAACCGGCTGTAATGCCATTTCACACAAGACTCTTAGGACAAGATAGAATGGCTTTATTCTCATTTATCCATTCACTAAACACTAACTTTGGAACAAGTATTTTTGAACCGGTTGCAAAAGCGTTAGCACTTTCAAATTTTGCAAGTGCAGAATCTCAACAAACTGCTGGCAATCAAATTTCTTCCGAGGCACATAGAGTTATACAAAATATCATGGACGGTCTTGCAATTGCAACTTCATCACCAAACAAAATTGAAGAAGTAAACGCAATTAGAGCTGTTTGTCAGGTCGGGGAAATGAAAACTGTAAAACCTACAAAAGTTGATGTTAAACTTGTTGGATATGACGGAACTATCTACTTATTCGACATTAAAACTGCTAAACCAAACGCTGGTGGTTTCAAAGAATTTAAGAGAACGCTTTTAGAGTGGGTTGCAACAACATTGGCTGCAAATCCAAATGCAAATGTTCAGACTTTAATAGCTATTCCATACAATCCTTATGAGCCACAACCATACAACCGCTGGACTATGAGAGGAATGCTTGACCTTGACAATGAATTGAAAGTTGCAGCCGAATTTTGGAATTTTATTGGCGGACAAGGTGCATATACAGACTTACTCGACATTTTTGAACGAATTGGTTTGGAATTGAGACCGGAAATTGATGCCTATTTTGTTCGCTATAAAAGGAATTGACTTTGATTTTTATTGATCATTGAATTTATGGAAGTAATTCTAAGAAAAAATCGTGATGAAAACAATAAATATAATGAGCAAGTCTAATAAGGTGTAAATAAGTCCAACAGACGTATTCATAGAACAAAATATTTTTTGTTGAATTAGTATATAGTAAGTTGTTTTATAAAGGTGAATGAAAATAATAGTATTCCGCAATTTTTCTTTTTAGAAAGGTTAAAATCTTTTCAAATGTATCAAAAACCTTACCTATGGCTTTTATTATTGCTGGTTTTTCTTGTTGGCTCATGTACCAACAAGAAATCAGCAGGCGAAATACATGAAAAGGCAGATATTTTCTGCGATGCCGAATCAATGGACC
>DMBU01000163.1 GCA_003446015.1 Bacteroidales bacterium | reverse complement strand
AATAAATTAAGAATTCCTAACAAAGTAAGCAAGCTCCTATGTTGGAATTCAATAATTTATTCCATTCACGCTCTCGCATGGCCCGTCGTTTTGTCTGGCCAGCGCTTAATCAAAGTTTATTAAAAAGTGTAAATCAACTTAAAGCAGGTGTGGTGGGAATCCGAAATGAGTGCGGAATTGTTGATAATCACCATGCGATTACCGTTGATAATTAAGAAGACTGGGGAAAAACATTCTTGAAATACAATATTTATAAAAGATTCGGATAGATTATCAAAATTCGTTCATTTCGGTTGATTTTGGTTCTTTTATCAAGAAAAGAACAATAAGAAACAAATTGTTATTAAAAGATCATTCATGAGATGTAGAAATACAATTTCTCAATCTTAACCAATGTAAATTATAATTCATTTAATAAAATACTACAATGTTCTATTCTAATAATGTAAATATTAAGTTTTGTCAATACTAGTTTTGCTAACGTTTCACCTTTACAAGAGGTAATCTTTTTGAAGGCTTTTAGAACAACTTTAAAAAGGGTGAACGATACCACTTTCTTTTTATACAGAGGAACAAGGATTTACACTTATTTTTTTAGCATCCCACAAGAATATGAAGTAATTCAGAAAGGGTCTTGAATTATTAAATAATCAGACTGTTACATAAAAAAAGATGCCTGTTGAATCAGGCACCTTTTTTTAAAAGCTAATGAATTTATTGAAGAATTATTTTTCGGATAAATACTTCGTCATTAATTTTAAATTTAAAATAATAAACTCCCCGAGTAAAAGGTGAAACATCAATTTGTTCTAATGAATTTTCGATTTTAGATAATTTATTATTGTATAGTATCTGTCCGCTCGAACTTACAATCTCAATAATTATATCTGTTGATTTCTGGTTATCAATCTGAATCATTAGTTTCTCCGATGCCGGATTTGGATAATAACTGATTTGGTATCCATCACCCTGGATAACATGATCGATTCCGGTTGTTATTTTTTTACAGTAAATACTTCCAACACCCTGACAGCCGTACTGGTCGGTTACAGTTACGGAATATGAGCCTGTTTCACTAATAACTAGTGTTGACTCAGTACTACCGCCAGTCCATAAATAGGTTAAATAACTTTCCGAAGTTGATATCTCATAGGTTGCAGAAGTAAAAGATATGGTGTCGTTAGCACCTAATATTACTTCAGGAGCAGAAATATCGATATTTGTTCCTGTAGTTAGTGTATCATTGCTTACATTACCATCATCGGCTAGTTTAACAAATGGCTTAAACTTGTACACCTTGGCTGATGAGAATGAAATTTCATCTGCAAAAGTGTGTTCTCGTGTATCTCCTGCATCCATTGCGGCTGATAAGTTGAACGTTTCTGTTTTAGCGGTTCCGCCATCAACTCTGTAACCAACAGTAAAACTGGCACCCGGATTTAAATTTACCACACCTGAGTTTGTAATAATAATGTGAACCGGATATGTTTCTTCTTCATTCCAGCAATCCGATACAGGTGAAGTCATGCTGGTAACAGCTAAATCCGGTGTTGTTGTAAAGGTAACCTGAATAGTGTCGGCATCACTGCAGCCATAGCTATTGGTCACTGTAACCCAATATTTATTACTTGGGTTCTGATCGTTAATATCAACGGTGTAAGTTTGTGTTATTGTTGTTCCATCAAACCATGCATAACTTGAATAACCTGCACCTGCATTAATGGTATATTCAGTATTCCCCGTGTTCACATCCGGACCAAGGTCCAAAATAGGTTTTTGGTAAATAACCTGACGAGTAATTGCATCGTTAGTTTCAACATCAATACTTGCCAATTCGGCAAATAATTCAAATTCGTGAGTTTGGTTTGCCGATAAATCTGCTGGTTGTGTGAATGTGTAATTTACTGCAGCCCCAGGTAATAAATTTGAAGATAAATTAAACGATTCAACAACTGGTGTTCCTGAATTTAAAGTATAAGATGCATTAATTGTTTCTCCGCTTAATAAAAGATCCTGACTATTATTCATTATGGTAATACTTACAGTTTCAGATGATGACAGTTCACACTGACTGACTGGAGCTATAAGCTCAGTTGCTGCGATGTTGTAGGTATATACTTCAATTACATCAGATCCCTCGCAACCATAAGCATCTGTTACAGTTACTGCATATTGAGCAGAAGCAGGATTTGAGATTGTAAAAGTGCTGTTAGTTGATGCATCTTGCCATTCGTAAGAAGCATATCCTCCCGGAGCACTCAATACCGTTCCAACAGGATTTGTGGTATAAATATCTTCTCCTAAAGAGAAACTTGGATAGCCAACAGCATCAATGTCAACAGATAAATTGTCGTTAGCAACATTCACATCGTTAGGATATACACAACTTACTTCTATGTTATGAGTAGTTGCAGTTGTTAAATCAAGCATAGATGTAAAAGAATAATCGACAGTCGTTCCTGGGAGAAAATCAGCAGCTAAAGTAATTATTTCATTAACTGAAGTACTTCCATTAAGTGAATAACTGACAAAAATTGTTTCTGATGCGAGTAATGTATCCTCACTATTATTTAAAACCGAAATATTTAACACTTCATTATTTACAAACTCACAAGTAGTAGAAGGAGTATTAATAGATGCAATTCCAACATCATAAGTGTAAACCGTTAATTGATCATTTGCTGTACAGCCATTAATATCAGTTACAGTTACCGAATATAATTTTGTTGCAGGATAGCTTACATCTAATGTATTAGTTGTTGTTCCATCATTCCATTTGTAAAAATTATAACCACTTGGAGCTGCCAATGTAAGTGTTTCGGGTTCTGAGGTGTAAATATCATCTCCAATTTCTATACTTGGGTAACCAAATGTTTTAATTACATCAACTAAGGTATCATTATTATGATTTACATCTAATTTAAAATCGGTAAATAATTTAAAATTATAACTTGCAATAGCAGCAACATTCGCTTTCGTTGAAAAAGTGTAATTTATTGTTTGAGATGGATTTAAATCTGAACTTAGTATTAAAGTTTCAGAAACATGAGTTCCATCCAAAATATAACCGACAGGGATAGATGTTCCATTTACTAATGTATCCTGGCTAAAATTCTTAATAGTAATTCTAACACTTTCTGTATTTGAATGTGCACATGCATTTGCCGGAGCAAGAAAATCAATTACTCCCAAATTATATGTAATAATTTGAGTAGAATCAGTATCATTTCCACAATGTGCATCTGTAACTGTTACACGATATTCTTTAGAAGACTTGTTTGTAACAATAAGGCTATCATTGGTAGTACTTCCATCACTCCAGGCATAACTAACAAATCCTTCTTGTGCTACTAATATTACTGTATCTGCCTGAGTTGTAAAAATAGTATCATATGCCAAATTAACGTGAGGTTCTGGCCATGTACTAAAAGTATATTCCAACGTGTCATTGTTATGGTTTGCATCGATTTCAGACGAAGTATATATTTTTAAAGAGTGTTCTCCAATATCTGTTGCATCTATTGTGCTAATATTATTCAAAGTTACAACACCTGATGCTCCAACATTTAATATTGGGTTTACTTCAATCGAAGGTCCTTCATCATACTCATAGAATAATTTAGTATTCTCAGAGCTATATATATTATCGCTATAGTTTTTTATTTCAATATTTAAAGCTGTTGTTGCAGAAGCAAAATCTTCACATATATTAACTGGTGAAAAAACTTCATTTATTCCTAAATCATGAGTTTCAATATAAGTTGAGTCCATATCGCTGCCACAAGCATGTACGTCTGTTACAGTTACTTTATAATAAAAAGATGAATTAATAGGTGTTATGGTTTGTGTTGTGCTATCACCCGGATTCCATAAATAACTTGCAAATCCAGATCCTGCATCTAAAGTTAGTGTATCTGCTTGTGAAGAGTAGATTGTATCTATAGCCAGATTCACTTTAGGAAATTTCCAGGTGTTTATAATAGGTGTAGTTACTGTATCATCAAGCGGATTTAAATCCTTAGAGAAGTTATGAAATACTTTTATGATATATTCGCCTGATGATCTAAGATCACATTTTTGAGAAAATGTAAAATCTGTGCTTGCTGTTTGAATTAAGTTAGGATTAACCAAGGTGTCCTCAATCATTGGTAATTCATTGATCCGGTATGCCAGGAAGATAGTATCATCCACAGCAGTTAAATCGGCAAGCCCATTATTAGTAAGATTAATACTTAATTCTGTTAATTCAGTTCGTTCTGTTATTTCACATGAATCTGCTAAGCTTGTTAAAATACTGTTAATCGTAATATCTGTTGTTGATCCAATTATCTCAACACTATCTTCAGCCAGACAGTTTGACGGAGATGCATATTTAGTTACCGTTACTTTATATATACCGGTTGATGTAATCGTAGTATCATAATCGTTATGTCCAACCGGGCTCCATAGGTATTCATCATAACCAGCTTGAGCATTTAAGACAACGTTTATAGGTTGGCCAGCATCAACTCCAATAAATACAGGGAATGGATTGTAATTTGGCATACCTTGAACCGTAACTGTTTCAGAAATAGTGTCATTGCAAATTGTTTCATTGTAGAAGTAGGGATCTGATTCTAGTAATGTATATGCAGCAATATCATAGTCTCCTGCATTTGACATCTCCAATGTTTCTAGAAAAGTAAATGGTACTGTTTCTCCTGGACCAAGTGGTGCTGTTAATTCCAACGTGTCTTTTGTTAAAAAGCTTCCGTGAAAATCAAATCCAACAGGAATTTTACTTCCACTATCTAATGTTGTAATCCCAAAATTTCCAATAGTAACTTTAACTTGTGTTACATCACTTAATTCGCACTGGGTAATAGGCTCATCAATAGAAATTACTCCAACATCAGCAGGCGCTTCATAAATTTTAACATCATCAATCCCAAACCCCTCGTAATTGTCATTCTCATTGCTTTCAAAGATGAATCTGAATTTTACCGAACTTTGATTGCTAAATGCAGGTGGTAATAATTGTCGGAACGTTAACCATTGCCCACTCGTGGTATCAATACCTGGTAACTCCAGCTCGGTAATATTGGTTTCATTATACCAGTTCCAGTAGAAATCATGGTCATTTGGAACTAAACTCCAGTTTGCTCCTTCATCCAATGAATACATTAAAGATAAACCATCGGTTTGTTCTTCAGATATCCCTTTACATTTAAATTCAAAGATAATAGAATCTGTTCCTGAAAAATTAAAACAAGGACTTTCAAGAAATGATGAATCATTATTAAGATAATTCCCAGTTAAATTGGTTACCCAAGCTTTGGATCCCGAGGCTGCAGAATTAATTAAAAACCCTGCAGGTGATCCATATTGCCATTTTGAATTTATTCCTCTCACACGATAATAACCATAATTGGTTTCAAAATTTTGAGAATAAGGCAAGGTGTATGTCGGTGCAATAAAAATTATTGTATTCAATTTGTTGTTTGCGGCATCTTCGTCTCCTGCCAAATGTGTAGTAGCATACACATTATTATACCAGCCTGGCGTTGTTAAGTCGATAGGTTTGTCAATAGTATATGTTATAGAACCATCTATGGGTATTGTTGCATAAATTGTATCATATTTGATGGTTGTACCACCATCAAAAGAATAACTTACGGGTAATGGATCGGTCATTGCTTCGCCAGCATAATTCTTTATTGTAATTTCAACGTACTCTTCGTCTGTATGACCGCAACCATCCAAAGGACCTATCCAATTAGTTACACCAACATCTTTCGAAATAAAATTACCAACTACTACTACATCATCTATATTCCAACCTGAAAAATTCCAGAAATCGTTTGTTGGGCCAAGTGTGTAGCGTATCTGAACGCTGTCTTTTCTGTTTGCAACACTGCTAATGTTATAACGTAATGGACTCCAATGACCAGTAATTGAAGTTCCACTATTTTGCCAGAATTTTTGCCAGTTATTCTTGGTAACTGCAGACATATCTATGGTTACAGTATCATTTCCATCTATATTTAACCATCGGTCAAAATATAAATACAGGTCTTTGTAATATTTACAGTCCAAATAAGGCGATGTTGCAGTATATGCTCGATCTGTTAAATTGAATTCATAATCACCAGGATAGCTACCTAAACCAGTTAAATCGGTACCTAAAACAGTTACACCTGATGAAGCCTCTTCGGGATCTGAATTACTAACTGAACCTCCTTTACCTAAAGGTGTTGTTCGCTGAAATTCACCGGTAAGAATCCAACCTTTATCAGTTTCAAAATTATCGTATAAGAGTGCTTCATAAATTGTTCTTGATCCTTCAGGCGATTTATCGATGCTTGGATATAAGTAACCATTTACAAGTATACTTTCATCTTCGATCAAGGCATCAAGTGTATGCTCATGTAATTCGTGATTCGAATCAATTATGATATCGTAAGTAATCCAAATTGATGATAATCCCGTTGGAAACGATCGGTTTAAGTTATTAAAAGTAGCGATACTACTTTGAAAATTAGTACCACTTCCAAGTTGAGTTGAATTTTGAAATAAAGTATCGTTTGAATAATAGAGCTTTACGCCATTTATAGAAATGTCGTTATCATCGGTATTTAATGACTTTACAGCCATTGAATCCAATATTAAAGTACCTTCGTTTCCCTTTATACTGAAATCGATTCGAAGGATGGCATTTTTTTGAGATTCTGTAGGCACAAATTCTGTAGAAGCTTGTTGAATAGTAACGGATTCTACATAACGTGGTATAATACCCTTTTCAATTATGGTTATACTATCGATACATGTACCCCAACCATTATTGGTTTTTCCTTCGAAGGCTATATAAACACTGTCACTTAAAAGGGAATCTGCAATAAAAATATTTCGTTGGGTCCAGGAATCTACTGTTTCGAGCACTTCTAAAATTTTTACCCAGGACTGATTTTCCCCTTTTTTAACATACACTCGTAATTCATCGTTCCTGAAATCGCCAAAAGTGTAACGTTCGTCTTGTGCATGCCAGAAAGCAAGTTCAGGTTTAATGCCATAACTTAAATCAATGGGTGGGGTGATAAATTTGGTTGTTTCATTTCCAAGATTCTGTACATGAAACATTGCATTATATACTCCCTGATATGCATAAGGTGGGTGACCGCTACCTGGTATTGATATATTGGTTGAAAATCCCCCGTCCTGAAACTCCCAATCATAAAAACTTATAACATATTCATAGGTCCAACCATCGGGTTGAGTTCCTGATTCGAAGTCTTCACTAAAAAACAATTCTCCTTGTGCATAGCTCAAACTGCTACTCAATAAAAAGAAGAAAACTATTGCAAAATACCTGAATTTATTCATAATGTATACTTGGTTTTATTTATATTCTAAAATAATATTAACTTTATAAAAACATTTGAATCTAAATTTCGTAAAAATTTTGACAAGTGTTGTGATTTATTACGTAAAATTATACAATATGTTTATAAATATCATCTTTTTTTAGATGAATAAAAATATACAGTTATGAAACCTAAGCTCAGAATTTATATAAGTGTAATCATATTAAGTTTATTCTCTTTAACTTCTTTTGCACAAACCGATTCCATTTTTTGGTTTGCTGTACCTTATGCTACTACAGGTCATGATGGAACTGGGGCAAATTATCATGCTGATTTAACCATTACTGCAAAAGATACACTTTTTAATACCTATATAAAAATATCACAACCTTCTAGTTCAAGTCCTTTGTTGCCCATTTACGATACTATTTATAAACGTTCTGCAACCAATCCAAATCCTTCATTCACTAAAAACATTAATATTCCCAGAGATTTATTAATTGCAATAAGTAACAATTTTTACGATGTTGGAAAATCAAATTCTGCCTTATTAATAGAGGCAGACTCGAATCGAAGAATGAATGTTTATTATGAATACCATCGAGATAGATCTAATCCTGATATTTTTACACTTAAAGGAGGAAATGCCTTGGGTACTGAATTTTGGGTGCCTTTTCAAACGTTATGGAGCAACAAAGATGATAGAAATCCTGCAGCTATGAGCCAGATTTGTATTGTCGCTACGAGAAACGGTACTGAAGTAAAAATAACGTTCCAGAAAGATGCACATAATTATCCTACTGGAGGGCCCTATACTATAATTTTACAAAAAGGACAAACCTTTATGTTTGTACCTAAAGAACGTGTTGCAAACAGACCAAATGAAAGCGGTGCTGCGCATTTGTCGGGTACCCATATAACATCAAACTTGCCCATTGCTGTTACAACTGGGGATGATTCGGTTGTTAAAGACGGTGCTTGGGATATGATAGGTGATCAATTAGTACCTGTTGAGAATATAAGCGGAAAGAGTACGATTGGTTATGAATATGTTGTAATGAGGGGAGAGTTAGACAATTCACATAATGGAGAAAACGTATTTGTATTGGCAACAAAAGATAATACAGATGTAACGTGGATAAGGCAAGATGATGGGGGTTCAACCAATGTCAATATTCCAACTGCAGGAATGCAAACGATTATTAATCTGCCAGTTGGTAATGATTTTGTTCATATTATTGCTAATGAGCCCATAGTAGTATTTCACGTGTCTGGATTTGGTGACGAAATGGGAGGTGCTATTGTTCCTACCATCGATGGCTGTACTGGATCTAAAAGCGTTAGTTTTGTTAGATCAAAAAACCAACCATATTTTTTAACCTTATTAACTCATGAAAAAGGGCGCGATAATTTTAAATTATCAACCGATAATGGTCCCCTTACTCCGATTTTTTCTGCAGCAGAATTTGAATATACCGGTGTTGGTGATTTGTATGTTTTACAAAAAGGTTTTAATGAACAAACTGGTGATCTAGTTCGTTTCCCTGTTAATAAAACATTAAGACTTGTAAATGATTCATCTGTTTTTCATTTAGGTACAATTAATGGAATAAATGTTGGTGGTGGCTGTGCCTATGGCTATTTTTCAGACTATACCTTTTTTGATGTTCAGGGGAGAATTCTACAGAGTGGAACACAACTTCTTTCGTCATGTTATGGAAATCCAATTCAGCTAGAAGTTACAGAGGGACATAATTCTTATGAGTGGACATCAACTCCTGCATCTTCTATTACCTATTTAGATGATCCTACTATTTTTAACCCATCCGGCATATTACCAGTTGGCTATGGTCCTAATGCTCATAAATTTGAAGTTCACGTTACAGGCGATTGCGGGCTGGATACAACATTAAAAGGTTTCCAGGTAGAGGTTTTTCCACTGGTAGATGCCAAATTTAACATTTTACCTTCAGCAGTGGGGTGTGCACCTTATACCATTGATATTGAAAATGTAACTAAGGCTGCTAATAATTTTTCCTGGGATTTTGAAGACGATAGGAATTATGATTCATATACAACTGACACCTTATTTCAACATATTTATCAGAATAATTTTATTCCTTACCAAGATACTGTTTACAAATTCCGCTTATATGCCGAAAATGATACCACTGGTTGTAGTGATCAATATATAAGGTACGTTCGGGTGCATCCCGAAATAAACGCTGCATTTACAGCTAATCCTGCCTTTGGTTGTAATCCACTCCCGGTAACTTTTACGGATAATTCAAGTGGGAATTTAGATACCTATATATGGAAATTTGGTGATGGAAGAGAGTCTTATGTCGCTGGAAATGTCTCGAATGAATACAGCCATGTAAATACGGCAAACACAGTTGATTTTGAAATGGAATTACGCTTAACTTCACCCTATTTTTGCCGTGATACAGCCCGTGCAACTATTTCTGTGTATTCTTACTTAGAAAGTGAATTTACAATAGATACTGCTTATGGATGTTCTCCTTTAGAGGTTACTTTTACTAATGTTTCGGCAGGGGAGAATGAGTTAACACTTGACTATGGAGATGGAACCCCTTTATACGTAGCAGCATCTTTTGCTTCTGTTAATCATACCTATAAAAACACAAGTACCACGGTTGATACTTTTGTGGTCGTTCTAACAGCAACAAACGATTCGTCTTGTACAAAAATATGGAACGATACCATAATTGTTTATCCAGAGTTTGTTGCAGATTATGATATTGACGGACCTGATAATTATGAAGGTTGCAACACACGGGATGTAGTATTTACCAATACAACAACCACAAGTCCAGATGCTGCATCAACATTCTTATGGACTTTTGGAGATGGAAGTAATTCTAGTACAACAGCGGTAAATGTGCCACATACCTATACCAATAATACAAGCAGTGACAAAGCATACGTTTTTAACTTACACGCGGAATCAAAGTATGGTTGTTTTGATGATACTTCGCGTACAATAACCATTTATAAGGCAAAAGCAAATTTTACGATAGATAATGATGATGGTTGTGCTCCACTGGATGTTAATATTATTAATACTTCGGAGGGTTCAAATATTGGAACATGGTTATGGGATTATGGAGATGGTAATACAAGTGGCAGTTCTTTCTTAATACCACCACATTTGCATCCATACGATCATATAACTACAATTACGCAGTCCTATAACCTAAGATTAACCGTTACACACAGCACAGAAGCCTGGTGTACAACATTTAAAGAAACTACCATAGATGTGTTTCCTAAAATAGCGGTATCCTATACAACAATACCAGCAGCATTTCCAATCTGTGATTCTACGGATGTTATTTTTAATAGTACATTAACACCAAATGTAGCAGGTACCACATATGAGTGGGATTTTGGGGATGGTACTTCTTCGAATAGTGCAAGTCCAACTCATAATTACAGGAATATTGCAAGCCCTGGAGAAGTTACATATAATGTACGCGTTGATGCCGAAAATCCGTATGGTTGTACTAGTTTTGCAACAGGAACAGTTCGTGTTAGTCCTCGGGTAAGAGCCTTTTTTACTCTTGATAAATCATCGGGATGCTCGCCCGATACAATTACAGTAACACCAACCAGTTATCTTGGAATAAGTCAATATAGCTGGGATTTCGATGGAGATATGGTAACTGATGCATCAAGTGTAGCTGCTATATTTCAAGAACATACTTTCCCCAGAAATTTAAGTTTAACTAATACAGATGATATATATAATGTAAGATTAACAGTAAGTAACTCAAATGCGGCTTGTAATAAAACATTTTCAAGACGCGATACTGTTTTTGCTGAAGCAAAAGCTATTTATAATCCACAAGGGGCTGCCGCTATTGATTGCAATCCTTATGAAATAACTTTTAGTAATACATCAATAAACAATTTCGCTAATCAGTGGGATTTTAATGACGGTACTACATCTTCAGCCGTTGGACCAACACATACCTTTGTAAATAATAATCCAAATAGTTCAAGACCATATCAGGTTAATTTGGCAGTTACAACTACAAATGGATGTGAACATGACACAACTGCTACCATTACAGTTTATCCGTATGTCGAAGCTAATTTTGACATTGATGTTTCGGAAGGTTGTTCTCCGTTAACAGTTAATATTACCAATAATTCAAAAGGAGGAACTTACCGTTGGTATTGGAATTATGTAGATGGATCAACACCAATAGATTCTACCACCACCACAACTGGTGTATCCTTTAATCATACTTATACTAATAATAGTGGTAATGCCCAGACAGTTTCTTTAACCTGTATTGCTTTAAATATAGCAGGCTGTTCGGATACCTTAACCCGGTCTATTATTGTACAATCCGCCATGAATGCCCAGTTTGTATCTTTATCAGTTTATGAAAATTGTGCTCCGTTTATAGTTAATTTCGATAATCAAACGGATCCAACTTCAGATGCCCAGTATTTTACATGGGATTATGGGGATGGTACAACATCATTATTATTTGAGCCACCTCATACTTTTGTAAATAATACAGATGCCGATATAACACGAACAGTTACACTTACTGCCGAATCAGCCTATGGATGTCCGAATAGCACTACACGCGATATTACCATTTATCGCAGGGTAATAGCCGATTTTGAGTTAAACACCAACGAAGATTGTTCGCCTGTGGAAATTGAAATTACCAATAAATCCAAGGGTGGAACTTATCAATGGTCATGGGATAATCCTCCGTTGGTAAATGACTTAACAACTACGGATGCAACTATTAATCCAATTTTGCATACTTATACGAATACCACTCAGGCTGATGTTATCCGAAATTTAACTGTTGTAGCCAGCAATGGTCATTCAGCATGTAATAAAACCTTAAGTAAAGTAATTACGGTGCATTCATCTGTTGTTGCCGACTTTACAATTTCCGATGCTGCAAATTGTAATCCGCTAACATCTACATTTAGTCCAACAGTATCAGCCGATGCTGATAAATTTTACTGGTACTATAGCGATGGTACTGCTGAGATAAGCTCTGCAGCTTCAGCTCCGGTTACACATGTATTTAATAACGCTGGCACTAGTGATAAGACATTCCAAATTGAAATGCGCGCGGAAACGGTTAATGGTTGTAAGAATTCTATAACCAAATCTGTGCAAGTATATTCTTACCTGGATGCAAATTTTGCTATGGAAAGTAGCTCGGGTTGTCCTCCTTTTAGTACAACAATAGAGAATACTTCGTTTGGAAATGCTGTAAATACGTATAAGTGGTATGTCAATGGAGTTGAAGAGTTTAGCTCAACAGGTTTGTTGCCTTTCACACATACCTATGATAATACTGATCCCTCAACATTGGATTATGGTATCTTATTGCATGCAGAAAATATTCATGGATGCATAAGTGAATATACAGGAACAATAACCGTAGCTGAAAATGTGCAGGCTATATTTAGTATGACGAATGATGGATGTACTCCACTGCCTGTTACATTTACAAATAGCTCTCTTGCTCCTTCGGGTACATTGTTCTATTGGGATTTTAAAGATGGATCAACATCAACGCTTCAAAATCCTGGAATACATACATTTTATAATCCAAGCAGAAAAGATGATAAAACATTTAATGTTGAATTATCGATCATCTCTCCATCGTATTGTACTGATAATACTTCAGCAGTGGTAACAGCATATCATCAGCCATTATCAGAATTTTACCTTGAGAAATCAACATCATGTCCTCCATTGATTACAGATATGGATATGAATGAATCAGTTGGTGAGGATGAATGGCAATGGCGATTTGGTGATGGGAATTTTAATATAACGGATGTTAATATTGAAAATTACACATATCAAAACACCTTGGGTAATGCTGTTCAAAATTATAAACTGGAATTATGGGTTGGAACAAACGAAGGATGTAAAGATAGTTCTCATTTAACATTAAGTGTTTATCCTGAGGTTATTGCAGATTTCACATATGATGCAGCCGGATGTAGTCCATTTGTTTCTCAATTTAACAATACGTCAGAGAATGCCAATTTTTACATATGGAATTTTGATGATGGAAATGCTTCAAATGTGAAAAATCCTACAAATCGATTTGATAATATCTGGGATATTGATCGAACGTATAAGGTATATTTAAAAGCATCGTCGGAATATAATTGCTGGGATACCATAACTCATCCGGTAACAGCTTATGTTCAGCCCATCGCTGAATTTGATGTTACACCTCCTGTTCAGAAGTTTCCTTTGAATAGAGCCTTTATTGATAATCTGACAGAACCAATAACCGGACCATTTAATTACTTATGGGAATTTGGAAATATTGATGAATCAACATCAACAGCTGTAGAACCTCAATATTTTGACTATGATCATTGGGGAGAGAAAGTAATAAAATTATCTGTTACAAGCCAAACAAGCAACTGTAATGATGATATTACAAAAACGATTACTATTTTACCTCCTGATGTAAATGCCGAGTTTGTTACCAATATTAATGGAGGATGTTTAAATGATGGGCTCGAAGTACAGTTTACTGCATCTCAGTCAGCTTATTCAGAAAATTATGAATATGAATGGGATTTCGGAGATGGGTCAGACCCCGATTATAGCAGAGTCACCAGCCACGTTTATGAATCAGCAGGTATTTATTATGTTAAGTTAACAGCAACAAGCACTGAAGGTGCAGGTGAAGACTATGAATATAAAACCATTCGCGTATATTCCAATCCGGTGGCAAACTTTGAAGTTTCACCAAAATTGTCAATGTTAAACATTGACCTTGAAGCAAGGGTTGAGTTCTTTAATTTGTCGGAATGTAATGATACATCCGGTTGTGCATATATTTGGAATTTTGGAGATGGAGGAACAGCAATTTCAAGAGATGTTACACACAATTATACAGAATTAGGTAAGTACGATGTGTCATTGTATGTAACCACTGCAAATGGATGTAGAGATTCATTAATCTTACTTGAAGAGGTTGAAATAATTGGTGCAGGTGAAATAGCATTCCCAAATGCATTTACACCTAATGGAGATGGATTGAATGATACATTCAGACCTGTTTCTGAAGGAGTAATCAAATACGAGTTATTAGTTTATAATCGTTGGGGTGAATTAATTTTTACAACCAAAGATTTAAGTGCAGGATGGAACGGTACAGTTAAAGGGGAACTTGCTAAGCCTGATGTATATGTCTGGAAAGCTATGGGTAACTTTACCAATGGCAGATCCTTTGAATTAGCCGGTGATGTTACATTAATACGATAAATAAAGTTATCAGACTGTCTGCATAATACAGTAGACAGTCTGGTAATTAATTATTGAATAACAATAAGAATGGATTAGCAATTAACATAAAAGGTAAATTTTAAGTAGAGGGTTGTTAATAAGTAAACTATTGTAAGGTTTGGAATTATTTATAAATTTACAATTTAGACAGCAAATTAATCGTTTTACGGGTATTCAAATTCCCGTAGTAAAGGAAAAGAACAACTGTGAAAAAGTATATATACATCGTTATTATTATTCTTAATATTATCTGTTCAAACACTGTTTTTGCTCAGGATTCACAGTTTTCGCAATTTTATGCAAGTCCATTATACCTGGCGCCATCTTTTGCCGGGTCAACCGATGGAGACAGGATAGCAGCAAACTACCGTAATCAATGGCCTTCGATCACCAAGTCTTTTCAAACCTATTCACTTTCTTACGATCATTACTATCCACATCTTAAAAGTGGGGTTGGATTATTATTGTTTAGAGAGCAGGCTGGTGCAAGTAATCTTGCAACAACAAATGTTGGTTTGGTATATGCATATAAATTCAAGTTTAGGAGTGGCTGGAGAATTAGTCCCGGACTTAGTTTTTTTTACACCCAACGAAATGTAAAATTTAACGAATTGATATTCGAAGATGAGTTAAGGAGTGATCAAACAACAGGTACCGGTGAATTGCAGATATTAGAGAAAAAAGCAGATATTGATGCATCATTTTCTGTACTGGCATTTAATAAGAATTACTGGATTGGTGCTACCTGGGATCGCATATTGAAACCCAACAGATCTTTAACAGGTGATGTAATAGAAGATCCCTGGAAATATTCTGTTTATGGAGGAGTTAAGTTTTCTATTTTTGATAAATACAATTGGGCCAGTGGCCAAAGTATATCGCCTTCATTTTTATATAAAATGCAAGGGGAATACAGTCAGCTCGATTTAGGTTTGTACTGGTATCAAATGCCATTAGTTATCGGAATTTGGTACAGAGGTATCCCCGTGTTTAAAGAATTAACAAGTAATGATGCTCTGGCATTTTTATTGGGCTTTAAAGTTGACCAGTTTAGTATTGGTTATAGCTACGATCTTACTATTTCTAAATTAGTTGGTTTTACCGGAGGAACACACGAAATTTCTATTAACTACTTATTTAATCAGGGAGTTACAAAACGGGAAAAACGAAAAAGTATTCCTTGTCCTTCGTTTTAGTTCCAGGTTTCAGGTTTCAGGTTTGTAACTACTCAGGTAGAATAGTTAATCGTATTTAATTAAATATCAATAGTATATGTGTTTCGCGCAAAGTCCGCAAAGAATATCGCAAAGATCGCAAAATTTTTATAATAAGAACTTTGCGTTTTTTGAGTTTCATTTACTTAGCGTTCTTTGCGTGAAATTTTTAATCATAAAACACGAATAATCTATAATTTGATCCACCTGAGTAGTTATCTAAGTTTTAAGTTCCAAGTTCCTCGTATTTTGTTTTTGGTGCTTCAGGTTATTCTGACTTCTGACTTCTGTATTCTGATCTCTGACTAATCATATTCATAAAAAAAGTTAATTTTCTTTTGGGGTGTACCAGAATCAATTATATTTGCTTTTTTATTAAAATAAGTAAAAATTAAATTCACAAATTATGAAAAAACTATCTCTTTGGTTAAATGTTGTTTTAATTATTGCTGTTGCAGGAATCTATTTTTTATATTTTACAGGGAATAAAGCAACAAGACCTGATGTTAACGAAGATGGTACAGAGTTGGAAATCGACAGAGATTATGCGATTGCTTATGTTAATATTGATACATTAGTTAGAAATTATAATTTGTTCGTAGATAAAAGCACAGAGTTAACTCAGAAAAGAAACGAATCGGAAGCTGAATTGCAAATGCAATCCAAAAAGTTTGAAAATGAGGTTCGTGATTTTCAGGATAAAGCAAGTAAGGGTTTAATTACCAGGGCAAAAGCTCAAAGCTTACAACAAGAGCTTGCTCAAAAAGAACAACAATTATATGCCATGAGAGATAATCTTGCTATGCAGTTATCAGAAGATGAACAAGTAATGTATCGTCAGGTACTGAACGAAGTAATGGTATATCTTGAAGAGTATAATAAAGATTACAACTACAAATATATTCTAAGCAATTCGTTTGGCGGACAGTTATTATATACCGATAAAAGTCTTAATATCACTAGTGATGTTCTTAAAGGCATTAACGAAAAGTACGACAAGAATAAAGAATAAATTTATAAAAACATGGGATTTGCCGATTCTTACTTTGAAAAGCAAAAGGAGTTTCAAGTAAAAATTGAAGGTGAACCTAATGCCGATCTTAAATACATTGTAGTTATTCCTTGTTATTATGAATTTGAGATATTATCGACACTCAATTCAATTTGGGATAGCGAAAGACCGCGAGCCCCCATTGATGTGATTGTAGTAATTAACTCAGCAGAAAATTCTGATAATCAGATTATAGATCAAAACAAAAAAACATATGCCGAAGTAAAGTCTTGGATTGAAAATCATGAAGATTCTTTACTTCGGTTTTTTGTTATCCTGGAGGAAAACCTTCCCGAAAAGTTTGCTGGTGCAGGATTAGCACGAAAAATTGGAATGGATCAGGCTATTTTCAGATTTAATAAAATAAATTCTGATGGCCTTATCATTTCAATTGATGCTGATTCTGAAATTAAATCAAACTATTTTACAGAAATTGAAAAGCATCTAGATCAGTTTCCTAAAACAAATGCTATCACTACTTATTTTGAACATCCTATTGCGGGTAATGAATTTAAACAAGAAATTTATGATGCCGTAAGTATTTACGAGTTATATCTAAGATATTACAAAATTGCAACAAAATATACTGGTTTTCCTTACTCATATTATACGATAGGCTCTTGTTTTGCGGTTACCGCGAAAGCTTACATGAAGCAAGGTGGCATGAATAAAAAGCAGGCTGGAGAAGACTTCTATTTTTTACATAAGATATTTCCTCTTGGTCAGTGTTTTGAAATTAATTCAGCATGCGTTTATCCTTCACCGCGACCATCAAACAGAGTACCTTTTGGCACAGGGCCAATGGTAGAAAGTATTGCAAACTCAAATGAAGAATTCTTAAGCTATGATTTAAGAGCTTTTTCCGATTTAAAAAAGTTTTTTCAGATTATCGATCAATTGTATAAGTTGCCAACAAATGAACTGGCTGAGATATTATATCAATTACCCTTACCCATTGTTGATTTTTTATCTAATCACGATATACATTCTGCACTGGAAGAAATTAATGATAATAGTTCCAGTTTAAAAACATTTAAAAAACGATTCTTTGATTGGTTTAATGCTTTTCGTATTTTAAAATATTTAAATGCGACATCTGAAAAGTTTTATCCTAAAACTATATTGATTGATGAGGCAGAAAAACTGTTAAAAATGATTAAGAAAGATTTTTCAACGGCTAAAACGTACAGCGATTATTTAGAAATGTTTAGAGGGCTGGAAAGGGAATTTTAATTTTCTTCAACAACTACAAAGATATCTTCATCATCTTTTTTCATTAAATACTGTTCGCGGGCAAATTTCTCAAGATTTTTATTATTGGTCTTTAATTGCTCAAGTCTTTTGGTATCTTTATCAATACGCTCCGTATAATATTTCCGGTCTTTCTCTAGCTGTTGGAGATGACGCATTTCTTTTATCCGGTCAACAAGGTTGTTATTATCAAAAAAGAGTATCCATATAGTAAAAATAAATATGGTAAGAATGTACTTGTTTTTAACATAAGGCAGAATTTTCTTCCATATTTTTAAAGCGGTACTCATTTATCTGGTGTTTCTGCAATATTACAGGAAAATTGATATTAAGCAAAAGATTTTTAATAGAAACTATTAACAAAAAGAGTTAGTTTGTAGTTTAAAGTTCATGATTTAAATCCAATGTTAAAAACGCTGTTTGAAAATAGGCGGTGAAACTCAAAACTCAAAACTCAAAACTCAGAACTCTAATCTATCCCCCGCTTACCAAATGAAGTACCATAACATCATCACCATCCTTAATAAAGGTATTGTTGTAAATATCCTTTTTAACTAAAATACCATTAATCTTAATAACTAACATTTTAAAAGTATAATTCTTTATTTCAAGCAGTTCTGAGACCGATAATTGTATTTTATCTATTGATTCTGGTCTGTTATTTAAAGTAATTTGCATTATTTCCATTTTTAAAACCTAATTGCACAAACACTTAGAGACTAAAATTTACTAAGAATGATCTAAGTGTTTCTTAGTGATCTGTGTGCCTTAGTGGTGATTTTCTATTTATTTATTCAATAAGATTTCTAAAACCGTATTTGCCTGCATATTAGCTACCATCCCTACTCTAGGAGCTAAAGGAGGGTTTTCTTCAGCAATTTCAGATTCTTCATCACCGCAAATATATAAATTTTCAGATTTTCTGAATTTGATATCATTATTCTTTCCCCATCCGGCCATTCCAAGTCCAAGAACTAAAGGCATTTCCGGTAAGGCAGACAAAAATGTTTCAATTAACATTTTCTTCATCTCGGCAAGGTCAAAAGCTTCAACAACAACATCACAGTTTTTATAAATATCAACAATATTATTTTCGCTAAGCCTAATATCATGAGTGATTATATTAACTTCAGGATTAATTCTTTCAATATTCCTTTTAAGAGCCAATACTTTTTTCTGCCCTAACTGATCTTTAAAGAAATACTGTCGGTTCAGATTTGATTCTGTTACAATATCAAAATCAGAAATAATTAACGTCCCAATCCCAACCCGGGCTAGAGCTACAGCACAGTTTGAACCTAAACCACCGGCTCCGGCAATTCCAACCGTACAATTTTTTAATTTATTTTTTATCTCTTCAAAAGTCATAACTCATAACTCATAACTCGTAACTCAATACTCAAAACTCAATACTCAAAAAAACTTTATCCATAAAAGGTAAAAACTGTTTTGTTCCTCCACCTTGCTGAATAATTTTCAAGGTATTTATATCATTGGGCTCAAAGATAGATCCAAAAAGGAATTTAATATTGCGATACTGAAACATTTCTTTATTCAACATTGTCGAAGGACCTAACAGATAAATATCGCATTGATCATTTGTAGCATTAACCAAATCAAGAAAAGTACTATTAAACACAGATGTCGACGATAAAACTAAAGCATCAGCCTTGGAAATTTCCTCCAATTGTTTGTCCATGTTAGTTAATTTATCATCTTCAACCGCTTTATCAAAAATAGTCAGATTGATTTTTTCATTTTCGAATTTTTCAACCAATGACCTGAAAAATCCAATCATTACTATTTTATTGTATTTCTTGAAATCAATTTTATCAAAAATATCTATGCTTGTACCATAGTTATTCTGATAATTAAAAGCTGCATTAAAATAAGCGTTTAATACGATCCTGTGTTGAGTTTTTTTTAAATCAGGAATTCGTAAGTCTTTAATATCAATGTTTACGTAATGATCGAGTGTTGCACAAACACCTACATTCCCATTTTTTAACACAACAGCGACATATTTTTCTCCACAAACAATTTTATTAATATTTTGAAGATCAATTCCATACTTTTCGAAAAAAAACTCCAGCGGTTCCTGCATTATATCTAAATTTGAATGTCGAACAAGGATTAACGATTTATGAATTTTGAAGTGGTTTTATTAAGAAAATGGCATTCCAAAAATCGACATTCGTTAATCGTTGTTCATTATTATTTTAAGTATTTATATTTTCAATCTCAATTGAACAAATTTACGATTAATATTCTCAATTTATAATCTTTATAAAACATGATAAAATCCTCATATTCACATGTCTCTATATTTTTATAATTAGTTTACCGATATGCAGAATATAACATATTGATTTAAGTCATTTTATACTTTTACAGCTTACCTTATTTTTATACTTTTGAAACGCTAAAAAACAAGAACAAACTTAAAGTAAAAATAGATATGGATATTCAAAAAATGAAAGCAGCTCACAAACTCCTGAAAGAGTGGAAATATGAGCTTCGTCCAATTGACAAAGGGTATAATAATCGTACCTTATACATTAATGTTGGATCACAAGAAATTAAGGAAAAACCGGTTTCTCAACATATGAAGGATAAATTCATCGGGGGAAAAGGATTTGGCTTGAGATTATTGTGGGATGGAACTACTCCTAAAACTAAATGGAATGATCCTGAAAATGAAATAATTATTGCAGGTGGTCCAATTTGTGGTATAACTCAATATTCTGGTACTGGTAAAGCAATTGTAGTTTCAATATCTCCACAAACGGATTCTATTATGGATTCTAATGTGGGTGGACATTTTGGTCCATTTTCAAAATTTGCCGGTTTTGATGCCGTTGAGATTCAAGGTAAAGCAGATAAAGAAGTTATTGTTTTTATTGATGGTGTAAATGGGAAAGTAGAAATCATGGAAGCTCCTGAAGAGCCAATTGATAGTCACGTTTTAGGTGAAGTATTACACGAAATGTTTTCTGATGACGAAAAAGACAGAAAAAATGTTTCTGTAGTTTCAGCTGGTACCGCTGCTGATCATACTTTAATCGGAATGCTAAACTTTACTTTTTGGGATCCAAAACGTAAACTTGTTCGTTTAAAACAAGCAGGTCGTGGTGGTATTGGAACCGTTTTTAGAGATAAAAAAATTAAAGCATTGGTTGCAAAAGTTCCCGGAGTAAAAGGTAACTTAAATAATGTTGTTGATCTGGAAGCGATCATGGAACGTGGAAAACGTTTCAATAAAGAAATGCGCGAGCTTGATGCATCACAATGTGATATGAAAGGAATTGGTACAGCTCACCTTACAAATATCATGAACGATTATGATTTATTACCCGTTCATAACTTTAAATACGGACACCATAAAGATGCCGATAAGATCCATGCGAATGTTTGGAAATCACGTTTTACTCAAAATGTTCCTGATGGTTGCTGGATTGGCTGTAATATGTCTTGTGCTAAAGGTGTTGATAATTATTTGTTAAGAACCGGTCCTTATGCTGGCGATAAAGTAATCGTTGATGGTCCGGAATACGAAACAACATCATCGAATGGTTCAATCATGGGTATTTTTAATCCTGATTTTACAATTGAATCAAACTTTTATTGCGATACTTATGGCATTTGTACAATCACATTTGGTACAATCATGGGTTTTGTAATGGAGTGTTATGAAGCTGGAATCTTAAACGAAGAACGCACTGGTGGATTAAAATTAAACTTCGGTAATGCAGATGCTGCTATGGAAGTTTTACACCAGATGGGTCGTGGCGAAGGATTCGGTTTAATAGCAGGACAGGGCATTCGCAAAATGAAAAAGATGTTTGCTGAAAAAGGATGGGGCAGTGCTCAATTCATGCAAGACATTGGAATGGAAAATAAGGGATTAGAATATTCACAATATGTATCGAAAGAATCATTAGCTCAGCAAGGTGGTTATGCAATGACCAACAAAGGTCCGCAACACGACGAAGCCTGGCTGATTTTTATGGATATGGTAAATAATCAAATTCCTACTTTCGAGAAAAAAGCTGAAGCATTACATTACTTCCCAATGTTCCGTACCTGGTTTGGTTTAATGGGATTGTGTAAACTTCCATGGAACGATGTTGAGCCTGTAAACAATGCAGAAGCAGACGAACCTGCAAAAGTACCTGAGCATGTTGATAATTATGTAACTATTTTCAAGGCGGTTACAGGTTTAGAATTCGATAAACACGAGATGATACGCCAATCGGAAAGAGTGTATAACTTCCAACGAATATTTAATATTCGCAGAGGTTATGGTGTTCGTAAAGACGATGCTCAACCATATCGTGCGGCAGGACCTGTTACAGCTGAGGAATATACTTCAAAAGAGGAATTCTACGATACCAAAATGAAAGAAGTTATAGGTATTGATCCAACAGGAAAATCGATTGAAGAAAAAATGGCGATTACACGTAAATTTAGAGAAGAACAGTACGAAAAATTGTTAGATGCTGTTTACAATCGTCGTGGTTGGAATTCGAATGGCGTTCCAAAAATTGAACACTTGAAGAATCTAGGAATGGATCTTCCTGAACTAATTGAAGTTATCAAAGATAAGCAGTAAAAATTAACCTTGATAAATATAGAAAGGGTTGGCTTTTTAGCTAACCCTTTTTTTAAATATTCAATCCAAACCTTAAGAAGGAGACAAAAGCATTACTAAGCTCCATCTCTGTTCCTTCTGGGTTTAAAACAATCTGTATATCAGGCCTTATGTAAAAATTATCAGTTATTTTTAAATGATAATATAACTCCATAACTGATTCGTGTTTGTGGTTTTTTATATAGTTAAAACCAGCAAATGCGAAAGCCAACCCAAAAGAATCATTGCCCGACTTTAAAAAGCAACCATTAATATTTAACCCAAAGCTTCCATAAAAATTGTGTTCATTTATTTCAGGCGGGCTATATGATATTTGAGAAAATAAGCCCAAAGAATGATTTTTATTCTTCCATAAAACTTGATCTATATTCAAATAATATCCATAATTATGTTTAAACACAGAATAGTACTCATTATTAGTCTCGTTTTTCTCTGATAAGCCGGTATGATAATAATAGCCCAATTTATAAATTCCTGTTTGCTCATTGATCTTCTTTAGAAACTGGATTTCAGTAAAAAATAGTAATCCGTCGGTATCTTTAATTTTCCAGCAAAAATTACGATCACTACTGCCGATTATTGCAGGACATCCATCAAAAATACCTAATTGAATTTTTATCTTAGTGTCAAGCACATATTCTCCGGTAATTCCAAGTCCGGTAAAAGGGAAAATAGATGATGGCACATTGTTGGCAATCACAGGTGCGATCCCAAATGAACTATTAATAAAATGACTGCTGTTTTCGGATGAAGCGAAATCAGCATTTAAATCTAGTAAACCTAATTTAATTGATAGATTCTTAATCTTTTGATTAAACCATAGTTCCTGGATAAAGAAAAAATTGCCACCAGCATCAATATTTGAGGCGATCTGAAAATCTCCAATTAAGTTCTCAGATGGTGATTTACCATGAGCGAATCCAACATTTAAAAATAGATTTCCTCCTTTCCAAATTCCAAACAGTTCGGTGTTAAAATCAGTTTGAAAATTTGCTAATCCTAAATAGGAGGTTCCTTTACTTAAACCACCAGAAATATTACCAACAAAGTCACCGATATACGACGCTTCAATTGAAATGCTATTCCAGGATTGTATTGTTGGGTTTTCGTTTGCAGGTTCAATTGCTATTAATTGAAAAGCTAGTTTAAATATCAATAGGAATACTAAAATGGGCTTCATTTTATATGACATTGATTTAATTTCAATGCAAATAAACGAAGCTATTAAAATCGAAACAATACCAATTTTGCGGTATTTTTCGTATATATAACCTTACTTTATAAAATTAAAATCCCCACCTTCCTTTTCCTTAATTCACTAATTCAGTGTAAATCACTTCAATATTTATTGGGAATTGATCAGCACTTCTGGTTAAATTAAATTCGGCTATATCAATCTTGTTTTTTATTTCTTCAAGGCTTAAGCCTTCATTTTTTAGGATCTGAACTTTATGGATTAGTTTAGTGAAATATTCTGCCTGAACCTTAAATATTTCCTTATTTGCTAATTCCCCGTGCCCAGGAATTACATATTCGTAATTCTCAGAATAAAGCTGATCTAAAATTTTCACCCAACTGTGTGTATTGGCTCCATGCTCAACGATTACATACGGAACCGCTCCGTTAAAAATTAAATCACCTGTATGAATCGCATTATGTCTGGGGAATTTCACAATAATATTATCATTGGTATGTCCTGCTCCAGGGTATTTAAGGATAATTTTTTCGCCCCCAAATTCAAGTTCATAATTATCATCAAATGTTATTTCAGGTTCTCTGAATTTAATAGTTTTTAATCCTGTAAAATATTCATTATTCACATTGTATGATTGTTCCAATGCCTGATATTCTTCCGAGTTTTTATCTGCAGTTGAATCCATTTGGGTTTTTAAACTGGCCAGATATGAAGGAAAAACATTTTCAGCCAAGTTGGCTGTTCTTGCTTCAGTAAAAGTCATGTTATTTGCAGTAAGATTTTTATGTGCAATTATTGTTACATCATCTGGAAATCCTGCAATTCCGTTAATATGATCTCCATGAGAGTGAGTCAATATTAAATACTTTATAGGCTTGTCGGATACTTTTTGAATGATAGAAACTAAATTTCTTGCTACAGAAGGTAAGTAAGTCGCATCCACTACAATTATTCCTTCATCTGTAACAAGAAAAGCTATATTGCCACCACCTAAATCAGTTACTGCATATAAATTATCCGAGATATTTACAGGTTGGATTTCTTGTGCTTGCGACTGAGTATAAACAGTCATTGTTGAAAGAAGTATAATTATTATTGTAATAATAGTTGTAATTTTTCTCATAATTAGTCTTTTTTAATGTTAAACAGATAAGATAACTTAATAAGAAAATACCCTATTCTCAGAACCGTTTTTTTTTAAAATTCCCACCATCCTCTGCCTTTATTTACCAGCTCTGTGTAAATAACTTCTATATTCACGGGAAACTGATCTTCATTACCTTTAAGATCGTAGTCATTAATATCAATTTTTTCTTTTATTTCTCCCAAAGTATAACCTGCATTTTTTAATGCTTCTATTTCGTGTGATAATTTTCTAAAATAATCCGATTGATCTTTTAATGCGATTTTTCGTCCAATCTCACCATGACCGGGAATAACTGTATAAATATTTTCTTTGTATAAATCGTCTAAAGTTCTTATCCAGTTATAAACGTCCACACCATGCTCAACAATTAAATAAGGAAAGCTTCCATTAAATACTAAATCTCCGGTATGAATAACGTTATGATTAGAAAACTTCACAACAATATTATCATTGGTATGACCCGGACCAGTATATTCGAGCATGATTCTCTGATCAGCCAACTTTAACAAGTAGTAATCTTCAAATGTAATATCCGGCTTTCGAAATTTTATATTTTTAATGTTTTCAAAGTAATCTACATTGGTATTATAACTTTCCATTAAGGTTGCATATTCTTCACTTTCTTTATCACTTACAGAGTCGAGTTGTAATTTTAAGTTTGCCAGATAAGCAGGAAATATATTTTCTTTATAATTTGTAAGATTTTTATCGTTTAATTCAGCATTATTCTTTTCCAGATTTATGTGCGAAAGAATCTTAATGTCTTCAGGGAAACCAGAAATTCCATAAATGTGATCCCCATGCATGTGTGTAAGAATGAGGTGTGTCAGAGGTTTTATTGTTACAGTTCTAATTGCAGAAATTATTTTCTCACCGTTAATGGGCGATGATCCGGCATCAACTACAAGCACTCCTTTTCGGGTAACAAGAAAAGCAATATTTCCTCCTTCAGGATTAACAATCACATACAGGTTTTCTGAAAGCTCAACAGGATTGTAATCTCCCTGTGCTTTTGTTATATAAAAGCTAAAAGAAAAAGCTAATAAATACAGTAAAGGTTTCATTATCGTAATTCGGATTTTAGTATTAATACAAAAATAAGATTCGGTTGGGAATTTCCATCAATTAATCGAAGATTCTTTAAAATCAAAGAATTCTTAATAATGCACTTTAATTAAAGATGTTTTAGTAAAGGAAATTAGGCTGTTATATAAAAACATGTTTTAAAAAACATTCATAAATTATAATTACATGGAATCTCTTTGTATTTTTGTCCTATCAATACGATAGGATAAATAGGATAAAAATTAAATCTATGAAATCAAAAGGGAAAATAAAGGCATTTATTCTGCTCGCGGTTTACTTTATAGTGTCTACTACATATGCACAAGAAAAGTATAAGCTTGTACAGGATAAGAGCAAATTAATCGTGAAGGGAACTTCCTCGGTTCATGACTGGGAAATGAATGCAAGTGATTTGAAATCAGAAATACTTGTAAGTTTTTCCAAAGAGAATATTCTAAAATTCGATGAAGTTAGTTTTAGTTGTCCTGCAAAAATGATACTAAGCGATAATAGTATTATGGATAATAAAACTCACAATGCTCTTAAAGCTTCAGAACATCCTGTAATCAGTTTTAAAATGGAGTCAATTTCCATTAATAGGACAGAAGGAAAAGATTTTTCTGGAGAAATCTATGGTAATGTGAAAATTGCCGGTGTATCTAAACCCATAAAACTTAAGTTTTCTGGTAATATATCAGATAAAAGTATTATTAAAGTGAAAGGAATTGTTTCTATGAAAATGAGCGATTTTGAAATAATTCCTCCAACAGCAATGCTCGGTGCCTTAAAAACAGGTAACGATGTTGAGGTAGAATATGAGTTCTATTTTAACAAAATTTAATAATTAAATAAGTAAAACAATAAAATTAAAAAGTATGAAAAAGATCATTATTCTAGTAGGTATTTTAGTCTTTGCTAGTAGTGTTAAAAGTCAGAATTTTGAAGAGAAGAAATCTGATCTTCCTATTTTCGAAAATCTAAAAGTAAAAGTCGGTGGTGACTTCGCAATTCAATTGCAGGGATTATCTCACAGTAATACAAATGATACAATTGATTATTATGATTTGGTTACAAACTTTAATCTTCCAACAGCAAACTTGAATTTAAATGTTTTTTTGGCTGATGGTGTTAAAATGTATTTAAGAACTTATTTGTCATCTCGTCATCATAATGAAACCTGGGTAAAAGGGGGTTATGTTCAATTGGACAAGCTTGATTTTATAAGCGATGGATTTTTATCCGGTGTTATGAATGTGGTTACCTTAAAGTTCGGGCTTGATGAAATAAACTACGGTGATGCTCATTTTAGAAGAACAGATAATGCACACGCCATTAATAATCCGTTTGTTGGTAACTATATCATGGATGCTTTTACTACTGAAGCTTACGGGGAGGTTTATATTTTAAAATCTGGTTTTGTAGGTGTAATTGGAGTATCAAATGGTAAATTAAATCAAAATGTAACAGTAACAACAAGATCTAATAATGACAATGCTCTTTCTGTTTATGGTAAATTAGGATACGACAAACAATTTAACGAAGATTTTCGTGCAAGATTAACAGGTTCGTGGTATTTAAACCAGGGAACTTCTACAGGAACTTATTTATATGGCGGTGACAGAACAGGATCTCGTTATTATTCTGTTTTAGTTGTTGATGGCGAAGGTGATAATTATAGAAGCGGTAGATTTAATCCTGGATTTACTCAAATTACTGCCTTCCAAATAAATCCATTTATTAAGTATAAAGGTTTGGAATTCTTTGGGATTTATGAATTGGCAAATGGGGGAGAAAATGACGGTGATGGAAGTTATTCTCAAATTGCTGCTGATCTTCTATACAGATTTGGAGGTAAAGAGCAATTTTATGTGGGAGGAAGATATAACATGGTTTCCGGTAAACAAACATCAGCATCAGATCAAATTAAAATTGACAGGATTAATGTTGGGGGAGGTTGGTTCTTAACAGAAAATGTTATAGCTAAATTAGAATATGTAAGCCAAAAATATACTGGTGATGGCATTGTTTCAACATTAGGTGCTTCATATAAAGGAGCAGAATTTAATGGTTTTATGATTGAAGCTGCAATATCATTCTAAGCTTTATATGAAAAATTTGCAACTGCCTGTATTCCTATTAGGCAGTTGCTATTTTAATTTTTTTATACAGAAAACTCACATGACAATTTATTATTGATACAACTGCCAGCAAATAGGCACAACAACAATTATAGTAGCACCAGGCATTTTACCAAACAAAGAGAAAAAACAATGAAGATTTACGGGATCGCTGTGATTGTGGCTGTGGCGCAAACCTGATTTACTGGAAAACAAGTAACAAAAAAGTTTATTGACAATGGAAAGCAATTGCTAACTGATTCAAAAACAACAGAATAATAAAACAGATGAAAACAAATTGTAAACGCATATTATTGTTTCTTGTATTTTACACAATTATACAATTCCATTGCTTTGCAAGTAATCCTTTAAATTTTAACTATTGCTTGCTCGAATTTATTCAAATCGAAGGTGAAACAAATATAAATCAGTTTAATTTAACTTATTATAATCATGATTCAGGTATTACTAACAGGATTAATAAAATTGAATTAAATGAAGTTAATGAAATAATAGAATTTAAAATTCCTGTTAATAATTTTAAAGGGAAAAACTATTTAATGGAGAGTGATTTTCAGGATTTGTTAAGCGCATCAAGTTACCCTTTAATAATAGTTGGTATAAATAGTAAATTGTTTAACCAGATTTCATCTGGTACAGAGAACAATAAAATTGAGTTTCTTTTAACAATTGCAGGTAAGACCAGAAACATAGTCGGGCATTATAATACTTCTATTAATAAAAATCAAATTCGTCTAAAAGGAATTACTAAGATCGGGTTAAAAGATTTTTCGATAGAACCTCCGCAAAAAATGTTTGGGATGTTGCAGGTAAAAGATTCAATTATTATTAAATTTGATATTTTAATAACAAATGAAAATTAGTAAAGCGCATAAAGGTGAAGTTTAACACAAAAACACGATACGGAGTTAGAACAATGTTGGAAATTGCAATAAATGCTTCTCCAAAGGGAATCTTTCAAAAAGATATTGCAAAAAATCAAAACATTTCGGTCCGGTATTTAGACCATATTATTGCAGCTTTAAAAGCAAAGGGATTAATTATTAGTGTAAGAGGACATAAAAGCGGTTATACCTTAACTCGCAAACCATGTGATATTACCCTTTATGATATTCATAATGCATTTGAACCAGGTATCAATATTGTTGACTGCTTATCGGAAAGCAAAGAGTGTGAAAAAGAAAATAGTTGTGCTTCACGGTTCTTTTGGGATGAATTAAATACATTAATTGTTAATTATCTTGAAAGTAAAACACTTCAGGATTTGTTAGATCAACATAATGCCGTGGTAGTGTAAATTACTTTTTTAATTTGGATTCCAATTCTTCTATTTTCTTTAATGCTTTAGCTAGGTCTCTTTCCAATTGATCATTAGCGTCTTGCATTTCTACGATCTGCATTTCTGATTCTTCTGCTCTTCTTGAGGATTCTTCCTGAGTAGCCTGAAGTTCTTCCATGTTTTGTCGCATTTCTTCTTCTTGTGCTGACATCTCTTCTGCTTGCTGCTGGGTTTTCTCTAACAATTCAGATGTGCGTCTGTTTGTTTCTGCCATATTAAGTGAACTGGCGATACTTAAGGATGCTTGTTCAAGAAAATCTATCTGGTATTTTTCAAAGTTGTTGAATGAGGCAATTTCAATTACACCTAAAACCTCTTGTTCCATTTTCATTGGAATAAGTAATAAACTATGAGGATTAGCACCACCAAGTCCACTGGTAATTTGAATGTACTGATCGGGTATTTCAGTTAAATGAATCGTTTGTTTTTCAAGAGCGCAATTTCCTACTAATCCTTCACCCAGCTCAAAAGTTTTTTTAATATATTTTCTTCTATTAAAAGCATAAAACGATTTTAATTCCAGAATGATATTATTCTGATCTTCGTTATTCCGAATAAAAAGTCCTCCCTGATTAGCATTCATGTAATTTATAATGAAGCTTAAAATTTGGTAAGATAATTCTGCCACATCATCTTGCTTTCTTAATATTTCATTTAATTTGGCAAGTCCCTCATTCATCCACGATCTTTTTTCTTCTTCAATGCGCTTTTCTTCTTGTTGTTTTGCTGCTTCTTTAAGTTTTTCTTTCATCTCGATTAAAGCAACTCGCAAATGATCTGATTCACTTAACATTTCAATTTCATGGTCAAGATTTCCTTCACCAACCTGACGTGCAAATTCAGCTGTATCTCTTAAGTTAAGTATCATTTCATCCAGAGCAATATTCATGTATCCCGTTTCGTCTTTACTTTCTTTTACATCTTCACTAATATGAACATTTAAATCGCCATTGGATACATTTTTTAAAGCTTCAATAGATGCTTTAAGGGGTCGTTGAACAAATTTCTTAAATACAAAATTCCCAATAAATAATGATAAGTACCCTAAAGGAATATACCACCACAGGTATTTAATTCCAAAGGCTCCTACAGAATATGATCCAATGGCAACAAGTATATTTGTTATAAGAATTGCGTAGGCAGTTTTATAAATAATTGTTCCCCTGTATTTAACCCAGTAAACAAAGATAGAGAGTGGTAAAACTCCAAAAAACATTACCAAGACAAATATTAAAAAATCATTCATATATACATGTTTTTAACCTGTTCTAAAATACACAATTTTTAATAAAAAGAAAAGGAAGATTATTTAAATAAGAACTTTATACCCATTAATTTTCTTTGCATTAAACTAATCACCCAGTTTGGTATCTTATATTAAATTCAAATTATTCATTATATTTGGCACGTGGTAAGAAATAAATATATCATATTCCCTTTTTTATTTTTGGTGTGGACTATTATTGTTGTTCATAGCATCATACCGCATCATCATCATACCGAGGACATATTTTCGGAGTGCCAGCAATGCGATTTACACACTTCTCATTTGACTGAAAGCAAGGAGATTCATGATTGTGATACGGATTGTACTAGCTTTACCTGTCATTTTCAGGTAAAAGTTTTAACTCAGATTTCTATTGATAATATTTTTAATATTACTTCTGAAAATTCCACATTAAATAAGTTAAATTCCACAGAAATAAATTCAGTTGATTTTTATTTTGATTTTATTTCTGATCAAATCAATCAAACAAAATTCCTTCGGGGTCCACCATTCATCTCATAAGTAACCACATTATTTGAATTTAAAATATCAGGAGCCTTTCTTGATAATATCCCTATTTTTTAAAAAAATTAATTAAATCTTAAAATGAGACATTTAATATTATATGTTCTTGTAATCATAACAGCATTTTCGTCATGTAGTAAAAAACAAGTAGAAAATACTGAGCATGATCATAGTGCTGTTAAATTAAAATTAACAGCTTATTCGGATCAATTGGAAGTTTTTGCTGAAGCAGATCCTTTTGTAAAAGGCGAAACCTCCACTATTTTAGCACATTTTACAAAGCTGTCAGACTTTAAACCACTGGGAAAGTCAACTATTACAGCCCGATTAGCAATTCGAAATAAGGATATAGCACAAACCATTGATAATCCTGTAAGACCAGGAATTTATGAATTTGCTTTGCAGCCCGATGAGATTGGTGAAGGTCAACTTATCTTTGATATTCAGTCAGGAGAAGAGAAATACACCATTAAAATAAATCCGGTTGTCGTTTACCAGGATGAGCATACTGCTATTCTTATCGCCGAAAAGAAAGAAATTGACGAGTTAAATTCGATATCCTTTACCAAAGAACAATCCTGGAAAATAGGTTTTGAAACTACATTACCTTCTTTTGAATCTTTCGGAAAAATCATTAAAACAACAGCTCATATTATTACCAGCCAGGATAATGAAACAATAATAACTGCCAAAACAAATGGAATCGTTAAGTTTCAACAAAATATTTTAGAAGGTGAAACAGTAAAAGCTGGTGAGTCTTTTATTAGCATATCGGGGAGTGGCTTAGCAAGTGATAATGCAGAAGTTCGCTATCAGGAAGCTAAAAATAATTATGAATTGGCAAAAGCCGATTATGAAAGGAAAAAAGCCTTGTCTCAAAATAAAATTATTTCTGAAAAAGAACTGGAAAGTGCAAAGGCAGCTTATGATAATGCAAAAGCTATTTTTGATAATCTTAAAATAAATTTTAGTTCTAATGGTCAGAGTGTTTTTTCTACACAAAATGGAGTTATTAAGCATGTTTATGTTAACAACGGTCAGCATGTTGAAGCGGGAGATGCTTTATTTTCTGTAAGCGATAATAGTAAACTGATTGTAAAAGCAGAAGTTCAGCAAAAGGATTATCCATATTTAAACTCAATTATTTCAGCTAATATCAAATCATCAATGAATAAAAAAGTTTATGGTTTAGATGAATTAGACGGGAAGCTGATTTCGTATGGTAAAAACATCGATGACAATGAAGCTTATTTGGTACCAGTATATTTTGAAATAAATAGTACCCTCTTTTTGCCTGGAAGTTTTGTTGAAGTATTTATAAAAACGAAAACAAAGGGAAACAGCTTACTTGTTCCAAATTCATCTTTAATCGAAGAACAAGGAGATTTCTTTGTATTTGTACAATTAACTCCCGAGTTATTTGAAAAGCGTGAAGTTAAAATTGGAGTTTCTGATGGTATTCAAACTGAGGTCTTAAGCGGATTAAACGAATCAGAAAGAATTGTTTCGAAAGGAGCCATTATTGTTAAGCTTGCAGCCGTTTCAAATAGTTTAGATCCTCACGCTGGTCATGTTCATTAGAGTTTAAAGTTTTGAGTTTAGAGTTCTGAGTTTATTTATAAAATATAAATATCCCGATAACATCTAACTACTCGATTCTAAATCCTAAATACTAAATTATGCTAGATAAAATAATAAAGTTTTCATTAAACAATAAGTTCTTTGTTCTCTTAGGTTCAATTGTACTTATGCTGACAGGAATTTATACTGCCGGTAATATGGATGTTGATGTATTTCCTGATCTTACTGCACCCACTGTTGTTGTTATGACAGATGCACATGGCATGGCAGCAGAAGAAGTTGAAAAGATGGTTACATTTCCTATCGAAACAGCTGTAAATGGAGCAACAAACGTTCGCAGAGTAAGATCAAACTCATCGCAAGGATTTTCATTTGTTTGGGTTGAGTTCGATTGGGGCACAGACATTTTTAAAGCCAGACAAATAGTGAGCGAAAAAATGGTAACACTTGCAGGTCAGATGCCCTTAAATGTTGGTCAACCAACACTTGCACCACAATCTTCAGTAATGGGAGAAATTCTTTTTATTGGATTACAATCAGATTCAACTTCGCTGATGGATTTGAGAACATATGCTGAATGGAATGTTAAACCGGTTCTGCTTGCAACAGGAGGTGTTTCTCAGGTTACCATTATTGGTGGTGATTATAAACAGTACCAGGTCCTAGCCGATGCAAAAAAGATGATGCATTACAATGTAACCATGGAAGAGCTGGCTGATGTTTGTGAAGGAATAAGCGATAATTCTGCAGGAAATGTTATTCGCGAATACGGAAACGAGTATGTAGTTCGTGGAATGGGCCGTACATACGATCTGGAAAAACTGGGCAATTCATATATAAAATCACTGAATGGGCGACCTGTTTTAATAAACGATATAGCAGAAGTTACCATTGGTGCAGCTGTAAAAATGGGTTATGCATCCCAAAATGCAAAACCATCAGTGATATTATCCATATCGAAACAGCCTAATACCAATACCTTAAATCTCACCGAAAATATTGAGAAAAATCTTGAGGTTTTAAGAAAAACATTGCCTGCTGATGTTACTTTAGATAGTAAGATTTTTAGACAAGCTGATTTTATTGAGAAATCTGTATCAAATGTGCAAAGTGCACTTATCGAGGGCGCTATTTTTGTTGTTGTAATATTATTTATATTTCTGGGTAGTTTCCGTACTACGATTATTTCTGTTGTTGCAATTCCAATTTCATTATTAGGTACGATGATCATTCTTAAGCTGTTAGGTTTGAATATTAATACAATGAGTCTGGGCGGAATGGCAATTGCAATAGGTTCTTTGGTTGATGATGCAATTATCGACGTAGAGAATGTCTACAAACGCTTAAAGCAAAATCATAAATTACCAAAAAAGGAAAGGGAATCTGCATTTAATGTTGTTTTTGATGCATCTAAAGAAATTCGATCTTCAATTTTGAATGCAACATTAATAATCATTGTAGCTTTTATACCATTGTTTTTCCTATCTGGCATGGAAGGCCGAATGTTAAAACCTCTGGGAATTGCTTATATTGTTTCCTTATTTATGTCGTTGATTGTTGCCATGACATTAACACCTCTTCTTTGTAAGTTGTTACTTTCAAAAGAGAAATATCTTACAAAAAAGGAGAAAGATAAATGGTTCACCACCTGGTTAATGAATGGGTATTTAAAATCTTTAGAGTGGGCATTAAATCATAAAAAACTTATAATCTTCTCGTCTATCGGATTATTTGTTGCTTCTTTAATCGCACTTTCAACAATGGGGCGTAGTTTTTTGCCGGAATTCAACGAAGGAGCATTAACCATTTCCGCAATTAGTAAACCCGGAGTTTCTCTTGAAGAAAGTAATAACTTAGGAAACCTTATAGAAACAGAATTATTATCAATTCCTGAAGTAAAGAGTACTGCAAGAAGAACAGGCCGGGGAGAGCTGGATGAGCATTCACAAACCACAAATAGTGCTGAAATAGATGTGAATTTTGAATTAGCTGATAGAGATAGAGAAGCCTTTATGGCCGAAGTCAGATCCAGGCTTGCAGGTGTACCTGGAATTGCTGCAACTGTTGGTCAGCCGCTTGGACATCGGATTGATCATATGCTTTCCGGAACACGTGCGAATATTGCAATTAAACTTTTCGGAACAGATCTGAATAAAATGTTTGCTATTGGAAATCAAATTCAAAATTCAATCGTTGATATTCCGGGTTTGGTTGATGTCAATGTTGAACAGCAGGTTGAGATACCACAAATTCAGATACGGGCAAATCGCTATATGCTTGCACGTTACGGTATCACAATGAATCAATTTAATGATTTTGTGGAGCATGCATTTGCAGGTGAAAAAATAGCTGATATATACGAAAAACAAAGAAAATTTGATTTAATTGTTCGTTTAAATAAAGATTATACCGAATCAATTGAAGGAATAAAAAGTGCTTTAATTGATACAGAAAATGGACAAAAAGTCCCCCTTGAACAGATCGCAGATATTGTTTCGGTTTCAGGACCTAGTTCCATAAGCAGAGAAAATGTACAACGAAAAGTGGTGATTTCTGCCAATGTTGCAGAACGTGATTTACGAAGTGTTGTAAACGATGTTCAAAAAGCTATTGATAATAATATTGTATTGCC
>DMBU01000016.1:49471-54449 GCA_003446015.1 Bacteroidales bacterium | reverse complement strand
ATAATAAGCTGTTACACAAAGGATCACAAAGAAGACACAAACCTGTCTGCCGACAGGTAGAGTTACTCAAAGTAAAATTTCCGAATAAAAATTAAATATTTAATTTTTTGGACAGCCTCTTCAAAACAGTGCTAATCAATATTATTTATAGATCTTAGGATTAATTTCACCTTTCATAACCATATATCCATTCATTGCTAATGCTTCCATTTCATCTTCTCCCGGATAAACTGTTATTGGGGCAATATAACCTACCATTTCTTTAATCTTATCAATCAGAATTTTATCATAAGCCATACCACCTGTAAATATTACAGCATCAACCTTACCTTTCAATACTGCACTTAATGATCCTACTGCTTTTCCTAACTGATAGGCTATAGCATCATGTATTTTTATCGCTTCCTCATCACCAGCTTTAACCCTCATCTCAACTTCATAAGCATCATTTGTTCCTAAATAAGCAACAAAACCACCTTCGCCTTTAATCATCTTTTTAACATCATCGTGGGTATATTCACCACTAAAACAAAGCGAAGCAACTTGTCCGCATGGTAAGGTTCCTGTTCTTTCTGGAGAAAATGGACCATCGCCATCGAGGGCATTATTTACATCAATAACTCTTCCATTTTTATGAGCTCCAACAGAAATACCTCCGCCTAAATGTGCTATAATCAAATTAAGTTCATCATAAGGTTTATCAACAGCTTTAGCATATTTACGTGCAATTGCTTTTTGGTTTAAAGCATGAAATATTGAATGTCGAATAAATTTAGGATGACCGGTATAACGAGCAACATCTTCCATTTCGTCAACAACAACAGGATCAGCAATAAAAGCTCGTGCACCTTCAAGAGACTGAGCTATATTGTGTGCTATTAAACCTCCCAAATTACTTGCATGCTCACCTAATTTGCTTTCATGCAAATCTTTAATCATTTGTTCATTAACTTCGTAAACTCCTGATTCTATTGGCTTAACTAATCCTCCGCGACCCACAATTGCGGTAATCAGATCGATTCTGATTTCAGCATCCTTTAATTCTTTTAAAATAATTTCCTTTCTAAAACTAAATTGCTCAACGATATTTGAAAAATTTTGTAAATCTTCTGATGTATGTTTAATATTCTTCAGAAAAATTGATTTTGATCCCTGATATACTGCAATTTTAGTTGATGTTGAACCTGGGTTTATAGCTAATATTCTTTGTTCTTCCATTTCTAAATTTAATTTCTATTTCAATTAATTACTGACACGATTACATAGCAGCTGCTAGCGCAATCGACATCATTTTACTTCTCTCATCGTCGGCTCTTGATGTTAAAACGATAGGAACTCTTGCACCCATTATAACTGCTGCAGAGGTTCCTCCACCTAAGAACATTAAGGTTTTATACAATATGTTTCCACTATTTAAATCAGGGGCCAGTAAAATATCAGCATCACCCGCAACATCACTTATGATTCCTTTATGTTCTGCGGCTTCTTTAGAAACTGCATTATCAATAGCAAAAGGACCATCAACAATACATCCTTGTATTTGTCCTCTTTTATTCATAACCGTTAACATAGCAGCATGTGTGGTAGATTCAATTTTAGGATTTACGACTTCAAGTGGTCCGACAACGGCCACTTTAGGGTTTTTTATTCCTAAGCGATGAAATACTTCTACAGCATTATTTAAAATTTGAACTTTCTCATCAAAGCCTGGCAGAATGTTCATCGCTGCATCAGTTATACCAAATAATTTATGATAATATGGTGATTCAATTAACGCAAAATGACTTAAAGTTGATCCTTTGGTTAGTCCATTTTCTTTATCCAAAACAGCTTTTAACAAAGGTGCTGTACTTACTAAACCCTTCATTAAAATATCTGCTTTTCCCTCTTTAATAAGAGCAACTGCTTTAATTGCTGATAGAGCGGGATTCTTTTCTTCGAATAGTTCTATTCCGGTAAGATCAAAATTAATTTCTTTACAAATTTTCTCGATCTCTGCTTTATTACCAATTAATTTAGGAATTACAATTCCTTCGAGATAAGCATTTTTAACAGCTTCAAGAACATGTCTGTCGGCTGCGGCAGCAACCGCGAGGCGTCTTGTTTCTTTGCCTTTTGCAATGCTAACTATATCGTTTAATGATTTATAAGTCATTTTTTAATTTTTAAAGTATTAAATACAGCGTATGATTCACTGCATATATAATAGATTTATTTAAACAAATGCTGATAAATTATTTTAACGCACTAACAATTCTTTGAGTATCCTGCGCAATTACTAACTCTTCATTAGTTGCAACAACAACAACTTTGGTTTTTGATCCCGGTTTAGTTAGTTCAAGATCTACTCCACGTTTTTTTTCGTTTAATTCAACATCAAAATCAACACCTAAAAATTCGAGTCCTTTACAAATGTCTCTTCGGGTATCCCATCCATTCTCGCCTATTCCTCCTGTAAATAAAATCAAATCGACTCCTCCCATTGCTGCAGAGTATGATCCAATATATTTTCTCACACTATAAGCAAACATATCCAAAGCCAGTTGCGCTCTTTCATTTCCTTTTTCTGCTGCCATTTCAAGGTCTCTCATGTCTGATGAAAGGCCTGAAATACCTAATAAACCACTACGTTTATTTATCATATTATTGGTATCCTGAATGGTTAAATCTTCTTTTTCAGCGATAAATAATAAAGCTCCTAAATCAAGATTACCAGCTCGTGTTCCCATAATTAAACCTTCAACAGGTGTGAATCCCATCGAAGTATCAACCGATTTTCCATTTTTTATCGCAGCTACAGATGCTCCATTACCTAAGTGACAAGAAATAATTTTCTTATCCTCCCAGTTCCATCCTACCAGTTTACAGGCTTTTTTGGCTACATATTTGTGACTGGTACCATGAAAACCATACCTTCTGACTTTATATTTTTCATAATATTCATATGGAAGTCCATAAAGAAACGCTGTAGGTTCCATTGATTGATGAAACGAAGTATCAAAAACCGCCACTTGTGACACAGTTGGCAGTAGTTTTTCCATTGCCAAAATCCCTTTTAAATTTGCAGGATTATGAAGTGGTGCCAATTCGATACATTCTTCAATTCTCTCTTTTACATCTTTGGTAACTAATGCACTTTCCTTAAAATATTGACCTCCATGTGCCACTCTATGACCAACAGCAGTAATTTCTTCTGCATTCTTTATTACTCCATGTTCAGATGACAACATGGCTTCAAGTATTAAATCAATTCCTTTGGTGTGATCAGGAATATCGGTTGTAACCGTATACTTTTTATTATCATGAGTTTTATGAGTAAGCTCTCCATTTGCAATTCCTATTCTTTCAACTATTCCTTTTGCAAGTAATTCTGCATTCTCGGAATTAGTCATATTTATTAACTGGTATTTTATTGAAGAACTTCCACAGTTTAATACTAATATTTTCATTTTATTTATTGGCCTTATATGTTTAAATTACTTTCCTGCTGCTTGATTTGCTGTAATAGCAACTAAATTTACAATATCGCTTACTGAGCAACCTCTTGAAAGGTCGTTTATTGGAGCTGCCATTCCTTGCAGAACAGGACCAACTGCTTCTGCTCCTGCCAAACGTTGCACTAATTTGTAAGCTATGTTTCCTGTTTCGAGGGTTGGAAATACCAGTACATTCGCTTTACCAGCTATTTCACTACCTGGAGCTTTGCTTTGTCCAATTGCTTCAATTATTGCTGCATCGGCTTGTAATTCGCCATCAATTTTTAATGATGGATCCATTTCCTTAGCTATTCTGGTTGCTTCAACAACCTTATCAGCCATTTCGTGTTTTGCACTTCCTTTAGTCGAAAAACTTAGCATTGCGATACGTGGCTCAAATCCTGCAATTGCTCTTGTTGTTTCTCCAGTTGCAACAGCTATTTCGGCTAATTCTCTTGCTGTTGGATTTGGATGAACTGCGCAATCAGCAAAAACGAGTAAGCCATCTTCACCGAAAGATTTATCTTTTAAAATCATTAAGAATGCGCCTGACACAACGCTGATTCCTGGTTTTGTTTTAACATATTGAAACGCTGGTCTTAGAACATCACCAGTAGCATTTGCTGCTCCTGCAACCTCACCATCTGCATCACCATTTTTGATCATGATTGTGGCAAGATATAATGGATCTTCGATCAATTTAGAAGCTTCTTCTAGGGTAAGGCCTTTGCTCTTTCTAATTTCAAGCATCAAATTGATATATTCATCTTTTTTCGCATGATTTTTTGGATCAACAATAGTTGCTTTTTCAATATTGCTAAGATTTAACTCTTTTGCTTTTTTCTTAATTTCTTCTGGATTACCTGTTAAAATAATCTGCGCGATTCCTTCTTTAATTATCTCATCTGCAGCTTTTAAAGTTCTTTCTTCAGTTGATTCAGGTAGAACAATTTTCTTGTTATGCTTTTTGGCACTATCTTTAATTCGACTTAATAAATTCATTGTGTATCAGTTAATTAGATTATGTTTTAATTTTATTGCAAAGTTACACAAAAATGGAGTTCCCTCCCTATAATTCACATGAATAATGTCATATTAAAATGTGTTTCACAACAAGTTTTTTTTTGAAATTTTAAAAATAAAAGACATGATCAATCGTACACAACTACCTGAATGATATAGGAATACTTTATATTCTTGTAGGATGATAAAAATTAAGTTTATATTTTAGCTACTCAGTATAAAAAGAAAGTTGTATCGTTACTCCTCTTCAAGTTGTTCTAAAAGCCTTCAGTTTTGTATCAAAAGTTTACCTCCAGAAAGGGTGAAACGTTAGTAGAGCTAGTGTGAAGAAAACAGAATATTTAAATAATTAAAACAGAACATTGTTGTATTCTGTTATATGAATAATAATTTACATTGGTTAAGATTGAGAAATTGTATTTCTACATCTCATGAATGACTTTTTGATTAACAATTGGTTTTTTATTGTTCTTTTCTTG
>DMBU01000016.1:0-49425 GCA_003446015.1 Bacteroidales bacterium | reverse complement strand
TTTGGATCAAGCCAAAAAAGTGTAATTAAATCATAAAAAATGATCACATCAGTATTTGGTGATTCTGATATTCCACAACTTTTTCATGTGAAACATGAAATATCATTCCATATTTTCCAGGAATATTCGGCCTGACTGATAAGCATTTTGAATCCATTCTCAACCCTTGCTCCTTTCTCTAATCCTTTTTTTAAGAATTCGGTGAGTTTTGGATTATAGGTTAAATCGTATAATAAGTGATCTTCTGTAATTGCGTGGTAAGGAATATCGGGAAACTGGGAGATATCAGGATACATCCCTAAAGGTGTAGTATTTATTATAATTTTATGATTTTGTATATCTTCTTTTGTTAACGAACTATAACTTAAAATATCTTTTTTTATAGGATTTCGTGACACCTGGGTGTATTGTATTCCAATCTTTTTTAGAGCAAAAGTGATAGCCTTTGAACTCCCTCCCGTTCCTAAAACTAAAGCTGATTTGTGCTGATTACCAAGCAAAGGTTTAATACTGTCAATAAATCCTAAATAATCAGTATTATAGCCAATAAGTTTCAGCTTATTATGATCCCATTCAAACTTAATTGTATTTATTGCACCTATTTGATTAGCATTTTCTTCGATTTCGTCGAGAAAAGGAATAATTTCCTGTTTATACGGGATGGTAACATTTAAGCCTGACAATTCGGAAAAATCGCCAATTAACTGGTTAAATTCATCGATACTTTTTAAGGGATATAGATTATAGAAACAATCGTTTATACCTTCGTTTTGAAACTTTTCTTTGAAAAATACAGGAGAAAACGAATGCTCTAATGACTTACCTATGAGTCCAAAAAATCGCATTATTTTTGAGTGCTTGCTATTTTTTCTATCAAAGATATGGTAATAATTCCAAAAATCATTAGAATTATAGCAATAACTACCTCTCTGCTAAATGATTCGGGAATATATTTAGTATAAGATTGTACAATTTTCTCACCATTCTTTATTACAAAATTTCCAGCTTCATCTATTCTGTAAATTTCATTCTTCCATGGCCATAAAATACCTAAAGAACCCAAAATAAATCCGGTTAATATTGAAATGGTCTGATCTTTATACCTGGTGTAAATCCATGATAAAACATGCGAAAAAGCAATTAATCCGCCTATAGCACCAATCATAACAGGAATAAGAATTCTCAGGTCCAGGTTATTAACTGACTGAATCATAACCAACTCATAATTACCCAATAAGATCAGAATAAAAGAACCTGAAAGTCCGGGTAAGATCATGCTACAAATTGCAATTACGCCACAAATAATTAAGTAAACAAAAGAATCATTCTGGGTTGCAGGATTTAACATCGAAATAAAAAAAGCTATAGATGTACCCAAAATAAAAACTACAATCACACTTATACTCCATTTGTTAATGGTTTTACCAACATAATATACTGAGGCTAAGATTAGTCCAAAGAAAAAAGACCAGACAAAAACAGGATAATTAATAAATAGATATTCGAGCAATTTCGCGATTGAAAAAACACTTGTAAGCATTCCCACAAATACGGCTATTAGAAAATATAAATCAATATGCTTTATTAAATCCTTGATTTTTCCTTTAAAAAGAAGATGAATTGCTACGCCATTAAAAGATTTAATTGCATTTATTAATCGTTCAAATATTCCTGTAATAAGAGCAATAGTTCCACCAGAAACTCCGGGTATAACGTTGGCTGCTCCCATTGCAAACCCCTTTAAAAACAAACCCAAATGGGTTTTTACTTGATTTTTCATCTGTTATTTTTTATTTTTCAAATGTCAGATGGAACCGCATGATTAAAATAATCATTATCGTGTGTGATTAATTAATAATTATTTTAATCATGCTTGTTTCATTTTCGTTAAATTAAAAAGAACGAAAACTTTTCATTCTATTTTAGAAAATTTTCGTTCAATGCAACTATTTATTTCTTAATTCAATTCCTTTTTAATCAAAATGATATTTATTTAAAAGCTTATTGATAGAACTATTTTCGATAGCTTCCGGGTAAAATATAATAATTTCAAGATACGCTTTCGGATTAATGTTCAATCCATTTTTAAAAGCTTCGATTGCTTTTTTATCATTTTTGATCAGGAAGAAACATCCCGATAATCGATAGTAAACCAATGCATTAGAAGGATTATCCTTTAAAGCTTCGGTTAAAAGTTCAATAGCCGCATCAACTTGATTTACTTTTGTATATGCCTCAGAAAGTGAGAAAATAAAATCCAGTTCTTCAGGATCTAAATCATTTGCTTTTTTAAAGGCTTCAAGTGCTTCCTTATCCTTGTTAAGTTCATTAAAAACATTACCCAACAAGAAATAATATTCAGCATTTATATCATCAATAATTACAGCTTTTTCGATTAAAGTAAGAGCCATTTCAAATTTTTCTAATCTGAACATTACATTGGCTTTCCCAAAAAATGCATCAGCAAAATAGTCATCTTCCTGAAGTGCCTCATCGTAGTATTTAATTGCTAAATCAAACTCTTTAAGACTTTCGTAACAATCACCAATATAGGTTAATATCTCAACACTTCTTCCATCAAATTTTAAATATTCTTTATAGTTAAGGATCGCTTTATGAAAATCTTCATTATTTGAAAAGGCATTTGCAAGATTAAAATACCCTACCGAAAACTCAGGGTTTATGGCAAGAGCAAATTCATAAGCATCAATAGCCTCAGGAAATCTATCCGATTTGTTATATAATATTCCCAGATTATACCACGCATTTTCAGAAAACGGTTCTTTATCAAGGTACTGTTTATAATACTCTATACTCTTATTTATCTGACCTAACTTTTCGTAACAATAACCAATATCATACAATAGCATGATATTTTTGCTATCCATTTTATAAGCTTCGTGTAAATATTTTAATGCTGTTTTATATCTGCCAATTTGCTCAAACGACTGGGCAATAGAATGAATAACCTCAACTTTATCGTCGTAACTATAAATGACAGCTGTATCGAAAGCTCTTTCAGCTTCACTATAACGTCCCATTACATTTAATGTGCTTCCCTTTAGTAAATAAACATCGCAATTTGATGATTCTATTCTTTCAATTCGTTCGATAACCTGTAATGCCTGAATTGCATTGCCTTTATCGACCAAAACCTGGGCTTCTTTTAATTGAATATTTAAGGAATATGGGTGTTGTTGTGCAGCGTATTTAACAGCATTTAAAGCATTATTAGCTTTATTGCTATCAATATAGTAATCAATTATACTTTCAAATTCAAAAACATCAAAAAAATACCTGGTATTGTTTTTCAGCATCTCCTCATAGCGATTAACTAATTCGCTATACTCCTCATCATGAAAAATATCATCAAAATCTTCCTTCATACTCACTCTCAAAATATGGATGCAAAACTAATCATTTTAGCTTGATTCATGCAATCAATTCATACTTTTTTAATTTATTTATCGGCTGACACTAAATTGTTATATTTTGTCAAAATTTCAGTTTTCAGTTTGTTTATCTCAGAAAGTAAAACTTTATCATCAATGCTATTTTCAAGTTCCTGAGCATACTTTATCAATTCTGTTTCAAAATTCCTGGCAATCCTAATGTTCTTAAACTGAGATCCATCGGATTCAATTTTTTGACAAATCTCTTTTAAACCGTAATAAGAGTCATTAAACTTTAGTAGTTTAATTGCATTCTCTCTTCCGTATAGCTTATTTAAAACAATCCAAAGTGATTTATCGGGATTATACGAGGCTGTATTCCAGAAATAATTTGATGCAGTTAAGATTCTAATGGTATTTAGTTCCGATAATTGATTTGTATTTAAAATCGTTTTTGCATTAGCTTGGTAACTTACTGTCTGCAAATTATAGGGTTCAAAAAATGACATGGTTCGTATTTTCCCTGCATAATAACTTTTAAGGTAATCTGTATTTAATCTTTGATCCTTAGCCAATAAACTATTATCAAATAATGCAGGTGAATGTCCAATTATCTCATTAATCCTGAAATGTTCAGCATAATCAATTGATTCGGAATAATATGTACCTCCGGTCCAATACATCGTAATATTATCAGAAATATTTCGGCTTAAATCGTAATAGTAAATTTCTGCCCTACCCTGTCCTTTATCAATAAGGTCTAATCTGTTCCAGGAAGATAAAAATTCAAGTTTTGTTCTTGAATTCTGATTAGCAACATGTTTGCTAAAGTCTTTTAAAAATTTAATGTGATCAGACTGTACATTTTTAGTTAAATTATTATTTGAATAAAAAACAACCTTGTCCTGATTACAATCTTCATAGGGTTGGTAATAATCCCCTGCAAATAGCAACGATTTATATGATTTGGATAACAAGCTTTTATAATTCAGACTTTCATTTGATTTTAATGATTGTTGCGCATTTAGTTTCACTAAATCAATCATTAAATTATAGTTCATTGAATTATTTTCAGTTAATAAGTCATTTGGCGAGTTAAATGGGAAATGTTTTTTGTTATCATTGTTATACCATTCAAAATAGATATCACTGAATTTATATTCCCCAAACAAGTTCAATTTTGAATATAGCTCATTCAATTCTCCATCGAAATAATGCATTAAAATTGCTCGTTCTGTAATATCCGGATAATCAATAATATTTGCAGAGTTATACAAAGCTTTTTTATCAATCAATTGCCTGAAAGTCTGAATTGCATATTTAATTGCCTCATCGAAGCCATTAATAAGAATGATATTCTTTTCGTTTTCAGGCTGTATAATATAATAAGCACTTTTATGCTTTGTAAGGATCGTATCAGGAAGGTTAGCTTCATATTTTTTATATAAATTGCTCGTTGAAAGCGATATAACAAGCTGCTTATCTTTAATTTCATTTACATTATTAACTATTCTTATTTCAGGAGATATTGAATTATTTGTTGTTTTTATAACTGAAATTAGCATTTCACGGAATGCCTGAGCCGCTTCCTTAATGTTAATAGTAGCATTATCGGGAATTAAGATTATTGGATAAGCGTTTTGTTCTTTATTAAAAAGTTCAAGCTGAGATTTTTTAATTAATTGTTTTGGTTGAGGAAAAACCAGGTCGTATACAAAGTACGAAGAATCAAAATATGGCTTCATCCTTTCTAACATTGTAAAATTTTTATCGGTATATCGAAAGTCAACATTGTCGATCCACATTTTTCCTGTTCCTTTTAAGCCAATATAGATTTTTACATACCTTGCTTCATCAGGAACATCGCCATCATAAAACGGAAAGTGTGCCGTTTTCCCATGAACTTCGCCCCAGCCAAACTTTTCAATTTGCCAAAAATTTGAGAGTGTTAGAGATTTAAAGGTGTTATCAATCTTTTTATTTCGAAAGGCATCCAATTCATCTCCATTTATCTCTATCTTATTTTTATCGAAGAATTGCAATCTTATGTTAATAGCATCATACATCTTTGTACCAATACGCGCCTGATTTGGACACACATTCTCTAATTTCAAAAAGAATTTTAATGAATAATTTCCGGGAATTACTTTTATAAAATCACTAATTATACCTTCTCCGACAGATTCGGTTTCGTCAGCAATGTTTCTTTCAATTTTAATCGCATGTGTTCCTTTATAAACTTCATCTTCACTAAAATCACCATTTTCAGAAATTACCCATTTGATATTATTCCCAACTTTTTTCCATCCGGTAATATCATATGATTTAAGATTACCTTTCTCATAATAAACCTTCCCTGTTTCGAATGATGGATTTTGTACCAGATTTCCAAGATTCTTTTCATTATTTCTAATATTAAAAGGTATTAATATTGGATCATTTGCCGACCAACTTGCCTGTAACCTGGTTTGATCTTCCTTTTTACATCCAAAGAAAATAATGCTAAAGAATATTAATATTAGACTAAGTAGATTGATTCGTTTAAATATCATAACAAAATAAATTACCAGATGAAATTACATTAAATTTTTATTTAAAACTCTTTTGAATTTAAAAGTTATTAAACGTTAGGCTCTTTTTATTCACAAGTCAAAATTTAATCAAATTTACTAATAAAAATCGCTTCCGGTCTTAAAAAACTGACGGAAGCGATGAAATATATTGAGATCAACGAGTTAACTACCAGAAATGATATCCAAATCCGAGCGTAATTCTGTTATATTTAATGGTTCGATCAATTTCTTGTCCGTTAAATTCATTATATGTATGCTGAACCTGCATATACTTATATCCTATTGCAAACGAAAAGGCATTTCGATTATTTAAATTTAGCTTAAATCCTATTCCCGGGTTTATTAAATATCCGCCTTTTGATTTTAAATTTGAATCATAATAAGAATAATAATCATAATCGTAAGGATCCGGACTTTCAAGAGAAATCGCGTATCCTCCCTGCAAATAAACAAAATGACTCACTTTTGAACTTTTAAATGTGTACCTAACATCTAACACAGCAGGCATATAAGCTTCGGTTAATAATTCGAGGCCTAAACCTGCTCCCAGCGCGAGGCCACAATCAAACTGGTAACCATTTACAAACATTAAACTTAGAGGCGGAAAAGGGGTATTTAAATTACTGCCAAATAAAAAACCTACATTTATATTTGAATAAAATCCTTTTCGTTTATAAGAAAGATTAAAAGTAGAATCTTTTTGAATAAATGTCTTTGAGATTGGCTCTTTTGCTACCCGCTCAATATCCGATTGATTTATCACCCAGATATCGCCACAATTACTTTTTAATGTAATTGATTCGTTCAACTTTATTTCGATTATTTCTCCATGAAGAATGGTTCCGCTTTTATAATAGATTACATCTTGCATTTTTTCCTGTGCAACAGAATATTTTGGTACAAAAACGGCGATAAGTAAAAAAAGAAGGATGAATAAATTAAGATGCTTTTTCATTTAAACGATTTTTAACTAAATATACCTGAAAGATGATCAAAAAATATATTTGGTTGCGTTTACAGTTTATTAATTTAGTTGGCATGAATACGCAACCCTTTTAATCTGTTCATCATCTTAGGAATGTACTTAATATTTAATCATTTCTTTAATGGGAAAAATTTATAAATCAGTTCTAAGCTTGCTTACAGGAATTCTCTTATTTAGCAGTTGCGAGGATCAAATTATTGAAACATATACGGCTAATGTGCCTGTATATATTACCTACGATGAACTAAGAAGCTCCATTCAAACGGAAGAGGCTAAATTACTTGAGAACACAGGTAAAATTTATTTTTACAACGATTACTTGTTTATTAACGAGTACCTTGATGGGATTCACGTTATTGATAATTCAGATCCCTCATCACCTGAAAATATTACATTTATTAAAATACCGGGTAATGTCGACATATCTATTAAAGATGATATCCTTTATGCTGACAGTTATGTTGATCTGGTTGCTATTGATATTTCGGATTTAAGTAATATTTCAGAAACGGGCAGATTAGAAAATATTTTCCCTTATATCTTGCCTCCTTATGATGAAAATTATCGAATTGACGAAATCGATTACGAGAAAGGAATTGTAGTTGACTGGGAATTAAAAAAAATTACCCGCAAGGTTGAAGAACGCAGCTACACTATTTATCCTTGGTATGAAGGGGGTGATTATATGATTTATTCGTATACAAATGGAAGCTCATCTTACTCTTCTTCAGGTTCTTCTTCATTTGGTGTTGGGGGTTCAATGTCTCGATTTACCGCTAAAGACAATGTTCTATATACCATTGATTCGTATACTTTAAATGTAATTGAAATCAGCAGTCCCGATAATATGAACCTGGTTAAATCACTTTACATTGGCTGGAATATTGAAACCTTGTTTCCTTCCGGTGATAATTTATTTATTGGTTCGCAAAACGGAATGCTAATTTACGATATCACAGATACTTATAATCCTGTTTTTATTTCTGATTATTGGCACATAACCAGCTGTGATCCGGTGGTTGTTGAAGGCGATTATGCCTATGTTACGCTACGTTCTGGTAATTTTTGCGGACAAGCAAACGATCAGTTAGATGTTATTGACATAAGAAATCTGTTAGAACCAAGTCTTGTTAAATCATATGCTATGACAGAGCCTTACGGATTAGGAATTGATAATTCGACCTTATTTATTTGTGATGGCAGTGCCGGATTAAAAATTTATGATGCCAGTGATGTTACAAAAATTGACGAAAATATAATTGCTACGTTTCCCAACATTAACACCTACGATGTAATACCTATCAACGGAGTTTTAATGTTGATTGGCGATGATGGATTATACCAATATGATTATTCAAATCTAAGTGAAATAAAACTTTTAAGTTCAATAAGCATATCAAATTAGCTTCTACAAATCTTAGTTTGATTTTTAACAAATAAAGGGGCGTAAAGCCCCTTTATTATTGTACATCAGGCATTTTTACCTGCCCCATGTATGAATGTCCGATAATTTCAACGAGCAAACCTAACTGTTCTGCAATTTAACTATAAACGGACAGGAATGTCCGTTTTACGGAGTACAACAGGCATTCCTGCCTGTTGAAAAGTTTTGTAATGTGTTGTACAGGAAAAAAACTTAAAATGTTACTTTTAAACGGACAAGAATGTCCGTTTTACACAGTACAACAGGCATTCCTGCCTGTTGAAAAACTCAGCAATGTGTTGTACTAGAAAATAGACTTAAAATATTACTTTACTGATTGTAAATTCTCCGTTACTTTTAAACGAACAAGCTTGTCTGCAACAGGTAAGCATACCTGATAATTTCAACGAACAAAACTAACTGTTCTGCAATTTAACTATAAACGGACAAGAATGTCCGTTTTACATAGTACAACAGACAGGCTTGTTTGTTGCAACACAAAAAATGCAACCTGAAGGCTGCTTTTAAAACAATTCTTGTTCCTATACTTTGTACTTATGCTTTTGGATAAATCTCGCCTTTTGAAGCTTTCAGGGTATTTTGTAATAATGATACGATGGTCATTGGACCAACTCCACCCGGAACAGGAGTTATAAATTCTGCTTTTTTGGCTACTTCGTCGAATTTAACATCACCCAATAATTTCCATCCCGATTTGGTTTTATCTGATTTTACACGGGTAATTCCAACATCAATTACTGTTGCTCCATCTTTAACCATATCGGCAGTTAAGAATTCTGCCTGTCCTAAGGCAGCAATAATAATATCTGCTTTTGATACTACTTCTTTTAAATTTTTGGTGCAACTATGAGTAAGTGTAACTGTTGCATCGCCCGGATTTGCTTTTTGTGCCAATAAAATACTTATAGGTTTTCCTACAATATTACTTCGCCCGATAACCACAACATTTTTACCTGAAGTTTCGATATGATATCGTTTAATTAATTCAATAATTCCTGCCGGTGTAGCTGAAATATAGGCTGGCAATCCAATTACCATGCGTCCTAAATTAATCGGATGAAAACCGTCCACATCTTTTTTAGGATCGATAGCCTCTATAATTTTTTGTTCGGAAATATGCTTAGGCATAGGCAGTTGAACAATAAAACCATCTATATCGGGATTATCATTTAATTCATGAACTTTTCTTAATAATGTATCCTCAGCTATATCATCTTCAAAACGCAAAACGGTAGAATTAAATCCAACTTGTATACAAGCTTTTTCTTTATGACCAACATAAGTTTCACTTGCACCATCATGACCAACAATTATAGCTGCCAGATGAGGAATTTTGCCACCTTGTTTTTTTATTTGTTCAACTTCGCTGGCTATTTCTGATTTAATTTGATCTGCTACTTTTTTACCGTCGATTAGTTGCATGTCTTAAAAATTTGAGTTCTATAAATATCTTAAATTTTGAAAGTTCATTGTCTAATTTGCCATGATCAAGAAGTACTTAAAATGCCTATAATACTTGGAGTACTTAGAGTGGCCTTAATCCATCAAATTTTAAAGTTTAATATACTCTAGGCACTTTAGCGCATTCTAGTTCACTTACAAACTTCTTTACTATCTCATTCCCTGCATTTTACTCATTAAACCAGCCATTCCTTTACCATCTTTCATCATTTTCATCATCTTTTTGGTTTCATCAAACTGCTTTATTAAACGATTTACTTCCTGAATATCATTTCCACTTCCATTGGCAATGCGTTTTCTTCTGCTTCCGTTTAAAACCTGCGGATTTTCTCTTTCTTCCGGTGTCATTGACTGTATTATTGCTTCAATACCTTTAAATGCATCATCATCCACATCTACCTTATTCATCAATTTGCCCATTCCAGGAATCATTCCAGCCAAATCTTTCAAATTACCCATTTTCTTGATTTGAGCAATTTGTGCTACAAAGTCGTTAAAATCGAATTGATTTTTTGCAATCTTTTTGCTTAACTTTCTTGCTGCTTCCTGATCATATTGTTCCTGGGCTCTTTCAACCAAAGAAACAACATCACCCATACCTAAAATACGATCAGCCATTCGTTCAGGGTGGAAAACATCAATTGCCTCCATTTTTTCACCCGATCCAATAAACTTAATCGGCTTATTTACAACCGAACGAATCGATAATGCAGCTCCACCACGTGTATCACCATCTAACTTAGTTAAAACAACACCATCAAAATCCAATCGATCATTAAATTCCTTTGCTGTATTTACGGCATCCTGACCGGTCATTGAATCAACAACAAACAATGTTTCGTGTGGCTCGATTTCTTTATTTATGGCTGCAATCTCGTTCATCATTTCTTCGTCAATAGCCAAACGACCTGCAGTATCGACAATTACAAGGTTTTGTCCATCTTTCTTTGCTTGCTTAATTGCATTCTTTGCAATTTTTACAGGATCTTTGCTATCAATCTCAGTATAAACAGGAACATTAATTTGCTCTCCTAATATTCTTAACTGCTCAATCGCAGCAGGACGATATACATCACAAGCAACTAATAAAGGATGTTTTTGTTTTTTAGATTTTAAATAATTGGCTAATTTGCCTGAAAAGGTTGTTTTACCTGATCCTTGTAAACCAGCAATTAATATTATCGTTGGATTGCCTTTTAAATTTAAATCGGTTGATTGTCCTCCCATAAGCTCAGCAAGCTCATCATGAACAATCTTAATCATCATTTGGCTTGGTTTCACAGCATTTAGTACATCCTGACCCAATGATTTTTCCTTAACCGTATCGGTAAAGGTTTTAGCAATTTTATAATTCACATCGGCATCCAATAATGCACGACGCACATCTTTTAATGTTTCAGCAATATTTATTTCTGAAATATGTCCCTGTCCTTTTAATATTTTAAAGGATTTCTCTAATCGTTCGGATAAATTTTCAAACATATCTTTTTAAACTCTTTTTAAATCAAAACAAATTTATATTAAGTACCTATATTTTCAAAATGTCAACAATAATCATTAGTTTCAAAATTTTGGTTCCTGGGTTTAAGTATTTTAAGCTAATTAAGATTTTACTAATCTCCTCAAATCCTTTTTACATTCTTTCAGGAACCTGAATTCCTAACAATCCCATGGATGATTTTATAATTTTACTTACCTCTTTTGAAAGGTACAGTCTAAATTCCGAAATACTTCTGTTACTTTCACTTAAAATAGGATGATCATGATAAAACTGGTTAAATTCTTTAGCCAAATCGTAAATATAATTTGCTATTTGTGCAGGGCTGTAATCCGTTGCAGCTTCTGCCAGCACTTCGGGATAAGTATGAATTAACTTAATAAGTTGTAATTCTTTGCCCGAGATATTTATTTTCGAATTCAACCCGACAGGTATGTCCAATCCATTACTGTGAGCTTTCTTTATTAAAGACTGAATTCTGGCATAAGTATATTGAATAAAAGGTCCAGTATTACCATTAAAATCGATTGATTCTTTTGGATCAAAGGTCATTGTCTTTTTAGGATCTACTTTTAAAATGAAATATTTTAAAGCCCCTAAACCGATGGTTTCAATTATCTTTTTTCTTTCTTCATTTGAGAAATCGTCAAGCTTGCCCAATTCGCGAGACATCTCGTCGGCTGTTCTTGTCATTTCCTCTAACAAATCATCTGCATCAACAACAGTACCTTCGCGAGATTTCATTTTACCTTCAGGTAACTCGACCATCCCATACGATAAATGATATAAATTCTCAGCCCATTCGAATCCTAACTTCGCTAAAACAATTTTTAATACCTGGAAATGATAATTTTGTTCGTTACCTACCACATATATTGCTTCGGTTGCATTGTAGTCGCTAAATCGCTGATGTGCTGTTCCTAAATCCTGAGTCATATATACTGAGGTTCCGTCGGAACGCAATAATATTTTTTGATCCAAACCTTCATCAGTTAAATCAGCCCAAACCGAACCATCTTCTTTTTTGAAGAACATTCCTTTTTCCAGTCCTTCAAGGACAAGTTTTTTACCTAATTTATATGTATCCGACTCAAAATAGACTTTATCAAAATCGACACCTAGTTTTTTATATGTAACATCGAATCCCTCCAATACCCAACTGTTCATCTTTTTCCAAAGCTCCCTGGTTTTCTTATCACCAGCTTCCCAGTCTATTAGCATTTTTTGAGCCTCTAGAATAAGTGGAGCAGTCTGTTTTGCTTCGTCTTCTGTTAATCCCTCAGAAATTAAGCTCCCAATTTGTTTTTTATACTCCTGATCAAATTTTACATAAAAATCACCAACTAAATGATCTCCTTTTTTACCAGATGTTTTAGGTTCGATTTTCTCATTTCTAAATTCTAATTCCCTTTTCTGCTTATCAATGCGTCGTTTTAGTAACTTATAATTTTTTGAATCTTTTAAGTAAATCTCATGATTTTCAAGAATATTAACTAGCTGATTTATAGGGTTTTTGTTTGATTTAGTTTTTTCATATAAGCCAATTACTTCCTGTTTATAGTTTTCATCGATACTCCGACCAATATTTCCGTTTTTATAACTTAAAACAATCCTTTTGCAATAATTAAAGATGTTCTGCTTTACTAAGGTTCTGATTTTTTCAACAATTTCATCAGTATTATTAATGCACCAATCTAAATAAGAATTAATATCGCCCCATTTTTGCCATGCTAGCATCGATTTGCAGATATGTATTCCCCGATCATTTACAAGATTAACCTTATAAACTTTATCGCCTTGTGTTTCTAGTAACTTAGCAACAGAATAACCCAACAAGTTATTCCTTACATGACCTAAATGTAATGGTTTATTGGTATTAGGTGATGAATATTCAATTAAGATTGTTTTTGGATTTTCTTTATTTGAAATAAAACCAAAATGATCATCTTGGGCAACGCTTTCTAAATAGGAAATCCAAAAGCTTTTATCGAAGGATAAGTTTAAAAAACCTTTAATTACATTATATTCATGTATCTCACTAACATTTTCCTTTAAATAATTTCCTATTTCTTCGGCAGTTTGTTCTGGTGGCTTTTTCGATACTCGAAGTAATGGAAATACTACCAGTGTAAAATCACCTTCGAAATCTTTTCTTGTTTTCTGAATCTGAACAGATTTTTCATCAACTGTTTGCCTGTACAATTTCTCTATCGCTTCTAAAACAGTTTTCTTCAACTTGAACTCAATATCCATTAAAATAATCCTATTATATTAGTGTTGTGTTACCTGAAAATTCAGCGCACAAAGATAAACCCAAAATATGCATTATACAAATTTATTGGACACTAACTCTGACAGGGTTTAAAACCCTGCCAGAGTTGACGTTTTAAGTAAAAAAAGACCCGGCCTAAGCCGGGTCTAAACTACCCCTCGTAAATTGGGAAAATATGAATACAAGGGACAGGAAAGTACTTTTAATTAACTATAACCCAAAATGTATTATCAAGCATCCAATCCTTAATTGAATCTTTATTAACATCTTCATCTATAATCCAGAAATTTTCATCTAACATCCAGGTCTCTATTTGCTTTAATTCATACATTTCTTCAATTGAAAGAATCCATCTTGAATCATCCAACATCCAGCTTTCAATTCTATTTTCACTCTCGTAAACCTTCTCAGTTAAAACAAACATTATTTTATAATTAAAAACATGAGAGCTATTATCCAGGTAATTTTTATCAAACATCCAATTATTAGATTTTTTTGATAAATCAATTGAGTTTGACATATCGTTTGTAAGGGACTTACTTATTGAAGCAGCATTTGTGCTTACATTTACAGAAGATATTACATTTTGGGAATACAGACTGTCACTTAAAATTAACAAAAAGATTAAGGCAGCTAATTTTTGCAGTGTGGAAAGTAAATTTTTCATATCGCAGCCTCCAGTGAAATTAAATTATAATTGTATTTATATGACGAACACAAGAAGTGTATGTTACAACAATTAATCATTTTAAAGACGCATTTTTTCTCAAATAGATGCATTCTATAAAATAAAATGAATTACTTTGATGTTTCATTTTAAGTATGACAGAAAATCTGGAAATACATATAGTTTCTTTTACCATTCCTTATCCCGCTAATTATGGTGGTGTTATTGATGTGTATTATAAAATTAAAACGCTTTATGAATTGAGTGTAAAAATTCATTTGCACTGCTTTCAGTATGATCGGGAGGAATCTTCCGAGCTAAATAAATATTGTAAAACCGTAACTTATTATTATCGACCTAAAAGACTAAAATATTTTTTTTCCAGATCACCATTTATTGTATTATCACGTTCAAATAAAAGATTACTGGAAACACTTCAGCGTGATCAATTTCCTATACTTTTCGAAGGGATTCATACAACTCACTTTATAAATGAATTAGTTAATGATTCACGAAAAATTGTAGTCAGGGCTCATAATATTGAACATGATTATTACTTGCAATTAGCAAAAAAAGAAAGCAATATTTTTAAAAAGATCTTTTTTTATAGCGAGGCTATTAAACTAAGGAATTATGAAAAGATTCTGAAATCAAAAATCAAGCTAGCAGGGATTACCGAAAAAGATTGTGCATATTTTAAAACATTGAATTCAGATACATTTTTAATCCCTGTTTTTCATCAACACAATGAAATAAACATAAAATCAGGGAATGGCAATTATATCCTATTTCATGGCAATTTATCAGTAAACGAAAACATTGAAGCTGCTAAATATATTCTCCAGAATATATGTCCTAAGATTAATTTCCAGTTTAAATTTGCAGGAAAAGACCCAGATAAAAGGCTTTATAAGCTGATAAATAAAACAGAAAATGCAGAAATTATTGCAAATCCTCCTGAAAAAACCATGCAAGAGTTAATTCGTGAAGCACATATTAATTTGCTTATTAGCTTTCAAAACACAGGAATTAAACTAAAATTAATAAACGCATTGTATTCAGGCCGGCATTGCATCGTAAATAATGAGATGACAGATAGAACAGGTCTTGAAACCTTATGTCATAATCATAATTCACCCAAGAAAATTATTCAAGAAATTAAACAATTGTTAAATCTGTCATTTACACATGAGGAGATAAACAAAAGAGGACATATCTTGTTAAAAAATGTTAATAATAAGGATGGTGCCCAAAAATTAATAAATTTGCTGGTTTAAAAATACTTTTTATGAAAAATATATATTCAACTTTCGCAGGATTAATGCTTGTTTTTGTATGGAGCAGCTTATTTTCACAATCGTATAAGATTGATGTTAAAATAAATGATTTAAAAGACAAAGAGATTTATCTGGGTTACTATTATGGAGATAAAACATACGTAAAAGACACCATTAAGCTTGATGCAAAAGGGCAAGGTACATTTAAAGGTGACAGCCTGTTGGATCAGGGAGTTTATATTGTTGTTTTACCTTCAAAAAGTTATTTTGATATTTTAGTTGGAAAAGATCAGGAATTTTCGGTTGAAACGTCTTCTGATAATTTAATTAAGAATCTAAAAATAAAGGGTTCGACTGAAAATGCTGCTTTTAAAGAATTTCAGCAATTTATGGTTGATAAACAAAGTGAATCAGTAAAAATCCAAAACAGAATAAAGAACCTTGACGAAAACTCCGATTCATCAAAAATTTTAAAGGATCAATTGAATGGATTATCCAATGGCGTGCAGGATTATTGGAATAAAACGATTTCTGAAAATGAAGGTGATTTGTTGGGTGTTATCATAAAAGCAATGAAAAACCCTGAAATTCCTGAAATTGAGGTTCCCGAAAATATTCAAAATAAAGATTCGGTAAAGTGGTTTCATTCATACAATTACAATCGTCAGCATTATTTCGATCATATTGACTTTTCGGATAAACGTTTTTTACGAACACCAATCTTTCATAATAAACTGGAGACTTTTTTTACCAAAGTGTTGATTCAGGATCCTGACACTTTAAATCACTATATTGATATTGTTGCCAATCAAGCAGAGGCTGATGATGAAATGTTCCAGTATATAATCAGATATTTCTTTAATACCTTCCAAAATAGCAATATTATGGGAATGGATAAGGTTTTGGTTCATATTGCTGATGAATATTATTTAACAGACAAGGTTGATTGGCTGGATGCTGAAAATGCTAAAAAATTGAAGGAACATGTCGCCAAGCTACGTTTTAATCTTATTGGTAATTTTGCACAGGATTTAAAAATGGAAACCATAAATGAAGAATATGCTCAATTGCGCGATATTAAAGCTAAGTTTACATTAGTTTATTTTTGGGAACCCAATTGTGGTCATTGTAAAAAAGTAACTCCGGAAGTATATAAATTATATCATGAATTTTCCAGAGATGAATTTGAAGTTTTTGCAGTTTACACCCAAACAGATAAAAAAGAATGGACTGAGTATATCCATGAAAAAGGATACGAAGACTGGATTAATGTTTGGGATCAATATAATCTGACCAATTTTAGATTCTTTTATAATGTTTACAGTACTCCTACAATTTATTTACTCGACGAAAATAAGAAGATCATTGCCAAACGTATTGGTCACGAAACACTTAGAAATATTCTTGAAATTGAGCTGGGTAAAAAAGATATAAAAGATGTCATTCAACAAGAAAAAGAGCGCGAATAGCGCTCTTTTTGTTAAATGCTTTTAATTTTTATCCTCACCAGGATCACGAATTAATACTGAAAAGATAAATAATACAATAACGGATGCAACAAATACTACAAATAAAGAAGTAAATATCTTTCGCATCACATCTTCAAGTGAAATCACATCCCATATTCCCAATAGGGAAACAATGGTTATAAGTAATACAAACGTGATTAAAACGTACGAAGTAACTTTCTTTAATCCTTTCATAATCTTAAAATTATAGCCTGTCTATTGACAAGCGGGTTTGTATTTTTAAATGTATTGATAAATCATATATGGAATTAAAATCTTCCATTTTAACTCCATCAATTAGAGTCCATTTACAAGAATCATTCCTAAATTCAATCTTAATATTCTTTATCGATTCATTTCCTTTTTCAACAGAATACCCGAGTCTTTCCAAAGCTTTCTTAGTCCAGGTATAATAAATCCCCTCGCCAAATAAACCAATTTTTTCAGTATGTTTTCTCTTCATTCTGAAATCGCCTTTCAACTTATCAAAACTAAGGTTTGTATTTGTAAAAATTTTATTTAAAATTTCATTTAAAATCAAATCTTCGGGAGCACCTTCAATGATTTCATCATCAAGCATTAACCAAATCTTATCAGCTTCCTGAATCGCGATATTTAAGTCGTGGGTAGAGAAAATGATCGTTTTGCCTGCCTTGCCTGCCTGTTCGGCAGACAGGCCGTCAGGCAGGTTTTCTTCTTTCGATAGTTTATTCAATAAATGAACGATCTCATATTTATTTGGCAAATCAAGAAAAGCTGTAGGCTCATCCAGCACAATAATTTTAGTATCCTGTGCTAAGGTTCTTGCAATCATTACACGCTGCCGTTCACCATCGCTAATCTCGTTAATATTTTTTTTAGCATAACTACTCATACCAACCATTTCCAAAGCACGAGTTGATCTCATAAGATCATTAGGTTTTAATTTACCAAACCAGTTGGTATGTGGAAAACGACCCAGTGCAACTAAGTCAAAGACCTTCAGATTACTTATATTTACAATTTCTGTTGAAACAAAACTAACCAGCTTTGCAAATTCCGACCTGTGATAAGATTTTACCGGTTTATCGTAAAACAATACGCTTCCATGAATTGGTTCCTGTAATCCTATGATATTGCGTAAAAGAGTGCTCTTTCCTATCCCGTTTTTACCAACTAAAGCAATTAATTCGCCTGAGTTTCCGGTTAAATTAATTCGATCAAAAAGAATATTATTGGATGCTCTTTTTGATTGGTATCCAATTCCCAGATCACAAATTTTTAATATGTTGTTTTGCTTATCCATTTACTAAGAAACCGAAGTAAGTTTTTGATTTCTGATGATAATCCAAATTACAACAGGAATACCCACTAATGCTGTTATGGAATTAATTGGAAGTGTTCTTTCCTGCCCTGGCAACTGCGAAATAATATCGCTAAGTAAAAGTATTATTCCTCCGAAAATCATCGAACCCGGCAATAATGTTTTATGATTTGCAGTTTTAAAAACCATACGGGCAATATGTGGAACAGCAATTCCAATAAATCCTATGGGTCCGCAAAAAGCTGTTACACTGCCTGCAAGTAAACTGGTGCTAAAAAAAACAAGAAACCTGGATAATCGAATATTTAAGCCCATGCTTTTTGCGTAATTCTCTCCCACCAGCATGGCATTTAAAAGCTTTAATGATAAAAATGTTATTAATAATCCTATCACAACACTTGGTATCAACACTTTTAATTGAGCTGATGAAACTCCTCCCAAACTTCCCATTGTCCACACGATGAATGCTTTTAACATGGATTCGTTACTAAAATATTGAAGTATATTCACAATAGCAGAAGTTGCACTTCCGAACATAATACCCAATATCAATATGGTCATAATATCTTTTACACGAACTGAAATAGCCAATATTAAAAACAAAATCAATCCGGAACCCAGCCATGCAGCAATAACAACCATCCAGTTTCCTAATACACCAAACTGGCTAACAACCGTAAACGTAGATACACCCATAACTAATATGGCCACTCCTAAGCTTGCTCCTGCGCTTATGCCCAAAACATAGGGTCCCGCCAGTGGATTTTTAAAAACTGTTTGCATTTGTAATCCGCTTACTGATAATGCAAAACCTGCAAATAATGCTGTTAGTGCTTTAGGAATTCTGAACTTATAAATAATTGTTAAATACTCCGGGTGATTTGTTTCGCCTGTAAATAATACTTTCAAAACTTCTTTAACAGGAATGTTGACTGATCCAAGAAAAACATCAGTTATAAATAAAACTATCAATATAAATGATAATAGTAACCAAATAAGAATGATATGTTTCTTTTGCAGCAAGTTGATTAATTTAATGAATTATATCGTGTGCTAATTTAATGAAATATGAAAAGATTTATTCAATAATTTTATAAAATGCCAGTTCATGATCCGGCAATAATTCAGGGTGAATAATTTTAATCATATCTTTTAAAACAATTTGAGGCTGAACCAACCCTGATTCCCAATAATCAATTCCTCCAAATTCATTGATTTGTAAATTATTATTATATATTTTGGCTTTCTGGAATGGGGTAAAATCCTTAAAACGTTCATCCAGTTTTAAAATATCCTGTTTATTATTAACAGTTCCTGTATTCAACCACACTTCAGCATCCGAAGCATTAATAAAAATAGATTCAACATCAAAGGGTATACTTTCGCGCATTTGATTTTCTTTCCAGATATATTCACCTCCGGCATCGTCAACCATTTTAGCCAGAAATGACTTTCCTCCAGGAACATACCAGGCGTCTTTCCAGGGTAAACCAAATAAAACTTTTGGCTTTGTATTCACAGTTTTAGTTAGTTCAACCAATTGATTATATTCCTGTTCAGCCTTATTAAAATATAAATTTGCATGTTCCTCTTCATTGTATAAGCTTGCAATAAGCTTTATCCATTCCAGCTTTCCCAGCGGATCAGTTTCCAAATATTCGGCGACTATAATTGTTTTTATACCTAAATCATTTAATCTTTGATTATAGCTACTTACCTGTCCTCCCACTCCGTATGTAATAACCAAATCAGGTTTTAAACTTACAATTAGTTCGTAATTTAAATTACTATCATATCCTACATCAAAGACTTTTTGCTGATTTATTGCTTTTCTGATTTTTTTGTTATTAACATAATCAAGTCCTGAAATCCCAACTATAGTGTTACTTTTATTAATCACATCTATAAATGCTACATGTGTTGTCGATAAACAAACAACCCGTTCAATGGGAGTTCTTATAATTGTATATTTCTTAAGGTATTTTGGTATTTTTATGTTCTTATCAATCAATACATATTTGTATTCAACTCCTTCTGCTCCCTGCCATGGATTTCTTATCGTTACGATTTGATATGATTCTCTATCCTCGATTGAAAAACCTTTTGCATACTCTAAGATCACGTCTTTACTTAATTCATTTTTCTGATTGTTAGAATTTGAATTCTCTCTTGTACAAGAAAAAGATATAAATATTGTAATTAGAAATGCAACTATTAATCTCATCAATGTGTGTTTATAATAAATTTTATGCAAAATTAGATTAATAATTAAGATTACTCAATACGGTTTAACTATAAAATGCCAAAAACCAAACTTTAGCTACCTATTTAAACTTTATTTTTGTTAAATCGTATAATAAATTAATTGTTTTTTTATCTTTAAGGACTAAGCTATCTTACCTTCTTAAAAACGTTTAAAGATGAATAGATTTTTAAAGTTTATAATTTTAATCTTTTTCATTTATATTATCCCAACTTTATTGTATTCAAATACATTTCAAAAAGATACAATTTATTTTAAAGCAAATTACGATTACCCTCCATATCATTTTTTAGATAAGGACTCCAAACCTACAGGATTTAGTGTTGAAATATTAAATTCTATTTCTAAAACAATGGGATTAAACATCAAACTTGAATTAGATACATGGACACAAGTTAGACTTGATCTGGAAAATTCAAAGGTTGATGGAGTTGTGGGAATGTCTTATTCTCCTGAACGTGGGAGAACTGTTAGTTTTTCAGCACCATATATTTATATTACCCATTCGATATTTACTCGTAAAGAAACAGATATTAAATCTATTGATGATATAAAAAACAAACAAATCATTGTTATAAAAGGTGACATTATGCATGATTACCTGATATCAAACAATATAACAAAATATATTATACCTGTAAAAAACTACCAAACTGCACTCAGACTTCTTTCATCGGGAGAATATGATTGTGCGTTAATAAATAAATTACATGGGCAATATGCCATAAAAGAGTTCAATCTTTCTAATTTAAAACCAGTGGAGGGTTCGATACAACCCAAGGAGATTTGTGTCGCAATCCCTAAAGGAAATGAAGATATTTTAGCACAAATAAACGATGGATTACAAATTATTAAATCAACAGGAGAATACGATCAGATATATAATAAGTGGTTTGGTATATACGAAAAATCTGACATTAGAACTCAGGTTTTTAAAATTATTACCTTGATATTATTTCCCTTTCTTATTCTGCTATTGTTAATACTATTTTGGTCGTGGACATTAAGGAAACAAGTTTCGTTAAAAACTTCAGAGCTGCAAAATGAATTAAATGAACGCAAGAAAGCTCAAAAACAACTTACTCATGAAAAATCCTTATTAAGTTCAATGGTTAATGCCATACCGGATTTAATCTTTTATAAAAATAAAGAAAACATTTATATTGGTTGTAATGATGCCTTTTGCAGGTTCAATAATAAAGAAGCACAAGAAATTATTGGAAAAAATGATTATCAGATATTCTCTGAAAATAGAGCCAGATACTTTTTCGAAACTGATCAGCAATTAATTACCGATAATAAGGTTTTACGAATGGAATCGTGGGAAACTAATTCACAGGGTGATAAAGTACTGCTTGATACACTAAAAGTGCCATTTACTGATGAGAATGGAAATCCTTTGGGTATTGTTGGAATTTGCCATGATATAACTGAACGTTATAAGACTGAAATAGATTTAAAAAATGCAAAAGAAAAGGCAGAAGAATCTGATCGATTAAAATCATCATTTTTAGCAAACATGTCACATGAAATCAGGACTCCTATGAACGCTATCATCGGGTTCTCTGATTTACTGGTTGATCCTGATACTGAAATCGATGAAAGAGAAGAGCTTGTTACACACATAAACAGCAACTGTAATACCTTACTTCATTTAATTGACGACATCATTGATCTTGCAAAAATTGAAGCCAATGAACTCACTGTTTTTATAAAAGATACAGATATTAACAGTTCACTTCAGGAATTATTCGAAATTTTTAATGAAACAAAAAAGAAAATTGGGAAAAAGCATATTGAGATAAATCTTGATAAATCAACGTTTAAGAAAGACTTTTATCTAAAAACAGATCCTTATCGGTTTAGGCAAATCATTACAAATTTAACCGACAATGCATTAAAATATACTGAAGAGGGCTTTGTTAATTTAGGTTATAAAATTTCAGAAAATGTAAATCTAGTTGAGTTCTATATTAAAGATACCGGTATTGGAATTCCTGAAAATAAACAAGAAGAAATATTTCAAAGATTTAATAAAATTGAAACAGATAAATCAAAATTATACAGAGGTACAGGTTTAGGCTTAACAATAACCCGAAATTTAGTTGAAAGACTTGGCGGAAAAATAAGAGTTGAGTCAGAAATAAATCGAGGATCAACTTTTTATTTTACACTGCCCCTGGTTATTTCCGAGAATGCAGAAGAGAATATTATTAATAAATATATTATTGAAAACCCTAAAACATGGAATAACAAAACCATTTTAATTGCTGAAGATGAAGAAAGTAATTATAAATTTCTGGAAATGCTATTGTCAAATAAGGGAATCAAATTACTTAGAGCTGAAAATGGTTTTGAAGCAATTGAGATATGTAAAGGGAATAACAAAATTGATTTGATTTTAATGGATATTAAAATGCCAGGAATGAATGGTTTAGAGGCAACTGCCAAAATAAAACAAATGAGTCCAAACATTCCTGTTATAATTCAAACTGCATATGCCATGCAAAACGACGAAAAAGAGAGCATGGAAGCCGGCTGCGACGATTATATTGCAAAACCAATCAAGAAAGAAAAACTGATCTCAATTCTTGAAAAATGGATGAATCATAAAGTATAACTTTATTTGTACAAAAGCAAATGGTCAATTTTTATTGCTTGAATTAATTTTATAAAGAATGAAAGGAATTTATTATAGAGGAATATTCATGCTTATTTTATTTATTCCCTTTATTTCGTTTGGGAATAAATTAAACATAGATAGTTCTTTATTTCAACTTAGAAATATACGGGAAAACAATACAGTACTAATTTTTTACTCTTCAATTTTAATATCCATCATTTTTATTTTGTACATCGCTTCTATTGGCAAAAGGATAATAGAAAAGAAAAAAGCAGGCAAAATATTAAAGAATGAAATAGAAGATCATAAGAAAACGGCTCAATCGCTGAAAATTAGTCAGGAGCGTTTTGATCTTGCTATGAAGGGCTCTAATGATGGAATCTGGGATAGAGAACTAATTAATGAAACAGTTTATTACTCTGAAAGATGGAAAGGCATGCTTGGATTTACCGATAGTGAATTTCCAAATAATATTAAAGCTTTTGAAGAAAGAATTCATCCTGATGATTATGAGAAAGTCATGAATAACTTTCATAATCACCTAAACAGGAAATCAGATTTTTACGAGAGTAAATTTAGAATAAAACATAAAGACGGACATTATATCTGGATAAATGACCGGGGCAAAGCAATTTTCGACAAAGATGGAAACCCGATTCGGATTGTAGGTACACATACCGACATAACCGAAAAACAACGTATCGAAGAAGAGTTACATCAATACCAGGCACTTCTTGAAGAAAAAGTTAAAGCCAGAACCATTGAATTATTAGAGGCCAAGGAAAAAGCCGAAGAAAGTGATCGTTTAAAATCAGCTTTTCTTGCTAACATGTCGCATGAAATCAGAACTCCAATGAACGCTATCATTGGTTTTTCGGATTTGCTTACCGACCCTGATTTAACCAGCGATCAAAAACATGAGCTTATCAATCATATTAATAAAAATTCGAATACACTTGTTTATCTTATCGACGATATTATTGATATTGCCAAAATTGAAGCCGGACAGCTGAAAATAAATAAAACTGAATGTAATATCAATCAGATTCTCTCAGATGTTTATCAGTCGTTTATCGAAACCAATAGCATCAAAGAAGATGGACCTGTAAAACTAAAATTAGAAAAAGGTATTCAAAATGATAATTTTACAATACATACAGACCCGGTTCGCTTTCAACAGATACTGATAAACCTGATTGGAAACTCTTTAAAATATACCGAGCTTGGATATGTTGAGTGCGGATATCAGGTAAAAACAGATACAACTAATTCGTACCTTGAATTCTATGTGAAAGATACTGGAATTGGAATACCAAAATCGAAGCACAAACATATTTTCGAACGATTTAGTAAGATCGAGGATTCCAAAACGAAATTGTACAGAGGAACAGGATTGGGATTAACCATAACTAAGAATTTAGTTGAAATGTTGGGTGGTAAAATCTGGCTTGAATCGGAAGAACAAAAAGGCTCAACCTTTTATTTTACAATTCCTGTAGAAGAATTTAAAGGACAAGCTTCTGACACGCAAGAAAAAACAATTGATATTATAAAAAACTGGCAAAACAATACTATTCTGATTGCTGAAGACGAAGACAGTAACTATCGTGTACTTCAGATGGCACTAAAAAGAACAAATATTAACATTCTAAGGGCAGAAAATGGAAAACAAGCTATTGATATCTGTAAAGCAAATAAGAAAATCAGCTTGGTTTTGATGGATTTAAAAATGCCGGAAATAAACGGAATTGACGCCACAAAAGAAATTAAAAAGTTTCGGCCTGATTTAACCATTATAGCCCAAACAGCATACGCGATGGCTGAAGATCGAAAATTAACACAGGAAGCAGGATGTTCTGACTATCTGGCCAAACCTATAAAAGCAAAGGAACTAATTTCCACACTCAATAAATATTTGAACTAGTAAGGAACTCTTCCTCTTAAATTATCTAAACAAAAATATAAAGGAGTTCCGGCATCTGAAGATGATAACTCAAATTCCAACCTTTTTACCAATCCTAAACTTGTTAAATCAAGATATTCCCATTTATCAATAATATAATCCTCAGAATCATCATCAAAACGAAAATCAGCCAGAAAATAGTCAATCGTTCCCGCTATTCCATTTGCAGGCCCAATTCCTGTTATGGTAATCTTAAACCAGTCAGGATCGTGACCATCTCTCCCACCAAATTTTTTTGCATAACCATAGCCATATTTAATAGCAAGTGCGGTATACGTGCAATTTGTTAATTGCATTACACGAGGCTCTTCAGGTTTTTCAAATTCAATAATCATTTTCTCGAACTGGTGACCAACGGCATAATTCTCTGATTCATTGGCTCCTCCACTTGGATAAGAAGCATATTTAGCAATTTCATTGTAATATAAATAATTTATAACATTTGTATAAGCAAAACCACTCCACGAATCCCAATCGGGGTAATAAGAATTATAAAAGATTTTATTCCCATATTTAAATTGCCCGAAACCATCAGATCCATTCCAGTACGTTTGCACCTCTATTTCCAGCTTTTCAAATTCTGCTAAATCAGTAATAAAAGTATCCTCGTCGGTGCAAGCTGTAACAAACATCAAAATTGGTAATAAAATAAAATGTAGTCGAATCCTGTTCATCAAGTTTTTATTTAATGATCCGAAAATACGGATTTGTAGTATTACTAACAAGAAAACCCAAAAATAAAACCAAATTGTTTAATTCTTTTATTCGTTGCTTGTTTATTTCTTATGATTTTGTGTTAATAATAATTATTTGATGTTAACAAAAGCATTTGTATTTTTGTTAATCCTAAATTTATTGGTATATGAGTAAAGATAAGGAAAAGAGCAGAATAGTTCAATTAAGAAACTTACTTAATCAGCATAATTATAACTACTACGTATTAGCGCAACCCAAAATCAGCGATTTTGAGTATGATAATCTTTTAAACGAGTTAATTGATCTGGAAACTCAAAATCCTGAATTTTCGGACTCCAATTCTCCTAGTCAACGTGTTGGAAACGACATAAATAAGGAGTTTAAGCAAGTCGTTCATAAATACCCAATGCTCTCGCTCGGAAACACATATTCAAAAGAAGAAGTTAATGATTTTGATAGCAGAATTAAAAAAGCACTTCCTAATGCAGAAGTTGAATATGTTTGTGAATTAAAATATGATGGTGTTGCCATAGGATTAACTTATAAGAATGGAAAGTTATCTCAGGCAGTTACTCGTGGCGACGGTGTTCAGGGTGATGATGTAACCAATAATGTAAAAACCATAAAAAGCATTCCTTTACAATTAAGCAATGGAGATTATCCCGAAGAGTTTGAAATTCGTGGTGAAATTCTTTTTCCTCATGATGGATTTTTAAAGCTTAATAAAGAACGTGAAATTGAAGGAGAAGCTCTCTTTGCTAATCCAAGAAATGCTGCTGCAGGTACATTGAAAATTCAAAAATCGTCAATTGTTGCAAAACGTCCGTTGGATTGTTTTTTATACTTTTTATTGGGAGAGAAATTACCGTTCGATTCACATTATGAAAATTTAATCGCAACTAAAAACTGGGGTTTTAAAGTTCCTGAACATATTAAAATATGTAAAAATATTGATGAGATTTTTGAATTCATCAATTATTGGGATGTAGAGCGTAGAAACCTTCCGTTCGATATTGATGGTGTTGTTATTAAAGTAAATTCGCATAAACAACAAAGGGATTTGGGTTTTACAGCAAAATCGCCCCGATGGGCCATTGCATATAAATTTCAGGCAGAACAGGCTAAAACAAAACTATTGAGCATTGATTACCAGGTTGGCAGAACCGGTGCAATAACTCCGGTTGCAAACCTTGAGCCCATATTGTTAGCTGGCACAACTGTTAAAAGAGCATCCTTACATAATTCAGATCAGATTAATTCATTGGATATCAGGGTTAACGATTTTGTTTTTGTTGAGAAAGGCGGCGAAATAATACCAAAAATTGTAGGTGTTGATAAAATGCTTAGAACAGCTGAAAGCAAAGCTGTTGAGTTTATCAAAAACTGTCCTGAATGTGGCACAGAACTAATACGTGATGAAGGCGAAGCTAAACATTATTGTCCCAACGATACTGCATGTCCACCACAAATAAAAGGTCGAATTGAACATTTTATAAGTCGTAAAGCAATGAATATAGGTGCAGCAGAAGCGACAGTTGAGGCTCTTGCTGATAAAGGATTAATTCATGATGTTGGAGATTTATATTTTCTTACAAAAGAAGATATCTTGTCATTGGAAAGATTTGCTGAAAAATCAGCAACGAATTTAATTGAAAGTATCGAAAACTCAAAAAATGTTCCGTTTCATAGAGTCCTGTTTGCATTAGGAATTAGATATGTAGGTGAAACAGTAGCTAAAACAATTGCATCAGAGCTAAAATCAATTGAAAATATAAAAAAATCCAGTATTGAACAGCTTACTGAAATACACGAAATTGGTGATAGAATAGCAGCTAGCATTGTTGATTATTTTAAAAATGAATTTAATTTAAAAATCATTGATAAACTTAAAATATCAGGAGTACAATTAGAGTTAATAGAAGATGTTAACCTTCAATTCGAAAACAAATTGAATGGTCAAAGCTTTGTAATTTCAGGTACTTTCGAAAAATACTCCCGCGATGAACTAAAAGAGTTAATTGTGAAATATGGTGGTAAAAATACCGGATCAATCTCGGCGAAAACAAATTATTTACTAGCCGGTGAAAATATGGGTCCATCAAAACTGGAAAAAGTTAAAAAATTAAATATCCCAATCATATCCGAAGATGATTTTATTAAAATGATTGAAGAATAAAATAAAATAACAGGTTTAGGGTTTAAAAAATTATTATAATTGTAACGTGAGCAAAACAAAAAGTATAAAATGTAAAATTGGAGAATTAAATCTTAGGAAAAGATTAAAGAACCTCCATAGAAAAGTAAAAACACATAACTTTATTACAGCAAAATCGGTTGGAATTCTCTTTAGTTCTCCTGACGAACATTCCTTTAATGCAATAAAAGATTTTTTATCGTTTCTTTCCCAAAAAGAAATTAAAGTTATCGCCTTAGGTTTTGTTCCTTCTAAAAAAATTCCACAACAATTTTTGTTACGAAAAGGAATTAACTTTTATTGCAATACCGATTTAAACTGGTATTACAAACCTAAGAATGAGATTGTTGATCAGTTTATGAATCAGGAATTTGATATTTTATTTGATCTTAGTTTGAACGATTATTTTACCGTTAATTATGTTGGTTCATTATCAAAAGCAACATTTAAAATAGGGAAACAATCGGATAATGCCTATCCTGATTTAGTAATTGATATCAATAAAAACAAATCGGTTGATTACCTTATTGAACAAATTAAACATTATTTGAATATCTTAAATAATTAGTACTCATGAATAAACAAAATAAATTCATCGGAACAGGTGTTGCCGTAGTTACACCTTTTAAAAAAGATTTAACAATAGATTTTCAAAGTCTGGGGAAACAGATTGAACGACTGATCTTAAATGGAATAAATTATCTTGTTGTTTTGGGTACAACTGGAGAATCGGTTACTCAGTCTGAATCAGAAAAGGAAGAATTAATTAATTTTTTCGTTGAAAAAGTTAATCATAGAGTTCCTGTTGTTGTAGGTATTGGAGGAAATAATACGCAGGCAGTTGTTGAGAAAATCAAAAAAACAAACTTTAAGCAAATTGATGCAATACTTTCAGTAGCCCCTTACTACAATAAACCATCACAGGAAGGTCTTTACCAACATTTCAAAGCAATTGCACAAGCTTGCCCGGTACCAGTTATATTGTATAATGTTCCGGGCAGAACAAGTTCAAATTTAAATGCTGAAACAACCTTAAGACTGGCAAACGATTTTAAAAATATAATTGCGATTAAAGAAGCTTCAGGAAATTTCTCTCAGGCCATGTATATCATTAAAGATAAGCCAAAAGACTTTTTAGTTATATCAGGAGAAGATGCGCTTACACTTCCATTAATTTCAATTGGATTTTCCGGAGTAATTTCGGTTGTAGCAAATGCTTTTCCAAAGGAATTTTCGACCATGGTTCAACTAGCATTAAACAATAATTACGAAGAAGCAGGAAAAATTCATTATCAACTTCTGGAATTCATTGATAACCTTTTTATTGATGGGAATCCGGCTGGAGTAAAAGAAGCATTATCGATTATGGGAATCATGGAAAATAATATCAGATTACCATTAGTTCCGGTAAGTAATAAAGTAACTCAAAAACTCCAGGAACTAATTACAAAAATAAAAGGATAAATACGATCCACTACTTTATAATCAACTAAAAAAGCTACTTAAATCAAGTAGCTTTTTTTAAATTATCTAATTGTAAATCATTCTTATTCCCCAAGAGACCTGCCGTGGCAATTTTTATATTTTTTTCCACTACCACATGGACATGGATCATTTCTGCCCACTTTCTTCTCAACACGCACAGGTTGTGATTTTTGTTGTTTTTCACCATCTTTACCCGTAACCTGATCAGGGCGACTGGTTTGTAAATTACTAAAATCTGTTCTTCTACGTTGTTGTGCTTCACGAGCTTTATCGGGATCCTGAATAGGAATGTGTCCCTTCACCAGGGTAGCCACAACACCGCGATTTACCTTATCAATCATCGATTTAAACAGTTCAAATGATTCAAACTTGTAAATCAATAGAGGATCCTTTTGTTCATAAGTTGCTGCCTGCACAGATTGTTTCAAATCATCCAACTCACGAAGATGTTCTTTCCATGACTCATCAATATGAGCTAATATTGCCGATTTTTGATATGATTTTACTAAATCGCGTCCTTCGGTTTTATAAGCCTTTTCAAGATTGGTAATTACCTGGATAGTTTTTGAACCATCAGTAATTGGAACAACAATATTTTCATAGGTATGACCACTTTTCTCGTATACATCCTTAAGAACTGGGTATGCCTGTTGAGCAATCACTTCTTCTTTACGTTTATAAGTTTCTAAAACTAATTTATATAGCTCATCCGTAAGATCTTCAGCATTTTCTTTTAAGAATTTCTCCTGAGTAAATGGCGATTCTACCGAGAATGTGCGAAGAAGTTCAAATTTGAATCCATCAAAATCACTATTGTCCTGAAATTCATTTACAATGCTTTCACACACATCCGACATCATGTTTGCAATATCAACACTTAATCGCTCACCATAAAGTGCATTTCGACGTTTTTTATAAATAACTTCACGCTGAGAATTCATAACATCATCGTATTCCAATAATCTTTTACGAATACCAAAGTTATTCTCTTCAACTTTCTTTTGTGCTCTTTCTATTGATTTTGAGATCATTGAATGCTGAATCACCTCTCCTTCTTTCAAACCAAGTCGATCCATTATTCCTGCGATACGATCAGAACCAAATAGTCGCATTAAATCATCTTCCAAACAAACAAAAAACTGAGATGAACCGGGATCTCCCTGACGTCCTGCACGACCACGCAACTGACGGTCAACTCGCCTGGACTCATGTCTTTCAGTACCCACAATAGCTAAACCACCTGCTTCTTTTACTTCATTAGAAAGTTTTATATCTGTACCACGACCTGCCATATTTGTTGCAATAGTTACCGTTTTCGATTTACCTGCTTCGGCAACAATATCAGCTTCTCTTTGGTGCAATTTTGCATTAAGAACATTGTGTTTTATTCCCTTAATCTTAAGCATTCTGCTTAATAACTCAGAAATTTCAACCGAAGTAGTACCAACAAGAACAGGACGTCCTTTATTAATCAAATCTGAAATTTCATTTGCTACGGCATTATATTTTTCACGTTTAGTTTTATATACTAAATCTTCTTCATCTTTACGGGTAATTGGTCTGTTTGTAGGAATTACAACCACGTCCAATTTATAGATGTCCCATAATTCTCCTGCTTCTGTTTCGGCAGTACCAGTCATCCCGGCAAGTTTATGGTACATTCTAAAATAGTTCTGCAATGTAATGGTTGCAAAAGTCTGTGTTGCTGCTTCAACTTTAACTCTTTCCTTTGCCTCAATTGCCTGATGTAAACCATCTGAGTAACGGCGACCTTCCATGATACGTCCGGTTTGTTCATCAACAATTTTAACCTTATTATCGATAACCACATATTCAACATCAATCTCAAATAAAGCATATGCCTTTAATAATTGATTGATTGTATGAACTCGTTCTGATTTTATAGCGTAATCTTGTAATAGCTTGTCTTTCCTGGCTAATTTTTCAGATTCCTTTAATTGCATTTTTTCAAGTTCCGCTACTTCAGAACCTATATCAGGTAAAATGAAAAAAGTAGAATCATCAGATTTTGAAGTAATGAGATCAATACCTTTGTCGGTCATCTCTATTGAGTTATGTTGCTCATCGATAATAAACAAAAGCTCATCAGTTACCTTATGCATGTTTTTACTATTATCCTGCATATAGAAATTTTCAGTCTTATGCATCAAAGACTTATTTCCTTCTTCAGATAATAGTTTTATTAAAGCTTTACTTTTTGGTAAACCTTTATATGCTTGTAACAACAGGAATCCGGCCTTTTCGCTATTATTGTCATTAAGCTCTTTACGTGCTTCAGCTAAAATCTGATTCATCATTTTTCGTTGAGCCTCTACCAATATTTCAACTTTGGGTTTTAGCTCTTCAAACAACTGAATGTCGCCTTTAGGTATTGGTCCTGAAATAATTAAAGGAGTTCTGGCATCATCAATTAACACAGAGTCAACCTCATCGACTATGGCATAATTATGTTTTCGTTGTACCAAATCATCAGGATTAATGGCCATATTATCCCTCAAATAATCAAATCCAAATTCATTGTTTGTACCATAAGTAACGTCAGATAGATAAGCTCTTCGTCGTGATTCAGAATTTGGTTCGTGTTTATCAATACAATCTACAGATAAGCCATGAAACTGAAATATTGGACCCATCCATTCCGAGTCACGTTTAGCCAGGTAATCATTCACTGTAACAACATGGACACCACGACCTGTTAATGCATTTAAAAATACGGGTAAGGTTGCAACCAGGGTTTTTCCTTCACCAGTAGCCATCTCTGCTACTCTACCCTGATGTAAAACAATACCGCCAATAAGCTGAACATCGTAATGAACCATTTCCCATTTTGTCTCATTACCTCCGGCTAACCATGAGTTATAATATTTAGCTTTACTCCCTGAAATTTCAACATTTTCATAAACTGCTGCTAAGTTTCGATCGAAATCATTCGCTGTAACTTCAACAATTTCATTTTCTTTAAATCTGCGAGCTGTTTCCTTAACAATAGAAAAAACTACAGGTAACACATCATTTAGTTTTGCTTCAAGTTTATCATCAACAATTTTTTCAATTTTATCTATTTCGTCATAAATATTTTCTTTCTCATAAATATCTACCTCATCGCTTTCAGCTTTATCTTTTAGTTCCTTTATTTTTTCAGTTTCTTCTTTAATATAACTTTTAATTTCTGCTTTAACTTCTTCAGTTCTTGCTCGTAAATCATCATGTGATAATTTAACTATATCATCGTATACAACCTTTATTTTCTCAAGTATTGGAGTAACTTCCTTAATATCTCTTAATGATTTATTGCCAAAGAGTTTAGTTAAAATACTATTTAATTGAATCATTATTTTTAATTGTTAAATTTTTTTCTAAATAATCTACAAATGTAATATTTTACAGGAAAATCACAGTAGGATTTAACTTTTTTTAAAGATTCTTGTTTTTATCATAATAATATTAAAACCAAGCTGGGTTGATGTAAAAATATGTAAGCTAATATATCAAAGTTTTAGCTTATTTTTTTTCGTTTATCGATAAAAAATTTAGCTTTGTAATCTTAATATTCCTTCTACTCAAAAATTAGAATTATGAAGATTTTCAATATACTAAGTATAAGTGCAATTATTTTAGTACCTGCTTCGATAATGTCATGTACATCAAATAAAAACACAACAAAAGAAGTATCAAAGGAGTTACAATTTGAAGTTGTTCAAGAAGCAATAGATAAGCAATTTAATAGCTCTGATTCTCTGTACATTTTTCCAAATAAAGATCAGTCAAAAATTCTTTATTTGTCTGAGAAAAAAAAATCATCTGTAAACCCAGTAAATAATATAGCTTTCTTTGTTTATGATAAAGAATTAAATGAAATTATTTACCAAAATAAGTATGCCAATGCGACAATTAAATGGTTAAATAACTATCAATTATCATTAAGCAGAAAATATGGTATTATTGAAACACAGGATGGAGATAATGTTAAAGATTTTATTATCGATTTAAATACAAAAGAAGTTACTGAGATAAAAAAAGAAAACAATAAATCAAACATTTAATAACTACTAATTTATTAATCATGAAAAAATTCTACCTATTGTTAATTACATTATTGGCTGGGGGAATAATGGGTTTCCTTTATTTCTACACAACAAATCTTAATAAGAATTTATTAAGCGATTCACTTACACCTAAACAAATTTGGGAGAATCAAAGAAGAGAGAGAAAAGAAAAAGGGGAATCGGATAAAACCGATAAACCAGATGAATACACCAAATATTTTAAAGCTATCACAACTAAATTTGGAGAAGAAGATAACGCTTATCCAATGAATTATCGTGTTAATGAATTTTCTATTGCGAAAACTAAACTTAAAGGTCTGAAAGTAAACACTAAATTTTCGGCCATATGGGAAGAAAGAGGACCTGCAAATGTTGGTGGAAGAACAAGAGGTTTAATAGTTGATCCAGATGATGCAACACATAATACGTGGTTTGCAGGTGCAGCGACCGGAGGAGTATGGAAAACAACCGACGGAGGACAAACCTGGACTTGCCTTACAGATAATATTCCTAATTTATCTGCAAATACTCTTGCCATGGCTGAGTCGAACCATCAAATTATATATGCAGGTACAGGAGAAAGTTTCCCAGGAGGTACTTACCTTCAAGGTAGTGGAATTTTTAAATCAGTCGACAAAGGAGTAAACTGGACACAACTTGTTAATACTACTACAGAAGATTTTGAATATGTTAACAGACTTGTAGTTGATCCAACAAATGCTGATATCGTTGTTGTTGCAACAGAAAGCGGTATAATGAAAACGACTGATGGGGGTACAATTTGGACAAAAGTTTATTCTAGTACAAAAGGAATTGAAGATTTAGATGCAGATCCAACTAACTTTAATAATCTTTATGGTACAGAACATGCAGTTGGTGTTGTAAAATCTACAGATGCCGGAGATAATTGGACAAAATCAATTGATGGTTTAGAACAAGGTTTACGTTACGAGCTAGCAATATCTCCTGTAAATACTTCTAAGATTTATTTAAGTGTAAATACTAGTTCAACTCCAGTTGTTTATCGCTCTGATGATGCAGGAATAACTTGGGTAAAATTTAAAAAGAGCACTTTTGGAACAGATGATTATTTAGGAGGACAAGGTGAATATGACAATATTATAACAGCACATCCATATGACGAAGACGTTGCTTTTTTAGGAGGTGTTAATTTATGGAAAGTTGATTTCTCCGATCCGGGAACAACAGATGTATCCAGTTCTTTTTTAAATAGAGTTGATTTGATTAACACTGAATCATTTTTAAGTTTTATTAATTTTGGAGGAACATACTTAGATGGAGGAATGGAAACCGGAGACAAAAACGGAGCAACAGATTTAGCATCTACTGATTGGGTATCTGTTGAAATACAATTCGGTCCGGGAAAATCACAAAAAGCACATCGATTTACTGTTGGTGGAGTTGGTGCTGGGGTTCCTGTTTCTGATTACATTTATCAAGATTATGTTGATGTTCCTTTTGAAGTTTGGGATGTTACTAATAACAAACAGCTTATGGTATCATTTCGTGATCAGGAAGAGGACAATATTTTTAACCTTATAACCAGAGACCCAAATGATGACACGAAAGGTAGAGAATATTTGTTTGTAAATGCAGTTGAATATTCTGCAACAGCATCCACAGATATTGCAAAGGATGGAGGACATGCATTTAAACAACTTTATTTCTTCTGGCCTACTATAGCTGAAGGAGGAACATGGGATGACTCTAGCTTACCCGACTCTAAAATTTCAATTATCTATAGCACTGTAAATATACAAATTGGTGCGAGCGAGAAAGTATCCGATGCTTATGGAACTGGTAACAATACTTATAATCAAAATGCAGGATTCGGTGAAACATCAATTCCCGGCTTACATCCTGATCATCATAACTTAGTTATTGTTCCAATTAATGAAGCAACAGACAGCTTTTTAATTGTAAATGCTAATGACGGTGGATTAGCTATTTCTAAAAATAGCGGTATAATATTTAATCAATTGCCTAAAAACTATATTACTACACAATTTTATGGTGTTGCAAAAAAACCATTGAAAGATGAATATATTGGAGGGATGCAAGACAATGGAACATGGAGAAGTCCTGCAGATGAAAACGCTTCGTCTTCTACAAATTATTTATTCCAAATTGGTGGTGACGGTTTTGAATGTATTTGGAATAGCGCAAATGATCAGAAAATAATAGGAAGTGTTTATAATAATTCTTTCAGAAAAACTGAAAATGGTGGTGCAAATTGGGGAACTGCAAATTCAGGAATAACATCTGGTGACGGACCATTTATTTCAAGATTATCAACTCATAAGAAAACGCCTGATAATCTTTATGCAGTTGGACTCAACGGTGTTTACAAATCAACCAATTTTGGAACATCCTGGACAATGAAGGCAATTGGTACAGGCTGGCTTCAAACAGGAAGAACAGAAGTTACAAGTCAACATAATGTTGAAGTATCATTAGCAAATGAAAACATTTTATGGGCTGGAGCAGCGATGTCTGAGGCTAATGGATGGAAAATATTTGTTTCTGAGAATCAAGGAGAAACTTTTAGTGCTGTTAATGATTTTACAGATGATGATGTAAATGGGTTTATTAGCGGAATTGCAACTCATCCAATCGAAGATTCAACTGCATTTTTATTATTTTCATTAGCAGGAGAATCAAAAGTAATTAGAACAAAAGACTTAGGACAAACATGGGAAGATTTATCCGGTTTTGTTGGTAATACATCAAGCGATAATGGTTTTCCGGATGTTGTAACTCATTGTTTGGTTGTATTACCAAATGATCCTTCAACCATTTGGGTAGGAACAGACATTGGTTTATTTGAATCAAATGATGATGGTACAACCTGGCATTATGCAAATAATGGAATTCCTGCAGTTTCAGTTTATGATATGTTTATTCAGGATGGACAGGTAGTAGTTGCAACTCATGGACGAGGTATTTGGACTGCTTCAATTGAAGAATTGACTTTTATTCCTGAATTAACAGCTGAATATTCTGGTGAACAAACTATTTCAGCTAATTTTAACTTAATGTCGGATGTCGATTCAATTCTATTGTACTTAAATAATGATTATATTAGTAATACTCCAGGTGTACAATCAGGAACTGGAACCATAACAACAAATGTAAGCACCCAAGGAAAATACTCAGTTCAATTAATTGGTTATGTTAATGAAGTAGCTTATTATTCAAATAAATCTGAAGTAAATGTAGATTTTAGTCCGATAATAACTGGCCTTGTTAAAGGGAGTAGTGGGAATATTATTAATATTACTGCAGTTTTAAATGAGAACTATGATTCTTTGCAGATTATATTGAATGATGGATATGTTGGCTCTGAAACTGATCTTGTTCTTGGTGAAAATGAATTTAGCACACAATATAATTCGTCAGGATCACAAGTAATTTCTATAATTGGTTATATTTCTGGAACTGGGTATGAATCAGTTGAAGATGATATTTATGTAACTTTTGTTGGTATTAGTGAATTATTTAAAGTAAATTCTTTAAAAGTATACCCAAATCCAACAACTGGTTTTATAACCATTGATTTACCTGATAATTTCAATAATACATATGATGTTCATGTTTATTCATTATCTGGGGCACAAGTGTATACTGAAAACATAAGTAAATCTAATAATAGAATAAATCTTTCTAAATTAAAAGAAGGTTTGTACATTATCAGATTAGAAAATAAGGGCGAAATTTATTCTCAAAAAATTCAATTAAGAAGATAATAAAACCGCAAGAAACTAAAAAAGTCCCTCTCAATAATTACTGAGAGGGACTTTTTTTATGCGATAATTTTTAAATCATATTATTTCCCTGCTCCCCTCAAGCTCATAATATCCCGATCAAACATATAAACATTTGAATCTCCCAATAATTTTAATTTATCAATTATTGCCTGAACTGATGCTTCCTCCTCAACTTGTTCCGTTACAAACCACTGTATCCAGTTATGAGTAGCAAAATCATTTTCTTTTATTGAGTGCGCAACGATTGCATTAATGGATGCCGAGATAAATCTTTCGTGCTCTAAAACCTGATCGAATAACTTCTTTATACCCTCAAATTTGGTTGGTGGTTGATCAAATGCAGGAATAATAGCTTTACCCCCACGCTCATTAATAAAATGAATAAACTTCATCATATGCATTAGTTCTTCAGCTGATTGTGCATATAACCACTGTGCTACACCAGCGTAACCTTCAGTTTCTGCCCAGGAGGCCATTGCCAGGTACAAATTAGAAGAATATCCCTCTTTGGCAATTTGCTCGTTTAAAATTAATTCTATCTTTTTTGTTAACATACTAATTATTTTAAAAGTTAGTTTTTTATTTTACTTATAATACAATTTTTAACAATAAATTGTTGAATTATTCCAGATCTAAATTAAACTCCTGTTTAAGTTTAATCAAGTTTTCATTTTTAGAAAGCATATGTTTAAATTTATCCTCAGAAGTATACAATTTATTGTTTTCTACTTCTAAATCAGTAAGTATTAGTTTCAAATCGATGCTGGAGTTTTTCAATTCTGCTTTTAAATAAGCAATGAGTTCATTCCGAATTTCATTAATTTTTTCTTGTTGTAAATTATTATCTATCAAAAAACTAACCACATTATTATCTTCTAATTTGGGATCTTTAGATGTAAGAGTATTAAAAATCCTGGGTTTTTGCCCCATCATATCTGAAAACTTATGCCACTTTTCAATTAGCTCCTTTTCTGTAAAGTCGTTCTCGTATTCTTCAACCAGATCTTCGTCTAATTCTGTAGAATCTGAATTTTCTTCGACTACCGGTAAAGATTGATCTAATTTCTCCTTTATAGAGAAAGTTGAAAAAGGCTTTGGTTTATTAAGCAATTGAGGCTTTGCTTTTTTTTCTTCTATCTTTGGTTCCTCAACCAGATTTATAATTTTATCCTCCTGAGGTTCTTCTAATTCTTTAACCTTTTTTAATTCCAGGGTTTTCTCTACTACATTTTGTTTAAAGTTTTTTTTTTCGGTAGAGATATTACATAACTCTATTAAACTCAGCTCAACGTGCAATCGTTTATTTTTGCTAAGCCTATACGAGATATCACATTTATTAGAAATTTCTAAAGCCGAGAAAAGAAAATCGGGGGTACAAATTTTTGTTTGTGTTTTGTATCTTTCGCGAATATTAGCTCCCACTTCAAGTAATTGCAGGGTGATTTCGTCACGACCAACGAGTAGATTTCTTAAATGCTCACTTAAACCATTGATAAAATGATGAGCATCAAATCCTTTTTCAATAATTTCATTAAAAATCAGGAGTGTTTCTGAAATGTTACAATTTAAGAAAGCATCAGTTATCTTAAAATAATAATCATAATCGAGAACATTAAGATTCTCAATCACATTTTTATAGGTAATGTTATTTCCTGAAAAACTTACAACCTGGTCAAATATTGAAAGAGCATCTCTCATAGCTCCATCAGCTTTTTGCGCAATAATATTCAAGGCATCAAGCTCGTAAGTTATATTCTCGTTTTTGGCTATGTATTCAAGATATTCAACCGTATCATCAACTTTTATTCTATTGAAATCAAAAATCTGACATCTTGATAAAATTGTTGGAATAATTTTATGTTTTTCTGTTGTAGCAAGAATAAATATAGCATGTGCAGGAGGCTCCTCAAGCGTTTTAAGAAAAGCGTTAAATGCCTGAGAAGACAACATATGAACCTCATCAATAATATAGATGCTGTACTTCCCTACCTGAGGTGGTATTCGCACCTGTTCTATCAGGTTTCGTATATCCTCTACTGAATTATTGGATGCCGCATCCAGTTCATGAATATTATAAGATCTGTTTTGACTAAACGACTCGCATGATTCACACGTATTGCAAGGCTCAACATTTTCATCGAGGTTCTTACAATTTATAGTTTTTGCAAATATTCTTGCACAAGTTGTTTTTCCAACTCCTCTTGGACCACAAAATAAATAAGCGTGAGCTAAATGATTATTTTTAATCGCATTTTTTAATGTAACAGTTATTGAAGCTTGTCCAATAACTGACTTAAAAGTAGAAGGTCTGTATTTTCTTGCAGAAACAATAAAATTTTCCATATGAGCATTAATTTCAACTTAGTTCTACAAAGGTAAAATTTTTGAGTAATTTCGTTTAATAAGTTTTAAAACCTTCCAATTATTTATTCACAATTCTTAAGATTGTCAGTTTTTAACGCTATCGATTTCATTTACTTGCAATTTCTTTTGTATTAAATAAAAAATATTCTAATTTTGCGGCTCGATAATTAATAATTAAAATTTTAAATTATGATGAATCATTATGAAACCGTTTTCATTACAACTCCCGTTTTGTCTGATGTTCAGATGAAGGAAGCGGTTGAAAAATTCTTAGGAATTTTAAAAGAAAGTGGTGCTGAAATAGTGCACGAAGAAAATTGGGGATTAAAGAAGCTAGCTTATCCTATCCAAAAAAAATCGACTGGATTTTATTATTTAGTTGAATTTAAAGCAGAAGGAAATGTTATCCAAAAACTTGAAACTGAATACAGACGTGATGAAAGAATCATCCGTTTCTTAACTTTCAAGATGGATAAATTTGCTGTTGCATATAGCGAAAAGAAAAGAAGTAAAAAAGAAACTAAAGTGGAGGAATAGGTCATGGCTCAAAATCAATCAGAAATTAGATATTTAACACCCCCAACGGTAGAAATTAAAAAGAAAAAATACTGTCGTTTCAAGAAAAATAAGATTAGGTATATCGACTATAAAGATCCTGAATTCTTAAAGAAATTCGTAAACGAGCAAGGTAAAATTTTACCAAGACGTTTAACCGGAACATCTTTAAAATACCAGAGAAAAGTTGCAAAAGCTATTAAAAGAGCTCGTCACTTAGCTTTTTTACCTTATGTAACTGATATGTTAAAATAACAATACGGAGGATATAAAATGGAAGTCATTTTAAAACAAGATATACAAAGCATCGGAAATAAAAACGATATTGTAACTGTAAAAAACGGTTACGGAAGAAATTTCTTAATTCCTAAGGGAATGGCAGTTCTTGCAACTCCTTCTGCAAAAAAAATGCATGAAGAGAATATCAGACAAAGAGCTCATAAAGAAGAAAAAATCAAAAACGAAGCTCAGGAAACTGCTAAAAAAATTGGAAAAATTTCATTATCAATTGGTGCTAAGACAAGTTCTACAGGCAAAATATTTGGTTCTGTAAATACAATCCAACTTGCTGAAGCATTGAAAGAAAAAGGTTATGAAATTGAAAGAAAAAATATTTCAATTCCTGAAGATCAAATTAAAGAAGTTGGTAAATACACTGCAACGATTAAATTACATAAAGAAGTTAGTGTTGATATCGAGTTCGAAATTATTGCTGAATAATTCACAGTCTGCTATAAAAACAAAAAGCTTCCGAAATTCGGAAGCTTTTTTTATGTTTTTTAATCGTTCATGAAAATCTATTGTCTATTAACATTTCTGAGATTTTTAATAATAGATCCCGATTTGCTACACAATAGGGATAAGTTCGACTAAATAATTTCTTATCAAAAATTATAGTCTCACTTACTTTACTGCAATCGTTTCAATTTCAATTAAAACCCCTAAAGGCAATTTTACAACACCATATGCTGCCCTTGCTGGAGGATTTTCTTTATAATAATTACCATAAACTTCGTTCATTGCCTGAAAATTGTCCATATCGCTTAATAAACAAGTTGATTTAACAACATTCTCGTAAGCATAACCTGCTGCTTTTAATATTGCTCCGATATTTTTCATTACTTGTTCGGTTTGTTCTTTAATACCTTCCGGTATTTTGCCTGTTTCAGGAATGATTGGAATTTGCCCCGAGATATACAATGTTCCATTTGCCTCAACAGCCTGACTATATGGCCCAATAGCTTTCGGAGCTTTTTCAGTAAAAATTATTTTTTTCATGATTTATTTTACAATTTAGTTTAGATAAACAAAATTAGTTTAATTTGCCTGCTAATAAAAATTAGAGAATGAAAATAATCATTGTAGATAACTACGATTCTTTTACTTATAACCTTGTACATATTATAGAACAACATGCAACAGAAGTTGTTGTAAAAAGAATTGATGAAATTAACATCTCTGAATTGCAGAAATTTGATAAAATTGTTTTTTCACCCGGCCCTGGTTTACCTTCGGATACGAACATCATGAATAAGATTTTGGATTCTTATAAAGATTTCAAATCAATACTTGGAGTTTGTCTTGGGCATCAGGCAATTGCAGAGTATCTTGGTGGTAGTTTGCTAAATATGAACGAAGTAAATCATGGACGTGAATTTGAAACAATAATTATAAAAGAAGATTATATCTTTAAAAATATCCCTAAAAGGTTTTATTCAGGAAGATACCATTCCTGGATCGTTAATGATCAGAACTTACCAGATGAATTAGAAATCACTTCAGTTGATACAAAAAATCAAGTTATGTCAATAAGGCATAAAATATTAGATATTAGAGGGGTACAATTTCACCCCGAATCAGTTATGACTAAATTTGGTACCAAAATATTAGAAAATTGGGTAAATCAGTAAGAAAGGAGTTTAATCTTTAACATTCAAAGTTTAATAAAGGATAAGAAACTATAAATTATCCTGCCATGATTTACGTTTATTATATTTTAAGAAATCTCGTAAGGTAGATCCTTTTACATTAATCTGAAAATTATAACTTTGCATATACCCAACCGGAATCCATGAAAAAGTAGCTTCCCAGCAATGTAAATCGCGATGAATATTAATAGTAGTACTGGAGAGCTCATTTGAAACTAGATCGTAATTAGCTCTAAAACTAACCTTCCACTTCGGTGTTAAACTAATATTTCCTGAAAGACTCATTGTTTGAGTAATCTTTTTTGTAGACTCCAGCCCTGTTTTTGTATATACAATTTTGTAATTAGCACTTAAATTCCACGGGATTTCAAAATCAACATATGTTAGGATTTGTTCCTGCTGATCATATAATGCCTGGTCCCCAAATCTTGAAAATTCATCAGCACTCCTTCCAATTTTCGGTTGAGAGGTATTATTATCTTCTTCACCCCCTTTTTTAGATTTCAACTTAACATCAACTGAAAAATCGACTCTTTCTAACCTTCCAATTCCTCCATCTTTTGTATTCCATTGAAACTCATTATACACTTTCCCTTTTTCATTGATTGCATATGGGTCGACAGTTGCATTAACATTAAAACTTAATTTATTTTCAAACATCGATGTTCTTGCACTTATTGATATTTGGCTCCAGTTTAAAGAATCAGTAAAAATATTGTAACTCGTTGAAAGTTTAAAACTCTCTAAAAGCTTAATCTTTTTTGTTCCGGTTCCAGTTGTATCTTCAGGATTACGAACCTTCATTTCCAAATTATTATTTAAACCAAAATTTATACTTCCACTCTGCCCGGGTGTTGAAGGGAGTCTATAAATGCCGTTATCAAAAATTGAATATTCTCTGGTTTTAGTTAATAAAGTATCAGTATAATAAGTTTTATAATATCCATCAACCATACTACCAAGATCTGGTCTGTACGAAACACTTACCGAAGGGGTAACAACATGTCTTACAGCAACTATATTTGAATTAGAATTTTTAATTTGATACATCCCGTAAATATTGGGTCCTACACCCAATGAAACTGATGGCTCAACAAATTGCGCATATTTAATGGTTGGTTGTTCAATCGTATCAATATCAACATATTGCTTACCTGTTTCGGGGTCAACAAAAACTTCTGAAGTATAATCGATATAATCTGGGTATAATATTCCTGTATATTCAACCCTTGGGCTTAAATTGAAATATTTTAAAATCTTAAAGTTTGTGCTCAATGGAATACTGTGTTGGAATCCATTTTCAAAATCGCTCCATTCTGTACCATGAAATAGTAAAGTATCTTTCGTAGTAATTCTGTTTTCCATTTTAGAAGAGTATTGTATTTCAATATCTTCGTACCATTTCATATCTCCTGTTGGATTTTTTCTTCTAAATGGATACTGTCTGTCCATATTAAGAGTCATTACAGGAAGTGTTAGCGTAATATTATTAGTATTGCTATTTTGAGAATGTTTTAAATCCATGTTAAAACGAAAAGGACTATCGGGCCAGCTTTTACCATATGAAATACTTGAACTTTTAGTATTTGTGCTTCGTTGTTCAGGCGTTTTACTATTAAACTGATCGTAAGTTGAAGTACTGTAATTAACACTTGCAGAGAATTTTGTATTTGGATTTGCTTTAGGATCTTGTGAATGAGTCCATCGAATAGACATATCTTTTGATTTTGAATAATCGGGCAATCCTTCCTCACTTTTAATAAACTCAGCGTAACTAAAATTAAAGAGAGTATTAAATTTGTATCTTTTCTTAAACCTAAATTGAAGATCACTACCCCATGATCCTTTCGAAAAGATATCACCAGTCAGTGCTAAGTCCATTTTATCATTTATTCCAAAATAATATCCTCCGTCTTGTAAAAAGAAGCCTCGTTTATTTTCTTCGCCATACTTAGGAATCATAATACCCGATGAATATTCACTCTGATTTGGAAAAAAACCAAATGGCACTCCCAGAGGCATCGGAATATCTTCAATTACTAAATAAGCAGGTCCTGAAATAATTTTATCGTTTGGAATAACTTTGGCTTTTGTCATTGATAAATAAAAGTGTGGATGGTCTTCATTCTCACAAGTAGTATACTTTCCCTTATTTAACAGGAAACTATTATCTTCATTTTTTTGTGTTCTTTCACTATGCAAAAAACCCTGCTCTTCTTCAGTAAATACTTCTTCAATGTATCCCTTTTTCGTTTTAAAGTTATATTTTATGGTTTTAGCTATAAATTCCTCATTCTTTTCTTTAAACTTAGGCTTACCAGAAAGATTCCCCAATGTATCCTCCACCCCCCTTGCATATACAAAGTCCTTCTCCTGATCATATTCAATATAATCTGCTTCAAGTATTATATCACCATATACAATTTTAGCATTTTTATATAGAAACACTTTTTTTGAATCATTCGAAAGCACAATTGAATCAACAGCATCATAAACCACTTTTGTGTCAATGAAATTATTGCTTTTTTTAGTCGAATTTATTGAAGAGGAATCACTTAACGAAATTGTATCGTTTACCGATGCATTATTTTTTATATTCAAATCATCCTGTTTTGCGTTGCTTTTAATTTGGGCAAAACCTTTGAAAGGAATACAAATAATCAATACAAAGAAAAAAACGAAATGTGTAAATTTTAAATACAATTTAATTATACTATTTTTGTGCAATTACAGTTATTTTTAGAGCTCCAAAACTAATTAAAATATTGTATACATTAATTAAGAAGATGTATTTTATAACGATTTTTTTTAAACAAATGAGATGTCGGTTAACATTATTAATGTTAATATTCCTTAATTTTTGTCTAATTTCAACCAGCAGTGCCCAGAAAGAAGAAAAATATTCAATAAAAACCATTGTTATTGATGCTGGTCATGGTGGTAAAGATGATGGTGCTTCAGGTAAGAAAGTAAAGGAAAAGGAAATCGTTTTAGCTATTGCTTTAAAACTGGGAACATACATAGAAGAAAACCTTCCGGATGTTAAAGTAATTTACACCCGCACAAAAGATGTATTTGTTCCTCTTGATGAAAGAGCAGATATTGCCAATAAAAATAAAGCCGACCTTTTTATATCGATACATTGTAACGGGAATAAAAATCCAAACGCATATGGAACAGAAACATATGCAATGGGACTGCATAAAACAGATGGTAACTTTGAAGTTGCCAAGATGGAAAACTCTGCTATTTTATTTGAGGAAGATTATTCAACCAAGTATGAAGGATTTGATCCAAACTCAGCAGAATCTTATATTATATTTTCATTTTTACAAAATACCTTTATAGAACAAAGCTTAAATTATGCCTCGTTTGTAGAAACAGAATTTGCAACCAGAGCACTTAGAAAAAGTCGTGGAGTTAAACAGGCTGGATTTCTGGTGCTTTGGAAAACAACAATGCCAAGCGTTTTAGTTGAAGTTGGATTTCTTACTAATCCGCAGGAAGAAAGATATTTGATAAGTTCCGAGGGACAAGAATATATTGCCTCAGCAATTTACCGTGCATTTAAAAATTACAAATCTACAATTGAAGAAAAAAGCATGTTTGTTACAAAGCTAAATACTGATCTTAAATATGAAACTATAGTTTCAAGTTATGATTCGGTTAACACAACCAATTATTCAGAATCTGATATTTTCTTTAAGGTTCAAATAGCATCATCAACGAATTCAATTCCTTCTGATTCAGAATTTTTTAAGGGTTTTGAGAATATTGAAGAATATAAGTTTGATCAATATTATAAGTATACTGTTGGCTCAACTTCTAGTTTTGAAAAAATAGTTGATTATAAAAAAATTGTGGAAGAAAAATTCCCCGATGCATTTATCATTGCTGTTGACCAAAACAAAAACCTCATTCCTATTAATGAGGCGATAAATAAAATCAATAAATAATTTAGAAAAAAATGAAATTAAATAAAGAAATAAAAATAGGAATTATAGCAGTTATCATTATTGCCTTTTTTATCTGGGGATTTAACTTTCTAAAGGGAAAAAACATTCTCTCTTCAAATAAAACCTTTTATGCTGTATATAATAATATTGATGGTCTTGAAGAAGCTAGCCCTGTTTTTGTAAATGGTTTTAAAGTTGGTGTTATTGAATCGATTAAATTTCACAAAAAAGATCAAAGTAAAATTGTAGTTAAGTTTTCTTTAAGTGAAGATATTGGACTCCCTGTAAATTCTAAAGCCATCATTTACCCGGCAACTTTAATTGCTGGTAAAGCCATTAAATTGGAATTTTCTGAATCAAATAAATACCATACCAATGGTGATACAATAATTGGAGAACTAGAGCAAGATTTAATTAGCAGTTTGAGCACTGAATTACTTCCCTTAAAAAACAAATTAGAAAACGTAATAGTATCCGTTGATTCGGTTCTTGCAATATTTGATAGTGAACGAAGAGAAAACTTAAAAGGCTCTTTGGACAATTTGAATAAAATAACGAATAACATAAACGAATTAGTCGATTCAGAAAACTCAAAACTTGCTGCTATTTTAAGAAATGCTGAATCTATATCAACTAATCTTAAGAAGAACAACGAGCAAATTTCTAATATTTTAACTAATTTTTCAAGTATAAGTGATTCTCTCGAACAAGCCAATATTAAAGCTACGATATTAAACGCAAATAAAACCTTAGCTGAATTTAGTGCTATTTCAAGTAAAATTAATCGCGGAGAAGGTACAATTGGTATGCTTATTCATAACGATTCGTTATATCATAACCTAAATAACTTAGCAGCAGATTTAGATAGTCTGGTAGTTGATCTGAACGAAAACCCAAAACGCTATGTTCATTTTTCATTGTTTGGGAAAAAGAATAAAAAATAAAAGACATAAGAGTCTTCTATTAGCTTATATTAAATTTAAATTTTACTTTTTTTTCAAATTTTAATCTTTAAATTTTATTCAAATAAAATTAACCTTTAGTTAATTCAGAGTAATCGTTTAATTAACAATCCCTTAACACGAGACAAATATAAGCATCTGATATTCTGATATTTAAATTATTAAAAAAAAGTTTCTAAAATTAAAAGGTTGATATAAAAACCCATATCTTTTTTTCCAAAAAAACAACCCTATTTAAATTTTTTTTTCCTTTTTTTTTTCACAAATTTGTTTGAGCGATAAAAAAAGAAGTGAAAAAATATAAAAGTTTGTGAGTTAAATGGATAATAAAAACTATCACGAGATTTGGAGCAATTGCCTAAAGATTATTAAAGACAACGTACCATCAATTAGTTTTAGAACATGGTTTGAACCAATTGTTCCGCTGAAATTAGAAGAAAACATTTTAACAATTCAAGTCCCTAGTCCTTTCTTTTATGAATACCTGGAAGAACAATACATAGATATTCTAAGAAAGACATTACGTAAAGAGCTTGGTGAGAATGCTAAATTAGAATATAGTGTTGTTATGGAAAACAGCATATACTCTAACAATAAGCCTTTTACGGTAAAATTCCCAACAAATTATAAAGCCGAATTAACAAATAAACCTGTATCAGTTCCTTTTAGCTCTGAAGAAAAATCAATAAAAAATCCATTTATTATTCCTGGAATTAAAAAATTACATGTTGATCCCAGGTTAAACCCAGATAATAATTTTGCAAATTTTGTTGAAGGCGAATGTAATCGACTAGCAAGATCAGCAGGTGGAGCTGTTGGTGATAATCCGGGTGGGACTGCTTTTAATCCATTATTTTTATATGGAGACTCTGGACTGGGTAAAACTCACTTATCACAAGCTATTGGGATTAAAGTAAAAGAACAGTTTCCTGAAAAAACTGTACTTTATGTGAATGCAAATAAGTTTCAAACTCAGTTTGTAGAATCGGTGCGAAATAATAATAAAAACGATTTCTTGCATTTCTATCAAATGATTGATGTTTTAATTATTGATGATGTTCATGAGTTTGCAGGAAAAGAAAAAACACAAGATATATTCTTTCATATATTTAATCATTTGCATCAATCAGGAAAACAACTGATTTTAACATCAGATAAAGCTCCGGTTGAAATGCAAGGAATGGAACAACGTCTTCTTTCAAGATTTAAATGGGGATTATCAGCCGATTTACAAATCCCTGATTTTGAAACAAGAATCGCTATTCTTCGTCAGAAAGTATACCATGATGGCATAGACATGTCAGATGAGGTAATTGAATACATTGCATCTCATATCACTACAAATGTTCGTGAACTTGAAGGAGCATTAATTTCACTGTTAGCTCAATCAACATTAAATAAAAAGGAAATTACATTAGAGTTAGCAAAACAAATGATCGACAGATTAGTTAAAAACTCTAAAAAGGAAATATCAGTCGATTATATTCAAAAAGTAGTTTGTGATTATTTCAATTTGGCTCCTGATTTATTACAATCAAAAACGCGTAAGCGAGAAATTGTTCAAGCACGCCAGATTGCGATGTATTTTTCAAAATCATTGACTAAATCATCACTTGCTTCAATTGGAGCATTAATTGGAGGAAAAGATCATGCCACAGTTTTGCATGCTTGTAAAACAGTAAATAATTTAATGGATACCGATAAACGCTTTAAAAGTCAAATAGAATCGATTGAAAAAAAGTTAAAAGTTTAAGTTTGCCAATCGGCAGGCTGGTTAGTTAGAAGGCTCCATACAGGAGCCTTTTTTATGTCTATACTTCAACAAGGTTCAGTATAACCTTATATTAGTCCGTCGAAAGATAAACAGGGATCACTACAGATTCTTGTGGGTTGATAAAAATTAAGCATAAGTTTTGCTACTTTATTTAAAATAGAAAGTTGTATTGTTCACCCCTCTTAAAGTTGTTCTAAAAGCATTCATTTTTGCATCAAAAGATTACCTCAGCAGGGCTTTACTGTTACTCTGAAACATTAGTAGAACTAGTATCGAGAAAACAGAATTTTTACATAATTAGAATAGAACATTGTAGTATCTTATTAAATGAATTATAATTTACATCGGTAAAGATCGAGAAATTGTATTTCTACATTTAATGAATGACTTTTTAATTAACAATTGGTTTTTTATTGTTCTTTTCTTG
>DMBU01000093.1 GCA_003446015.1 Bacteroidales bacterium | reverse complement strand
TCCCTTTAGTCCCGAAAACTTTTGGGAGGGTCAAAACAATTGATTTTCATTCTATTGGCTGCATTTTAGGTACAAAAACGGATATTCATTTTCAGAATTTAAATGACTTTGTTAAGTTTGCAGCTTTTATATATAGATTCATGAGTTCTGAAATCAGAAATATAGGAATACTGGCCCATGTGGATGCCGGAAAAACAACGATAAGCGAGAATTTTCTTTATTTAAGCGGGCAAACTAAAAAATTAGGAAGTGTTGATGATGGAACAACGCAGACTGATTTTTTGGATGTAGAGCGTGAGCGGGGTATTTCTGTCCGATCATCCAATACATCATTTGAATGGGAAGGAGTAAAAATTAATTTAATAGATACTCCGGGTCACGTCGATTTTTCTGCTGACGTGGAGCGTGTTCTGAGGGTTTTAGATTGTGCTGTTTTGGTGGTTTCTGCAGTTGAAGGTGTTCAGGCACATACAGAAACCTTATGGAATGCTCTCCAAAATCTTAAGATTCCCGCCATTCTTTTTATTAATAAGATTGATAGAGCCGGCGCCAATGTTGAACTGGTAATTAAAGAAATAAAAAAAGAATTAACGGATAACTTAGTTGTTTTTAATAGGGTAAACCACGAAGCATCGAATGAAGCAAATATTGAATTTGTTTGGAATAATCAAGAAATCAATGAGGATGTAATTGAGCAAATTGCAAATGCGGATGAGCAAATTCTGGAGAAATATCTTGATGATCAAAGGCTTTTATTTGGGGAACTTGATAATTCGCTGGTTCATTCCGTGTATCAATGTAAACTTTATCCTGTTTTAATGGGATCAGCAAAAAATGCAATTGGTGTCAAAGAATTGTTAGATGCAATAGTTCATTATCTTCCTGGTCCTCCAAAAAATGAATCAAAAGACTTATCAGCATTGGTTTATAAAATCAGCCATGAAAAAACCATGGGACAGGTTGCTCATGTAAAAGTTTATAGTGGTGAAATTAAAAATCGCGAGTTAATCAAGAATGCTTCTCAAAACATAGAAGAAAAAGTAACACAGGTTCGAAAATTAATTTCGAATAAATTTGAAGATATTGGTGAAGTAAGAGCTGGAGATATAGCTGGTATTTGCGGATTGCAACATGCAAAAATTGGTGATGTTTTGGGGATATTTTCGGATTCTTTACCAAACGATATTAGTTTGCGAACTCCTTTGCTTACGGTACAAGTGAAACCTGATAAAGACAAAGATTATCCTGCATTAGCTGAAGCCTTGCAGGAACTTACCAAAGAAGATCCATCATTAGATTTTGAATGGTTACGTGAAGATAAAGAATTGCATGTGAAGATTATGGGTTGGATTCAGATTGAAGTTCTTGAAAAAATCATAGAAAATCGTTTTGGAATAAAAGCAAAATTTGATGATCCAACTGTAATTTATAAAGAAACTCCATCCAAAGCAGGAGAAGGGTTTGTACAATACTGGATGCCAAAACCTTGCTGGGCGATATTGAAATTTTTAATTGAACCCGGTGAAAGGGGTAGTGGAGTTGTTTATAAATCGAAAATTTCTGTTGATGATATTCAGCAGAAATACCAGAATGAAGTAGAACGAACAATTCCAAATGCATTGAAGCAGGGACTAAAAGGATGGGAAGTTACAGATCTGAAAATTACATTAATCGAAGGTGAAGATCATCAGATGCATTCTAACCCGGGTGATTTTGTGGTGGCAACTCCAATGGGTATCATGAATGGATTGGTAAATACAGGGACAACTTTATTGGAACCATTCATATCATTTAAAATATCAGCAACCGAAGATTTACTGGGGGCCATAACAAGTGATGTAACACAAATGCGTGGAAGCTTTGAAAGTCCTGAAATGGAGAACGGGAAATTTATATTATCAGGGATATTACCTGTTTCAACATCCTTGGATTTCCCTGTACGTTTAAGTTCTCGCTCAGGTGGTAAGGCAAAAATCTCGACTAAATTTTATGGTTACCAGGATTGTTCTGATGAATTGGGACAAACCAGGGAATACAAAGGAATTAGTCCGCTGGATACTTCGAAATGGATATTGAAAGCCCGTAAGGCTTTACAATAAAATAAAAATTGAAACAAATTTAATTTTCACCGCAAAGTCGCAAAGTCGCAAAGTCGCAAAGAAAATTAAAAAGCGCCCAAAAAAAAGAGCGCTTTCAATGATATAAACGTCTGGCGGTTCAAAACTGCTAGACGGATGGATGATAAGATTAGTAAATTTCTACCTCATAAGGGATTCTTGCTTGAACACCTTCCATTTCTGTAAGATTCTTTAATGCTTTGTAATATTTATATTCGGTTCCAAGTTCTTGTTTTATTATTGATGCTCGTACATTTCCCTGAAGTTCATCCAGTATCTGCTGAAACGGATCTTTTAATTTAGGGAAGTTAACTGTTCGGTAACTTTCTATACCGGCTGTTTCAGCTGCTAATTTTATGGCATCTTCAAGTCCACCAAATCCATCGATTAATCCAATTTCAATAGCATTTGCTCCACTCCAAACTCGTCCCTGGCCTATTTTATCAACATCTTCTTTGGTCATGTTTCTGCCTTCGGCAACATGAGTGATGAAAGTTTCATATATTTCTTCAATGCTGAATTGGATCACTTCCCTTTCTTGTGCAGTTAATCGTCGGCTAAAAGTTCCAAGATCAGAGTAGTTATTTGTTTTAGCTACATCAACATGAATACCTAATTTATCATTCAATAGTTCTTTGCCATTAAACAACAAACCAAATACCCCAATTGATCCGGTAATTGTATTTGGGCTGGCAAGAATTTTTTGAGCAGGAGCAACAATATAATATCCTCCGGAAGCTGCAACATCACCCATAGATGCTATAACGGGTTTAACTTCCTGAGCTAATTTTACTTCACGCCAAATGACTTCAGAAGCCAGGGCACTTCCTCCTCCGGAATTTACTCTAAACACAATTGCTTTTACCGATGAATCTTTTCGTGCTTCGCGAATTGCTTTTGAAATACGATCCGAACCAATAGTTCCTTCTTCGCCTTCGCCCATTATTACGGCTCCACTAGCATAAACAACAGCTATTTTATCTTTTTCCAATGATTTACGTTCATGATTAGGAACCTTTGTGTATTTTGATAATGAGATATTTTCAATCTTACTATCATCTGTTGTGCTGGTCAATTCAGCCAGTTCAGCTAAAATCTCATCTTTATATTTTAGTTCATCAATTAAGCCATTTTCAACTGCAGCTTTGGCATTCTTCAATGTAAGATTATCGGATAATTCATTTAATTTTTTAATGCTGATATTTCTTTCTTGTGAAATACCTTTAAGCATCTGATTCCAAATTGATCCCATATAGGTCATCACTTGTTCGCGATTTTCATCACTCATTTTATTATACATGAATGGCTCAACCGCACTTTTAAACTTACCATGACGAATAATCTGGGGTTCAACACCAATTTTCTCCATGGTTTCTTTAAAGAACATCATTTCGGCACGCAAACCAACAAGCATAAGTAATCCTTCAGGATTCATGTAAACTTTATCGGCAACACTTGCTAAATAGTACGAAGGTTGTGTGTAAGTGTCGGAATATGCCAGAATAAATTTCTCTGTTTCTTTAAACTTAATCAGTGCATTTCGTATTTCTTCGATGGTAGCAATTCCTGCTGGTATTGCCGTTAAATCAAGATATATTCCATCGATGTTTGGGTCTGTTTTTGCCTTTTCGATATTGTTTAGAATATCGTTTAAACCAAGTTGCTGAATAGGAGAAAAGCTGGCGAAATCAAAATTTGCCATCGGATTATTACTATTTCTATCCATAATAGGCTGATTAAGCTCAACATGCAATACGGTGTGTGGTTTTATTTTTACAGGTTGATCCTGTGAAGAAACCATTGCTCCAATACCACCAATAATGATAAAAAACATTAAAATTCCTGCTAATAATACCCCTAATACTGAGGCTAGTAAATACTTAAAAAAACTTTTCATTTTATTTGTGTTAAAGGTTAATTTTTATTGATAATTGATAAAATTATATTTTTAAAATCAATCTAACAACTAAAAATAATTAGTTGAGGGTAAAAAAATTTAAAATAATTGAGATTGTATGTTAGATGTAAGAACATAAATTTATTGTATTAGTTTACTTATTTTTGTTTTTATTACATTTTAATTGCTAAAATAATTGTATGAATCAATGTTATTTATTGATCGGAGGAAATTTAAACGATCGATTTGCCTTATTAGAAATGGCAAAAAAGAAGATCCTGGAAAGCATAGGTTTGATTATAAAATTCTCTTCGATTTATGAAACTGCTCCCTGGGGATTTGAGTCCGAACAAAATTTTTTAAACCAGGTATTGATAGTATCAACAAGGTTAACTCCGATCAAATTATTACATACATGTTTAGAAATTGAAACAGATTTAGGTCGCGTTAGACGATCAGTGAATTACGCTTCCAGAACAATGGATGTTGACATCCTTTTTTATAACGAAGAAATTGTACGAACAAAGCAAATAGTAATACCACATGAAAGATTGCACTTAAGAAGGTTTACATTAAAACCTCTGGTCGAAATTAGCCCTGATTTTATTCATCCGGTATTTAAAAAACCCCTTTCCTTATTATTACAAGAGTGTGAGGATCATTCTGAAGTTATTCGACTTTAAGGATTATATCTTTTGTTACTTGTTACGTGTCGCTGGTTTCTGGTTGAACAAGTAATGAATAAGTACCAGACAGTCAGAAAAAAAATGGGTACAACCCGGATAGGCTAAATGGTTCTATTTAATTAAATACCAATAGGATAAACATTCCGCGCAAAGTTCGCAAAGATTATCGCAAAAAGCGCAAAGTGTTTATGGCTAGCCCTTTGCGGTTTTTGTATTTTTTAACTTTGCATTCTTTGCGTGGAATTTTTAATCTTAAAAAACAAATATTCAATATTATAAATTACCTGAGTAGTTACAAAAAATGAACTGTGCAATGAATTTAAAATTGTTAAGAGCCCTTTCAATATGTTAATTCGTTTGAGATTAAAACTGTTGAGGAGAACTAAAAATAAACTTAACAAACAACTTAAAAATTAAATAAAAAAGAATTATCCTTGTTATATAGAAGATTCGATTATTTTTCTGAGTTAAGATTCTATGATAAAATTATATTTCACGTTACTTTATCGAAGAATAACAAAAAGCTTTTCGCTATTTTTTGTAAATTTTATTGGATATGTAATATTACTATCTGTAATTAGTTTAACAAGCTTGTTTATTTATGGTGAGTTAAATTATGATGATTTTCAAAAGAAAAACCGAATTTATAGAATAGTTAGTACAATTACTATCGGGTCGAAGCCTGCTTTTAGTTTAGATTCCTATATTACAATTCTTGAAGATTTACAAAGAGACTATCCTGAAGTGGAGTCTACGGTAGGCTTGCGTCTTATGCGTGATATGTGTATAACAAGTGCCGAAAAACAATTAACCCAGAATGTTACATTTTTTGAGGGAGATTTCTTAAATACGTTTACTCCTGAATTTATTTATGGGAATATTTCATCTTTTAAACAGCTTAAGAATGTATGTGTAATTTCCAGATCCTTTTCGAGAACTACATTTGGAGGAAGGAACCCTATAGGAGAAAGCCTGGTTATTGCTGACAAGAATGATACAATCCAAGTAAGCATAGCAGGAGTAATTGATGATTTTCAAAATACAACTTGCATGCAAAGTGATATTTTTATTAAGAGTGAAGTTGGATTTGATTTTTATGATGATGATGTTAATCTGGCATTCTTATTATTAAAAGAAGATGGTAATATTGATAATTTAAATAATGTCCAGGCTGAGGAATATGAATATAACGGGATTAAATATAAGGAAGGCTTCCTTTTTCAGCCCTTAAAAGAAGTTTATCTAAAATCGGGATTCTTGAATTTCAATTTTTATCCTTCAGGGAACCTAAAATTATTAATTGTACTTCTTGTTGCATTAGCCTTAATGCTTTTGTGTATTATGTTTAATTATAATTTTATGTTTATAGTTTTAATAAGGGCAAGAGTTAGAGAATTCACTTTGAAAAGAATATTAGGGCTTAAGAAAAGGAATATATTTTATGGGATTATATCTGATAGCGCTTTATTTGTTTTTATTGCTGCCAGTTTTGCATATCTAATTAGTAAAAAGGCAATTGTAACTATTGAAAGCTTGAACGTTGTTCTAAAAAGTTACTCCCATTGGTTTGATGTAGTTTTTGTGATTGTTTTCTCTGTTATTCTTATCACCACAATAGTTATCCCTTTGTTTTACTATAAATCAATAATAAAAATAAGACGTTTAGACAGAATAAAATATAGCAATGAAGCAAAAATGAAAAAAGTGTTTGGCGATGTATTTCTTGGTGTGCAAGTTATTGTTGCTTTTGTTTTAATCGCGTTTTCATTTACTGTTAGAACACAATTGCAATATGCCATTAACAGAGATTTGGGAATTAAGAATCGAAACTTAATAATTTTAAATAATGATTTGTCGGCACAAGAATACAATGTGTTTTCAGAGGAACTAAAAAAAGTTTCACTGATTGCTGGAGTAACCAGAATAGGAGAACTACCTCCATCGAATTTTCCGCAAAGAATGACACGGGTTAAGTGTAATGGAGATAAGGAAGTTTTAACAGCAATCCTGCTTGTAGATCAAAATACTTTAGAAACTATTGGTGTAAGATATGTGCAGGGAGAAGGTTTCCAAAACTACAGGAATTATGAATCATGTTGTGTTGTAAGTGAATCCTTAGCCAATGAATTAGGTGTAGATAAAATAATTGGTTATGAGTTAAAACCCGGGATAAAAATTATTGGTGTTGTTGAAGATATTAGTATGGTACCTGTCCGAAAAGACAATTTTCCTATTGTAATTCAATGTGATCCGGAATTTTGTAAAGAAATAATAGTAAATACAATAACAGAAGATGAAACAATTGCCAAAAGTGTTTCTGTCGTTTATGAGTCTATTCATGGAAAAAGTCCTCAATTGACATTTTATGAAGATCATATTAAATCCTTATATAAAGAGGAAGATTTCATGTTAAAGTATGTTGTACTATTTTCAACACTTACTTTATTGCTGGTTTTTTCAGGCTTTTATTTCTATTCAAGATCAATTGTTGATTTTAGATCAAAAGATATTGTTATAAGAAAAATTCACGGAGCATCAGTACAAAGCATTATTAACTTATTAATGAAAGAGTATTTTATAGTTTATATGGTTTCAATTCTAATCGCATGCTTACTATTTTTATATATATCTAATGAGTGGCTGTCGGGTTTTGTTTTTCATATCAAGAAGGGTTTAGTACTCTATATATTTCCCTCTATTTTAATTCTTGCAATCTTGGTAATTGCTGTTGTTAATAGTGTTTTAAAGTTAGCACATAAAAATATAGTTTCAGCAATAAACAATTATAATTGAATTATCAGATCATTTGATTTTAAATAGATCTCAATCTTGAATTAACTAAAGAAATTATACGCTTACATTTTGCTCCCAAAAGCTAAATCGCCGGCATCCCCGAGTCCGGGAACAATATACGATTTAGATGTTAGTTCATCATCTACATCGCCAGCCCAAATCGTCACATTTTTCATATTGATATGCTTTTTCACGTAATTAATTCCTTGATTGCTGGCAATAATAGTAGCAATATGAGTGTGTTCTGGAGTTCCTCTTTCTATTAATGCTTTGTATGCAATTTCCATAGAGGCTCCGGATGCGAGCATTGGATCAGACAGAACTAAGATTTTTCCTTCGATATCGGGGCTCGATAAATGTTCGAATTGTATGGTAAACGACCCGTCTTTATGGTACTTCCTGTGTGCCGATATGAATGCATTTTCTGCACTATCGAAATAATTTAACAATCCATAATGAAAAGGCAGTCCTGCACGCAGAATCGTTGCATTAACAATTTTTGAATCAGGAAGGCTCATTTCTGATATGCCCAGAGGAGTGGTGATTTTTTTTTGTTTATACTCAAATTGCTTACTTATTTCATAAGCAAAGATTTCACCTATTCGCTCCATATTTCTTCTGAAACGTAAGCTGTCTTTCTGAATTTCCTTATCGCGCAGTTCAGCAATAAATTGGTTTAATAATGAATTTCCTTTAGCAAGAATGTGCACCATTTTTTAACTGTTTTTAAGTAATAAATTATAAATCCAGGAGAGACTATTTGAGTAATACTGTTGGAATTTATATTCATGCGCACCTACTGCTGAAAAAAAATCCATGTTATTTTTAGATATAATGTTATCCAGGGTCAAAGTTAAATCTTTTTCGGAATGTACTTCAATATATTTATCAATAAGTAAGTGAAAAGCATTTGAATTTAATCCGATGTTACTTATTGCGGCATATAAAAGATAAATATTCCTTTTTGATTTGATGAAAAATGCAGCGGCACATAAATTATTGTTTGCACTATATGCACAGTATGTTTCACTTAATCCAAACCTTAAACTGTGGGCAATTATCATTCTTAATTTCTGAATCTCATCCAAATTTAATTTAGGATTTGATCTGACAGAATAAATATTCGAGAAATTAATTAAATCATTGGGAAGAAGACCTTGAACCACGCTAATATTATCTTCCTTCGCTTTTTGTAAATCTTTTTGAAATTGATTTGAATATTTTTGGGATATTTTTTTGTGTGACTGAATTAAATCCAGTTCGTAGGTATTTATATTCTTAACATTTCCTGAATTAAGTTTGTTGAATGAATTTAAAGAGATATGAATAAGTGAGCGTTCGTGAGGGACTGACTCGATAAATTTTTTTACAATTTCTTCGGTAAGTAATTGATTTGAAAATACTCCTAATCGGTTTCCTAGCTTAGAGTGAAAAAAAATATCTTTTTTGAACTTAACTTTGCGAAGTAAGGGCATTACGTATTGATAATCGCCCATAACCAAAGCTTCCCAGTTATCACAAAGTATATTTAAATACCAGGAGTATGCAAATACATTCCCGTTAATTGCTTTGTTAATGCAGTTATCCCAACGAATAAAATTGATTTCGGTATTTTTAAGATGTTTAATCAATAAACTTTACAATTAAATTATATATGATTGTCCATTTTTAGTCATAAAAATAGTATATGATTTTCTTCCTTTGCCCCGTCCCTAAAGAGAGTGAAGAAAATCAATTTACTCCCTTTAGGGAAATGGGGCAAACAAATTGATTTTCAATTTATTTGTATAATATTTATGACATAAAGCGGACATTCAAAATTATATTATTCTAAGCTCAAAAAAGTGTTTTCATTTTTTGCAAATAACACTTTATTTTAAAGTTTCCCTTCGTCGGCGTAACTATAGTAATCAACATTAGCGACAATAATATGATCGAGTACCTGGATATCTAACAATTCAGCAGCACTTTTTAATTTATGAGTTATTGAATCGTCGGCATTACTTGGATTTTTATTTCCCGAAGGATGATTATGACACAGAATAACTGAAGAGGCTAATTTCTCTATGGCTTGCTTCAAAATTATTTTAACATCGATTACGGTCCCGGAAACACCACCCTGGCTAATTTTAATTCTATCAATAATATTGTTTGATCTGTTTAATAACAGAATCCAGAACTCTTCATGAGGCAAATCTCCAATAATGGGTTGGAATAACTCAAAAATATCCTTGCTTTGGGTTATTTTCCTTTTAGTGATTATTTCGGAAATTTTTCGTCGTCGTCCCAGTTCAAGAGCAGCAAGAATTGTAATTGCTTTAGCTTCTCCAATTCCTTTCATTTTGGTTAAATCAGGGACGTTAAGTTTCCCGAGTTCATTTAAATTATTATTGGCTGATTTTAAAACCTTTTTTGATAATTCAACGGCGGTTTCGTTTTTTGTGCCTGATCCGATTAACAGTGCAATAATTTCAGCATCGCTTAAACTTTGTACACCTTTTTTTAAAAGTTTTTCACGAGGACGATCCTCAACAGCCCATTCTTTTATGGTTAAATTCGAATATTCTTCCATGTAGATTAAACTTTAAATCGATAAATTGGATTAAGTTACTAAAATAAAGTGAAATCGATAATAGTACAATCTTATTAATTTCAAGGGATAAATAAAAAAGCATGGAGAAACGCTCCATGCTTTGATTTTGTTCTTAATTGCGTTGTTATAATAAAGGTTTTAGTTTTGCTTCGAGATTGCTTTTTGGAACAGCACCAACTTGTTTGTCGACAATTTCGCCATTTTTAAAAAACAAGATGGTTGGTATATTTCTGATACCATATTTTGATGCAACACCAGGACTGCTGTCAACATCAAGTTTTGTGCATAATGCCTGATCTTTATAATCGTCTGATAATTCTTCTACAATTGGGCCAATCATTCTGCAAGGACCACACCATTCTGCCCAAAAATCAACAATTACAGGCTTATCAGATTTCAATACTATTTCTTCAAAATTTGAATCATTAACTTCTACTGTCATAATTTTAAGATTTTATGTTTTATAAATTTGATTTCAAAAACTAAATATACAGACAAAGGTAATTATAAAATGTTTAATTTATTAAATATTGTATCTCTGAATTTCTTTTCAAAAAGCTTACTAATTGGTCCGAAATAGTTATCCCTTTTGATCTGGAGATTAATTCAACTGATGTATTCTCTTCTCTGTCAATTACCTTAAACTTAATTAAGGTTTTTCCTTCTTTTTCGAAGATGTGTTTTTTAAGATCAGTAATAAAGTCCTGATCAACAACATGGTAAGGTATTGTAAACATAATGCTTTTTATCAGTTCTTCTCGTACCTGGCTTAATAACATGATACTTTTTATTTTAAACTCCAGTTCCTGATCGTTATATGGGCGTGGCTGAACTTTTCCTTTAATTAATAAAGGATAATCGATATAACAGTATTTCCTGAAATTTTCATAGTCTTTACCAAACAATGCAAAACGGAATGAGTCAGTATAATCCTGAATGGTTAAAAACCCAAATGGTTTCCCTGTTTTTGTCATAGAGTGTTTAACTTCAGTAACTATTCCGCCAATTGTAAGTTCGCGGTTTTTTATACTTTCCAAATCATCAAACTCGTTTAATTTTGCATTACAAAAGTTGTCGAATTCAAATCTAAAATCATCAAGTGGGTGTGCCGAAAGGTATACACCAATAATCTCCTTCTCGCGATTAAGTTTTTCCAGTTTTAACCAGTCATTGTTTGCAGGTATTAGAGGTCTTGCAATTTCAATACTATCAGCACCGCCAAATAATGATTGTTGGTTGCTGTTTTGATCGTTTTGATATTTATTGCCATATCGAATTAAGTTCTCGATAAAAGAATTTTCTTTTTCGTCCAATGAAAAATATTGTCCGCGTTTAATTGTATCCAGATTATCGAACGCACCAGCAGTTGCTAAGGCTTCAAGGTTTTTCTTATTTACCTGACTGAGATTTACTCTTTCTACAAAATCGAAAATATTTTTAAATGGACCATTTGCCTTTCTTTCCTCGATAAGTTTTAAAACAGCAGCCTCACCAACACCTTTAATTGCTCCCAGTCCGAAACGGATATTGCCATCTTTATTAACATTAAATTTCAATTTACTTTCGTTAATATCAGGACCTAAAACAGACATTCCCATTCTTTTGGCTTCATCCATGAAAATGGTAATCTTTTTAATATCTGTAAAATTGCGGCTTAATACTGCAGCCATATATTCAGCAGGGAAATGAGCTTTTAAATAGGCCGTTTGATATGAAACATATGCATAACATGTTGAGTGCGACTTGTTAAATGCATATTGTGCAAACGATTCCCAGTCGTTCCAAATCTTTTTTACTATTTTTTCATCATGACCATTTGCTTTACAACCGGCAACAAACTGTTCTTTCAGTTGTTCCATCAGGTCTTTTTTCTTTTTCCCCATTGCTTTTCGCAACGAATCGGCCTGACCTTTTGTAAAACCTGCCAGTTTTTGAGAAAGAAGCATCACTTGTTCCTGATAAACTGTAATACCATAAGTGTCACGCAAATGTTCTTCCATTTCCAGAAGATCATAGTTTATCGGTTCTTTTCCATGTTTTCGTGCAACAAACGAAGGGATATAATCCATTGGTCCCGGACGATAAAGAGCGTTCATGGCAATTAAATCTTCGAAGCGGTTTGGTTTTAAAGCCCGAAGATATTTTTTCATTCCTGCTGATTCGAATTGAAATAAACCAGTAGTTTCTCCATTACTATAAAGTTCGAGAGTTTTTTCATCATCCAGAGGAATAGTTGCAATATCAATCTCCGTGCCGTGCGAATCCATTACATTTTCAACAGCATCTTTTATTATTGATAATGTTTTTAAACCCAGAAAATCCATTTTAAGCATTCCAACCGATTCAACATGACTCCCGTCAAATTGGGTAACAAGAAGTTTAGAGTCTTTTGATGTACAAACGGGAATATGTTCAATTAAATCATGTCGTCCGATAATTACACCGCAGGCATGCAAGCCTGTGTGTCGAACCGAACCTTCCAATGTTTCGGCAAATTTTAATGTTTGTACAATTAGCTCGTTGTCGGAAGTTCTGGCATCTCTTAATTCGGGTACTTCTTCGAATGCTTTCTTTAACGATATTCCAGGTCGCTCGGGTACTAATTTTGCCAATCGGTCTGCATCACTAAGCGGGAGTTTTTGAACACGTGCTACATCCCGAATAGCCATTTTCGCAGCCATAGTTCCGAAAGTGATAATTTGTGCTACACGTTTTTCGCCATATTTATTTACAACCCACTCGAGTACTTTTTCACGGCCGTCTTCATCAAAGTCGATGTCGATATCGGGCATTGAAATACGATCAGGATTTAAGAACCTTTCAAATAGTAAATTGTATTTTAGAGGATCAATATCGGTTATTCGATTACAATATGCAACCACGGAACCTGCGGCTGATCCTCGTCCCGGACCTACTGAAACGCCCATCTCACGAGCAGCATTTAAAAAATCCTGTACAATTAGAAAATAACCAGGGAACTCCATTTTTTTAATAACAGAAAGTTCGAAGTCTATTCGCTGTTTTACTTCATCGTTGATCTCAACATATCTTTTTTTGGCACCTTCGTAGGTTAAGTGGCGCAGGTAATCATCTTCGTTATCAAATCCTTCCGGCAATACAAACTCCGGCATGATAGGATCCTGATTCAGTTCAATATCTTCAATTTTAGCAACAATTTCATTGGTGTTTTCAAGAGCTTCAGGAATATCGGCAAATAACTTATTCATTTCTTCCTGTGTCTTAAAATACTCTTGTTTGGTATAAGACATTCGGTTTGGATCATCCAGATCCTTACCTGTATTTAAACAAATTAAGCGGTCGTGAGCCTCAGCATCTTCGGCGTTAATAAAGTGAACATCATTTGTTGCAATAATTTTGATGTCGTGTTTTTTTGCTATCCGAATCAATACTTCGTTAACTTTAACCTGATTTTGATAAACATCTTCATCTTTTTTATGATCACCCGATTTATGCCTTTGAAGCTCAAGGTAAAAATCATCGCCAAACAATTCTTTATATTGCAGAGCCATTTTTTCACCTTCACTTTCGCTGCCATTCATTATTGCTTGAGGAACTTCACCTCCTAGGCATGCCGATGATGCAATTAATCCTTCGTGATATTCGCGAAGTAATTCCCAATCAATTCGTGGAGTGTAATAAAAACCATCGATCCAGGCATAGGAAACAAGTTTTGTGAGATTCTCATACCCTTTCTTGTTTTTTGCCAATAAAATTAAATGATAGCCACTTCGATCTTCCCGGCCTGTTTTCTCGGTTCTGCTTCCGCTGGCAACATATATTTCACAACCTAAAATAGGTTTAATACCTTGTTTTTTAGCTTCGTTATAAAAATGCTTTACGCCAAACATGTTTCCATGATCAGTAATACTGATCGCTGGCATCTCATCATTTACTGCTTTTTTAATTAAATCCTTTACATCAGATGCGCCATCAAGAATTGAATATTGAGTATGAACATGTATATGCGTAAAGTTTATCATTTTAATTGTTTGGTTTTTATGGTGTTATAAATCAGATTAGTAAACAGAATTCAGTTTTTAAAATTAAGAAAACCAGTTCGAATAATTAGGTCATGTTAATAATTAGTAATAAAATTTTATGAATAAAACCTGTAAAATAACTGATTGTTTAACCTAATAGATTTAAAATTATTAACATGCTGAAATAGATCATTTAAATAGACTTAAAAAATGTTTTATAAATTAAATATTATTGTATCTTTGCCGCACTATTTAAAAAAGTAGGTTTAAGTATTAATCTTGCCTGTCGGCAGACAGGTTTAAAAACAAAAGAGCATGCCTGTAAAAATTCGATTAACAAGAAGAGGGAGAAAAAAAGCTCCGTTTTATCACATTGTAATCGCAGATAGCAGAGCGCCACGAGATGGTAGATTCATTGAAAGCATAGGAAAGTACAATCCTGTTACAAATCCTGCTACGATCGAATTAGATTTCGATAAAGCATTAGATTGGCTACAAAAAGGCGCTCAACCTACAGACACTTGTAGAGCTATATTGTCGTACAAAGGTGTTATGATGAAAAAGCACTTACTTGAAGGAGTAAAAAAAGGTGCATTAACTGAAGAACAAGTTGAGGAGAAATTCCAAGCTTGGCTGAAGGAGAAAGAAAGCAAAATTCAAGCTAAAAAAGATTCTTTAAGAAAAGGTGAAGATGCCGATTTGAAAAATCGTCTTGATGCTGAAACAAAGGTACGTGAAGCAAGAGCTGAAGAATTAGCTAAAAAGAATGCCGAAGCTGCTGCCAAAGAAGCAAAAGCTAACGCGCCACAAACAGAGGAAGCAACTGAAGCTGTTGAAGAAACAGAAGAGGTAAAATCTGAAGAAGCTACTGAAGTTGTTGAAGAAACAGCTAAAGCTACTGAAGAAACAGCTCCTGAAGCAGAAAATACTGAGAAAGCACCAGAAGCTTAAAATATTTTCATGCATGAAAAAAGATGATCATTATTTGTTGGGATCACTTTTAAAAACAACTGGGCTTAAAGGTGAGATTATTCTGAAATTTAATAATGATTATTCTGAAGGAATTCAAAAATTGGAATCAATTTTTATCGATATAGATAATAAATTGGTTCCTTTTTTTATTGAAGAAATTAAAATAAAATCATCAACCACTGCTATTGTCAAACTTGAAGGACTTGATGAAGAAGAAAAAGCATCTGAATTTGTAGGCTCTGAGTTTTATATTCCTTTTTCAGAAGTAAAATCTTTACAAATCAATACAGATGAAAACCTTGATATATTAGGGTATAGTATCATAGACCAAAACAAGAAATATATAGGTAAAGTGATTGAGTTTATTGATATTTCTGAAAATCCACTCTTGAATGTGAAGACTGATTCAGGAGAATTCCTGATTCCTGCAAAAGATGAATTAATTATAGAGGTTGATGATGATTTAAAGGAAATTCAGCTCAATATTGCCGACGGATTATTTGAATTGGATTAGAACGAAATATCTTTCTCGAACTTTATAATTTTACTTCGCCAGTCATCCGGCAACAAAATGGCCCCATTTTCTTTTGTTCCAAAAGCAACTAAAACGGCTTCGTTTTTAGCTTTTATCTCACTGGTTGAAACACACATAATTTCCTGTTTCATAGTAAGGCTCTTATTCCCTAAACTATAAACCTTTGATAGAACAACAATTTCTTCATCCAGGAATATTGGATTTAGGTATTCGATCGTGATTTTTGCAAGAACCAACGCATTTACGTTCCAATTCATTTTTTGATCAAATACTTGTTCAAAATAATTCAAACGAGCCAGGTCAAAATAATTCTGATAAACAGAATTGTTGACATGAGCCATGATATCAATATCATTAAATCGAATCTGGATTGGGGTTGTATGAAAGTACAAAGATTCTTTATCACTCATGATTTTGCAATTCAATATCTAGCTCTTCATACGCAGAATTTTGGCTTTTGAATTCAGGAACAATCTCTTTCATTTTCCTTACAATATCAAAGTTATTATGATCTTTTTGAAGTTTGATAAGTTCTTTAAACTTTAACTGTACTTGTTCAAAGTCATAATGCCTAACCTGAGCGATCATTATTTTTGAATGGTGTGTAGGAATGGTATTCTCAAGGTCGTTTAGCAATTCTTCATATAATTTTTCGCCAGGTCTTAGTCCAGTAAATTTTATCTGAATGTCTTTGCCAATGTTTAATCCTGAAAGCTTAATCATTTTTTTGGCCAGATCGATAATCTTTACAGATTTCCCCATGTCGAAAATGAATATTTCTCCACCATCACTAATGGCTCCAGCTTCCAGAACTAACTGGCAAGCTTCCGGAATGGTCATAAAATAACGAGTAACTTCGGGGTGGGTAACTGTAACGGGTCCTCCTTTATCAATTTGTTTCTTGAATCTCAATATTACAGATCCATTTGAGCCTAATACATTACCAAAACGAGTAGTAATAAAATTGGTTTTGCTAACCTGATTAAAAGCTTGAATATAAATCTCGGCAATTCTTTTCGATGCACCCATAACATTTGTAGGGTTCACTGCTTTATCAGTTGAAACCATTACAAATTGCTCAACATTAAACTCGTTTGAAATATCTGCTATAATCTTGGTTCCAAGAATATTTGTTCTTAGTGCTTCGGTTGGGTTATTTTCCATCATTGGAACATGCTTATAGGCAGCAGCATGATAAACGAACGTAGGTTTAAATTCTTTGAAGAGCCTTCTAACTCTATATTCATCAGCAATGTTTCCGATTACAATCTCAAAGTTGTAAAAATTAAACTTTTCCTGAAGATCAAGCTCCATATCATACAGGGGTGATTCAGCCTGATCAAAAAGAATTATTTTTTTGGGATTAAAACTTATTAATTGTCGTACAATTTCACTTCCAATTGAACCTGCGGCACCTGTAACTAATATACTTTTGTTTAGAAGTTTTTTCTTAATCTTGTTAATATCCAAAACAATTGGAGGTCTTTCAAGTAGATCTTCAATTTTAATCTCTTTAATTTGATTGAAACTTAATTCCCCATTAATCCAAGTATTAATATCAGGGACAGAAAGAACACGAATGTCATATTGTAAACATTTTTCAATAATAGCTTGCTTTTCTTCAGGGCCAATATTTTCTTTAGCAATAATTAGCTTTTCAACTGTATTTTTTTCTAATAAGCTTTCCAGATAATCAGGATGGTAAATGGTAACACCTTCAAGGGTTTTTCCAATGTTGGAGATTTCAATATCAACAAAAGCAAGTACCTTGTGTTTGCTTTCAGCATCTCGGTCAAGTGTTCGTTTTGTAATTACTCCAAATTGTTCCGCACCATAAATTATAATGTCTGTTTTTTCTTTGCTCGGATTATATAATTCCTGATAAATTATTTTTGTTGCAAGCCTGAAAGAGGCCATTAAAAAAACAGTTAAAAGAAAATCAATTACAATGATTGAAAAAGGAATTATAAATGCCCCATTGATAAAGAAATAATTGATAACATTTATTACAATAAAAACAACACTTCCGGTAATGGTTACTATAAAAATTCTTTCAGTATCTTTTGCTCCTGAGTATCTGATTATACCAGCATAAGTTTTAAAAATCAGAAAAGTAATTGATCTGAAAAATAAAACATAAGGGATAATAAAACTTAAACTTTCATAGTACTCCGGAGGAATAACAAAATTAAAACGTAATAAAAAAGCAGAAGAAATAGAAATAGCACAAATTGACAGATCAATAAGAAAAACGATCCATCTTGGAGTATATGATTTAGGAAACCGAATCATTTATTTTCAGAGCAATTTAAGTTTCAAAAAATGCATTAATCAGCTAGCTCAAAAATATTAAAAATATTGCAGCATATATAATTTTTAGTCGTCTTTTATCAAAACAAAATAAAAATCTGACATTATGAAAACAAAGCAATTTAGAACAATTTCAGTTACTGTATTTTTCCTTTTAGGAATTCTTTTAAATAATGCCAACGGTGCATTTTTATTTGAAGATAAAAAAGAGACAAGAAACCTCGGAGAATTTGATGAAATTAGCTTAGCTATTCCTGCTAATTTGTATTTAACTCAAGGTTCGAAGAATGAAGTTATCATTGAAGCTGATGAAGATTTGTTAGAAAAAATTGAGACCGAAGTTCATGGAACGAATTTAAATATTCAGTTTGAAAAGTGGTATAATTACAAAGGAGTTGGAAGTATTAACATTTATATAACTGTTAAAGACATTAAAAAACTTGATGTGGCTGGTTCGGGAGATATTATTGCAAAATCTGCCATAAAATCGGATAAATTATCTTTTGTAGTTTCAGGGAGTGGTTCAGTTATGATTGATGATTTATATGTAAAAGATGTATATGCAATGATTACCGGATCGGGAGATGTAAGAATTCATGGAAAATCAAAAGCCAATGAAATTGAAGTTACTGTTACCGGCTCCGGGGATTTTGAATCTACTGATATTGAGTTTGAAGAAGGAGATCTCTCAATTACTGGTTCTGGCTCAATTCAAACAGCAGTTTCAAAAGAATTAGATGCTAATATTACAGGAAGCGGAAGAATTTATTACAAAGGAAATCCATTAATTGACGCAAACATTACGGGTAGTGGAAAAATTAAAAGTAACGATTAATATTGTTTGATATGAATGAAGTTGTCCAAAAAGTCAAATTAAGAAAAGCTCTCGCTAAGTCGCTAAGCCGAAAAGAAACGACATTCTGTTAATCATTTCTTTGCAACTTTGCGAGAAAAAATTTTTTTTGGGCAGCTTCATTGTTTTTTTATTTTCGTATTATTTCAATTTCTCCATTAATTCCAAGTTTTAATATACTTGAAGGTTGTGAAGGGGAATAATCATCCTGTCTCCATTGCACAACATAATCAACTGACTCAATAATTTTCAGGGAAATTTCTGAAAAGTTCGAAGGCGATCTTTCTCCACTTTTATTTGCTGATGTTGATACCAGTGGTTTTTGGAATTTTTGGATTAGTTTCTGATTAAAAGGATCTTCAGATATTCTGATTCCGACACTTCCATCTTCGGCAATAAGATTGGAAGCCAAATTTTTTGCTCCTGCATATATTATGGTCAGGGGTTTATCTGTTAGCTCAATTAAATCCCATGCAATTTCTGGTATTTCATTTATATATGAAGGTATTTTATTCGGGTTATCTAACAGGACCAGCATGCTTTTTTGATCACTTCTTTGTTTAATCTGATAAATTCGTTCAACAGCTTTCGGATTCGTTGCATCGCATCCAAGACCCCAAATAGTATCGGTTGGGTAAAGAATAACTCCTCCTTTTTTTAGAACTTCAAGTGCTTTTGTTATGTCATTCTGCATATTACAAGATTTAAGTTTAGCGTTTGAGCTTTCAAAATGATAAGTGCAAGGTACTTTTTTTACGTAAAATATTTTAATAACAAATCAATATAAAATAAAGAATGTGTATTTTCGGAGAATAAAATCATAAAATATTATGCTTGATAAAATAGAGAAAGTAAGCCGGGTTAAAAACCCCGATTTAAAATTTTCAATTGTTATTCCTACATGGAACAACCTTGAGTATCTTAAACTTATTTTAAATAGCATTTACAAAAACTCTCATTTTAATCATCAGATCATATTACTCATTAATGAAGGCATTGATGGAACTGTTGATTGGGTTAAGAGTCAACAAAATATTGATTACGTTTATTCAAAAGAAAATATTGGTATTTGTTATGGATTAAATATTTGCAGATCGTTAATTAAAACTGAATATATTGTTTATGCCAATGATGATATGTATTTACTTCCCGATTGGGATCTTGAAATGAGTTTGGAAATTGAAAAAATTGGACATAAAAACTTCATGTTATCAAGTACAATGATCGAACCCACAGACACTTCAAACCCTTGTGTTATTGTTAAAGATTATGGAGATTGCATCGAAAATTTTAAAGAAACAGAACTTTTAAGGGAATTCAAAGACTTACAAAAAGAAGATTGGCATGGAAGTACCTGGCCTCCCAATATTATGCATATTGATTTATGGGATTTGGTCGGAGGAATGAGTGTCGAATTTTCACCGGGTATGTATTCAGATCCTGATCTGGCAAAAAAATGCTGGAATGCAGGAGTTAGATATTATAAAGGACTTGGTAAAAGCAGAGTTTATCATTTTGGATCAAAATCTACAAAAAGAATAAAAAAGAATGTTGGAAGTGAAATGTTTCTTCATAAATGGGGAATGACATCCAAAACGTTTATGTCCTTATTCTTGAAAAGAGGTGATAAGTTTAACGGTGCGTTGAGTGAAGTTGAATTAAATTCGAAACTTAAATTAAAGAATAAACTGAAACGAATCTACAAAAGTTTTTAGGCCGGGTTGATTATTTATTTTTTAATTTGTAATTGAGTTTTACATACGTTATAAATGTAGCATATGCTGAACTAACTCCCAGTACAAAACCGTAATATCCATCTAAAAATCCCAGCTTCAGAAAATAATTGATCACGAATTTAATAAAAGGTTTAAATAACAGTAAAAAGACATTCGCTTTTTTGCCTTTTCGGATTAGTTCATCTGCTTTTAAATTCGAAAATTTATTTAGTTGTGTAATGTATTCTTCAATAGTATAGTAAGAGTAATGTAAGAGATCTCCCTTTAATTGACCTGGTTTGACATTGGTATTTAACTCAACTTTTTCGTGTATTTTGCTATTATTCCAATCTCCGGATTGCTTGTTCCATAATCTCAATTGTTTGTCGGGATACCATCCTCCGTGTTTAATCCAACTACCACAAAAATTTGTTATCCGGTTACATTGATAAGCATCAAACTCGTTATTCTTTTTAAAATCTAAAATTGAGTTTTTAAGTTCTTCAGAAAGAGCTTCGTCTGCGTCAAGAGATAAAATAAAGTCAAAAGAAGATTTGCTGATTGCGAATCTTTTTTGAGCACTATAACCCTCAAAAGGATTCTGAAAAATTTTCACATTGTATTTTTCACAAATATTTATGGTATTGTCGTTCGAAAAAGAATCAACAACAATAATTTCATCAGCAATTCCCTGCAAAGATTTCAAACATCTTTCAATATTTTTTTCTTCGTTATACGTAATAATTGTTGCTGATATTTTTCTCATCTCTTAAAATAAAAGTTGATTTGTATGGATCGTATTAGCACAATTGAAATGTCCCTCAGGGCATTTTTTAAAACCGTGTAAACCACAAGGGCGGCACGATAGTTTTTCCTCTGTTTCTACAATTTTTGCTTGTTTGGATAATGGTCCAAATCCAAAATCAGGGATTGTTGAGCAATAAATGGCTGTGGTTGGGGCATTCATTGCCGAAGCCATATGCATTGGAGCCGAATCATTCACATAGTTCATGGTAGCATTTACCATTAAAGCAGATGTTTGTAAAAAGCTCAATTTACCACACAAATTTGTAAGATTAGTGTTAGAGCTTCCCAAAATAATTTCATCACATGCAACTTTATCGTCAGGTCCTCCAATTAAATAAATATGGAATTTTTTATCTGTTTTATTTATTAAATCAACCCACTTATTGGCAGGAAACTGTTTTGTAAACCAGACTGATGTTGGAGCCATGCATATATATGGTCTCATTTTATACTGAGAAACTATTTGATAGTCTTCATCTGTTGGATACAACTTAGGATTAAATATGCTGTTATCAGTTATTTCTGAAATTAATTCAATATTTCGTTCAACTTCGTGTTTCCCATTTCCTATTTCGTGCTTAATCCTTCTTGTAAATAGAAAAGAAAAAGGATTTTTATTAAAGCCAACTTTTATTTTTCCTCCTGAAAATGCAGTTATTAATCCGGTTGAAGTGAATCTTTGAAGGTTAATAACGTAATCGTATTTTTTACTTCGGATTTGTTTAATTAGGCGAAAAAGATTTTTGTTTTTTTTGTTCTTCTTATCCCAAATAAGAATATTCGAAAGATGTGGATGATTCTTTAACAGATTTTCATTTCCTTTTCGCAATAAAAAATCGATTTGAGAATCGGGATAGAAATGCTGCAATTTTTCAATAATTGGAGTGGCTAAAATAACATCGCCAATAAATGCAGTTTGTATGATTAAGAATTTTACCATTTTTTAAACTGCAACATTAAATTCTCTTAAAGCATCGTTCAATGATGTTTTAAGATTTGTAGATTCTTTTCTTTTGCCAATAATTAATGCACAGGGCACCTGATATTCGCCTGCATTAAATATTTTAGTTTGTGTCCCAGGTATTACCACCGATCTGGAAGGAATATATCCACTGTATTCGATAGGTTCAGTACCTGAAACATCTATAATTTTTGTTGATTTTGTGATTACAACATTAGCACCCAGTACGGCTTCTTTTTCAATATAAACACCTTCAACAATAATACATCGTGAACCAATAAAACAATCATCCTCGATAATAACAGGAGCAGCCTGAACAGGTTCTAAAACACCACCTATTCCAACACCACCACTTAAATGAACATTTTTACCAATTTGTGCACACGAGCCTACTGTAGCCCAGGTATCAACCATGGTTCCTGAATCAACATAAGCTCCAATGTTAATATATGATGGCATCATAATAACACCCTTTGCAATAAAAGAACCATATCGTGCAATGGCATGAGGAACTACACGAACGCCAAGTTCTTCGTATCCTGATTTTAAATCAATTTTATCGTGAAACTCAAAAGGGCCAACTTTTGTAACTTCCATTTTTTGAATAGGGAAATAGAGGATAACTGCTTTTTTTATCCATTCATTTACCTGCCAGCCATTATTTGATGGTTCGGCAACACGTAGCTTCCCTTTGTCGAGCAGTTCAACAACTTCGCGTATAACATTTTGGGTTGATGAATCATTAAGCAAAGATCTGTCTTCCCATGCCAGTTCAATTATTTCCTGATACTTTGAAATCATAATTTGTATTTGATTTCGTTTGAGTTTATGATAAAGATACAGATTGCGAAGATAACCAAAAAAAAGAATGCAAAAAAAGTTTCAATTGAAAGCAATCTTCTTAAATAGTGCGACTCGTTAAAATGAACTAAACCAGAATCATTTTAGTCTCTTTTAAATAGTTTTGTTATTGACATTGAATGTTTAAAAATGTTTACAGAAGGTTAAAGAAAGTTAAAGCATGAACAGAGTCAGATAACCATCCCTTATATTTGTTTTAAGAAAAAAGAAAAATGTCCGTTACCCTAAAAAAGCATTTATTAATTGTATTTATAAGTCTATCAATACTTCCCCTTTTTGGACAGGAGAATGATAGTTTATTTTATTTAAGAGGGCAGGTAATAAGCAAAGACGGGAAATACCCTGTTGCAATGGCTCATATTATTAACGTTGATAAGAAATGGGGAGTTGTCGCAGATACTTCAGGTTGCTTTAATATTTGGGTTAAACCATCAGATACCTTAAATATTTCAGCAATCGGATTCGATTATTTTCAATATGGAATACCTGGAATTATAAAAGACTCGCTCGTTAAAATTTATTTACAGAACAGATACTATGAAATTCCCGAAGTTTCAATATCTTATTTGGGTACATATAAAGAGTTTGAATATAAAGTTGTTAATTTGAAACTTCCAGAAATACATTTTCATCCTCAAATTGAAGGAATCATTAAACATGTTGATTTTCCTTTAGTAATGGAACCTACAATTACTTCACCCGCATCGTTAATATATAGTATGTTTAGTAAAGAAGCAAAATCAATTAAAAAATACATAAAACTTACTGAAAATCAGGATGAAGTTGATGAGTTAAGAGAACGGTATAATGAACATGTTATTCGAAATCTAACAGGTTTAAGTGGTGAGGAAGCTCAGGATTTTATGAAGTTTTGTAATTTTCAGGATAGTTATATTTTAAGTATTGATGATTATAATTTATACTCAGAAATTTTATTACGATTCAAGGCTTTTAAAAAACAAACTCAAGATTCCGTAAAAAGAGAATAATTTTCTACCTTGTCGAAAACAAATTTTACTTCCATGATTCCAAAATATCAAGATATTCAAAAGGCACACGAACGAATTAAGACTTTCATTCATCAAACACCAGTCTTATCGTCAAAAAGTATAAATAAAATTTTGAATGTCGATATCGTATTTAAGTGTGAAAATTTCCAGAAAGTTGGCGCATTTAAATTTCGTGGCGCAACCAATGCAGTCAGATTATTAACCAAAGAAGAATCTGAAAAAGGGGTAACTACACATTCCTCAGGGAATCATGCTGCAGCTCTAAGCTTAGCTGCAAAGCAATTAAATATTCCTGCATATATTGTCATGCCCAGGAATGCTCCTGAAATTAAAAAGAAGGCAGTTGAAGGTTATGGAGCTAAAATAACCTTTTGTGAACCCACGTTGCAAGCACGTGAAGAAACTCTCTATGCTGTTCAAAAAGAAACAGGTGCTACATTTATCCATCCTTACGATAATTTTAACGTGATTTGCGGACAGGGAACAGCTGCTAAAGAATTTTTGGAAGAAATTCCTGATCTTGATATAATTATTGCACCCATTGGCGGTGGAGGCCTAATGAGCGGAACAGCAATATCCGCGAAAGCGATAAATTCTGAAATTAAAGTCTATGGTGCAGAACCTTTAAATGCTAATGATGCTTTTCTTTCATTCACAAAGGGAGTTTTAATTCCTGCAGGTCCGCCAAAAACCATTGCTGATGGTTTATTAACTTCGTTAAGTCCTTTGACCTTTCAACTAATTCGTGAAAATGCAGACAGAATTCTGACTGCAAAAGAAGAAACCATTGTAAGTGCTATGCGAATGATTTGGGAGCGTATGAAAATAATTGTAGAACCATCATCAGCAGTTCCGTTAGCTGTTATTATGGAGAATAGAAATTTATTTGAAGGTAAAAAAATTGGAATACTAATTTCTGGTGGAAATGTTGATTTAAATCATTTACCTTTCTAGCACAAACTCACTGGTTACCGGGAAATGATCAGATAAACGAACATCATGAATATCAAAGTTGGTGCACTTAATTTCCTTACTATGAAAAATGAAATCAATTCTAAATGCTGGAAATTTTCCCATATAAGTAGTTCCAATGCCTTGGCCGGCTTCAACAAAAGAATCATTTAAATTTTTCTTCATCTTTCTGTATGTATAGGAAACGGGTACATCATTAAAATCCCCACAAACAATTACAGGATAAGGAGAGCTTTCAATGTGTTTTGCTAAAATATCAGCCTGACCTGCCCGTTTAATAAACGCATCGCGAAGCCTGAAAGAAATATCTTTAATTTCTTTTAAACGCTCATCTTCTTTTAAGGCTTTACTATTCGTTATAAATGAATAATTGTTTTTATTAAAACGAATGGATTGTAAGTGATTATTAAATATTCGTATTGTATCCTCATTGATCAGAACGTCGGTATAAATACTGGAATTTGATGAATTGCTAAAATTAATTACACCCCGATTAACAATTGGATATTTACTTAAAGTAGCAATTCCATAGTTATAATCCTTGTTTTCAATAGTATAATCGATGTGTGTGAAATACTTTGTATTCATTTTTTTAAGAATAGCACTCTGGCTCTGTTCTCCGCTATTTTTCGTAAAGAACTCCTGAAAACAAATAAAATCAAATTGATTTGTATTTATAAATTCAAAGATTTCAGTTGGAGTATTTTCGTTTTCGTTCCAGTTGTATAAATCAAATAAGCGAACATTAAATGATAAAACAGTAAATGGATTCCGAACAGTCTCAGTAATTTTAGTTTTCTTTTTTAATGGAATCTGAATATAAGTCGAAAGATAATTCCATCCGAGTAAAATAGAAATTAAAGATAACAGGAAGAAGAGTCTTTTTTTATAAATCCAGAAAACAACAAAAAGTAAATTTACAACTAAAAGAAAAGGATAAGCTAATCCAAAAAAAGCTAAGATCCATATTTGTTTAGGGCTGATAAATACAGATAAATATGCAAGAAGCAGTGCTCCAACAAAGAAATAATTCAAATACTTTATTATGGAGTATATAAATGCTTTCAATTCAAATAGTTCTTAGTTCTAAACTCTAATTTAAAATTAATGATTGAGAAATTCAACAGAAGTATAAATATTTTGATGGATGTCTCTTTAATTGTTGTTTTTAAATAAAGTTTCTTTTTCTTTTTTGCTCAGACTATCATATCCTGATTTTGCAATTTTATCCAGAATTTCATCGATCTTCTTTTGGGTTTCTACTTTTGATTTGTTGTACTCAATATCTCGCTCTACATCACTCATCGGTTTTTTATAAGAAACTTTAAACTTTGGACGTGGTTTAAATATGGAAAAAACCTTATCCATAAAATGATCAAAACCCTTTGTAATGTTTTTCCCTTTTCGAAGTTGAACAATATAAAAATATCCAAATAAGGCTCCACCTAAATGTGCGATATGTCCACCTGAGTTTGAAGATGCAATACTCAAAATATCAATAATGATGGTAACAATTGCAATATACTTTAATTGAACCGGACCAAAAAACATTAAATGAATAGTGTGGGTTGGTGCATAAACCGATGTTGCAACAACAATAGCAATAACAGATGCAGAAGCTCCCAGTGCATAAGAAATAGGAAGTGACTGATTAAATACAGGGAAAATATTGAAAGATAAAATATACAAAAAAGCACCAGCTAATCCACCAATCAGATAAACACTCAACAATTTTTTATCATCGAAATAACTCAAAAATATTTGACCAAACCAATACAACCACAACATATTAAACAATATATGCAAGAATTCCTGATGAAGGAACATATATGTAAAAATTGTCCATGGTTTGAATATTAGATTATGAAGATCAGTAGGAACAGCCAGCCAGCTTACAAGCGAAAAAGTAGGACTGACAGATAAAAGAAAAAAGATTACTCCAATAATTTTTACTGCCAAAAAGACAGCGATATTGATGTATAAAAGTTTAATTAAAGCACTTCCGCTTTTAAACGAGGATTTTATTTCGTCGATTACACTCATAATAATTTGTTAACTTGTTGAAATGTAGCAAGTTTCTGTTAGTTAATAAAACTTCTTGCTTTTTGTGTTCCAGAATTTAATTAGAATAAACCCAAATAACATGCCACCCAGGTGTGCAAAGTGTGCAATGTTACTGCCGGGTTGAGTCAGACCAAGCCATAGCTCCAATGCACCATAAAAAATAACAAAATACTTTGCTTTAATCGGAATTGGTGGAAAGAGTAACATCAACTGCGTATTAGGGAATAACATTCCGAAAGCCAAAAGAACACCAAATACAGCTCCCGATGCTCCAACAGTTGGAATGTTCATTTTAAAATTCAGGAGCTCAGTAACATATTGCTGAGCCATTGCAATATATTGAGTCGATTCAGGATTTGAATACCAGCCATCCAACAGCTTGCTGTATATTTGAGTGTAATACTCAGGGAAATGACCTTTTATAAGTGATGCAAAAGCTTCAGGTGAAGGGGTGTTCGAAAATGCTGTAATATCATTCATGATGCTAACCATTTGCAAATGAATAACAAAAGTGTGTAAAGCAGCAGCCCCAAGTCCTGTAACAATATAATAAATAAAAAATCTTTTGCTACCCCAAACAGATTCTAATACTCGACCAAACATCCACAGTGCAAACATATTAAAAAATAAATGTGTTAAGCCGCCATGCATAAATATATGACTAACAAACTGATATGGTCTGAAAAGATCTGATTTATAATAATGTAATCCAAGTATCCGGCTTAAATCAATACCAAAAGTATTTTGAAGTACCCAGGTTGCTAAAAGCATGAGGATATTTATTAATATCAGATTTTTAACAACGGGAGGGATTTCACTTAATCTTATATTAAACATAACTTATAAATTTAAAATTCTTTTAATTAAAACGTTTTTCTATCTCTTCTGTTTTAACAATGCTTACAATTAATTTGCCAAATGGTGAATAATTTGGATTTTGGCAGGCAAATAACAGATCAACCATTTCGCGCATTTCTTCATTATTTAATTGCTGATTGCTGCTAATTGCTGAGGCCTTCGCTAAAGATTTGGCGATTTTTTCTTTAGTTTGGGTTTTTGTATCAATTTCTCCGCTTGAATATTCGTTCAGAAATTTATCAATAATTTGTTCCGGCTCCTGATTGCCTGAATCGGCGGGCATACCGTTTATTACAATAGAATGACCTCCAAAATCATCCAGATCAAATCCCAGGCGTTTTAAATCATTCTGAATTTCTATAATTAGTGCATGATCTTTTGCGTCAAGTTCTATAGTTTTAGGGAATAATGATTTTTGTGTTGCAATAGAATCTGTTGAAAGTGACTGAAGAAATTTTTCGAAAAGAATTCGTTCATGAGCCCTTTTCTGATCAATAATCATTAATCCTGATTTTACAGGTGTTAAAATATATTTGTTTTTAAAATGAAAATATTTATCGCTTACATCATGATCTGTAATGGTTTGCTGAATATTTTGATTAGACATAAATGAAAACTCATCCGATTCTTCATTTTCTTTTTCGAATCCTTCGTACAATTTATCCCAGTTTGCCATATTTTCTTTTTCAAGAGAAATAAGAGAGCTCTTTGGATTTCTGTTTGCTGAGCTTTTGTGTTCAAAGGGATTAAAGGTATGATCAATCTCGATATGAGGATTTTTAATGTCAGTATTTTTTGATAAAACAGGAATATCAAATCCTTGCTCCTGATTAAAATCAATGGAAGGTACTATGTTGTTTTTCCCTAAGGCTTGTTTTACGGCAGAATGTAAAATTTGCCAAATCGCTTGCTGATCTTCAAATTTTATCTCAGTTTTCGTAGGATGAATATTTACATCAATGGTTGAAGGATCGGCTTCGAGAAATAAAAAGTAAGAAGGAACAGTTTCTGGTTGCAATATCTGATCATATGCATTTATAATTGCTTTATTAAAATATGCACTGCGCATAAATCTATTATTAATAAAGAAATACTGTTCACCTGATTTTTTTCTTGCATATTCAGGTTTTCCTATAAATCCTTTTATAGAAATAATACTTGTATTACTTTCAATCGTAATCAGATTTTGGTTAATTCGTTTGCCAAAAACCGAAACAATCCGTTGTCTGATATTTGCTTTTGGAAGTAAGTAAACTTCTGAGTCGTTGTGATAAAGCTTAAATTCAACTTCTGGATTTGCCAACGCAATCCGCTGAAATTCAGTTATGATATGGCCAAACTCAGTAGTATTCGATTTTAAAAATTTACGTCGGGCTGGAACATTAAAGAACAGATTTTTAACAGCAAAATTTGTTCCTGTTGAGCAGCTTATTGGTTCCTGACTAATCACTTTAGAACCTTCAATAACAATTTGTGTTCCTATTTCATTTTCTGATTTTCTGGATTTTAATTCGACATTTGCAATGGCTGCAATAGAAGCCAGAGCTTCACCCCGAAATCCCATGGTGGTAATGGCAAATAAATCATCAGCAGTTTTAATTTTTGAAGTAGAATGTCGTTCGAAAGAGAGCCTCGCATCAGTTTCCGACATTCCTGAACCATTATCAATAACCTGAATAAGAGTCCTTCCTGCGTCTTTTATATTTATTGTAATAGAATCGGCTTTAGCATCAATGGCATTTTCAGTTAATTCTTTAACCACAGAAGCAGGTCGTTGAATAACTTCTCCGGCGGCTATTTGATTAGCAACAGAATCGGGTAAAAGCTGAATTATATCTGGCATTTAAAAAACGAATTAATAATAAAGAAGAAAATATGCTGCTGTAAATAAAATAATTAGAATAATAACAATTCGTAAATTTGATTTTCTTTTATGTTCGACGTTCTTTTTAAAATATCCGCGCATTTGCCCTTTTATATTAGGAACATAAGGTTTATCAGAATCTTCAAGATCAGTAACACCCATTTCCCGTTTTATACTTTTTACTCGATTTTCAAGTTCTTCTTTTTGCTCGTTATAATACCTGGGCTTAAAGCTGAACTCTTTATTTCTAGGTGTGTGAAAAAAACGTATAGCCATTTTATTTAAATTTTATGAGTACAAAGTTATTCAATATTTTATCATTAACCCCGATCTGTTCATTAGAATTATCATTCGAAAGTTAACTAAAAGATTCTGAAATAGTTCAGCAGGGGTCTTGTAATTCTTTTGGACTCAGCGAGTTTTGGGTGTAAAATAATAAAATGCACAGAGTTTAAAATTTATATTTATAATTAGTTAAAATTTTAACTTCTAAAACGAGCTAAATAAATTTTACACGATTGATATAATTAATACGACTTTTTTAGTTTTAATTTGTTCAAAAGATTATAGTTACATTTATTTTTTATCCTATATTTGCACAGCAAAATTCCAAATAAAAGTCTCTGATTCAAAAATATTGTAAATAAATGTTTGTGAAACAGATAAACTTTTATATTTTTGCATTCCCAAAAAAGTATTAAAACCTTGTCTGCCGACAGGCAGGCTGTTAAAAACTTAATAGATGTACGCAATTGTAGAGATCGCAGGCCAGCAGTTTAAAGTTGAAAAAGACAACAAGATTTTCGTTCACCATTTAGATGCTGAAGAAGGTGCTGTTGTTGAATTTGACAAAGTGCTGTTGATCGATAACGACGGCAAGGTAAAAGTAGGAAAACCAACCGTGAAGGCCGCAAAAATTTCCGCTAAGATTCTGGTTCACCAAAAAGGTGATAAAGTGCTTGTTTTCAAAAAGAAAAGAAGAAAAGGGTATAAAAAGATGAACGGTCACCGTCAGCAATTTACCCAAATCCAGATTCAAGATATTATTACTGAATAATTAAAAATATTGTAGAGATATGGCACATAAAAAAGGAGCTGGTAGTTCACGTAACGGTCGCGAATCGGAAAGTAAACGATTAGGAGTAAAACTTTATGGCGGTCAAGCTGCTAAAGCTGGTAATATTATTGTTCGCCAGCGTGGAACAAAACACTATCCAGGCGAAAATGTAGGAATGGGTAAAGACCATACCTTATTTGCTTTGATCGATGGTAAAATCGAATTTAGAAAAAAACAAGGGGATAAATCATTTGTATCTGTTATTCCTTTCGAAGTATAAAAGAATTTTACGTAATTTTGAATCTCCTGATTTTACTAGTTGATAGTTAAAATTTGGGAGATTTTTTATTTAAATAGTATTCAAATCTTAAGAGATATGCTGACTTTAAAAATTATTCAGGAAAATAGGGATTTCGTAATTGAGCGACTAAAAATCAAAAATTTTCAAGCTGAAAATATTGTTAACCAAATTCTTGATTTAGACCTAAAGCGTCGTTCAACTCAAAATAGCATGGATAACAATCAGGCTGAATTAAACAAAATGTCGAAAGAGATTGGATCCTTTTTTCAAAGTGGAAAAGTCGAAGAGGCAAATCTTTTAAAAGAAAAAAATACACAGATAAAAGAATTAGTGAAGTCTCAGGCCGAAGAATTAACTTCTACCGAAAAACAGCTTAACGAATTATTGGTTCAGCTTCCAAATTTACCACACGAATCGGTTCCTGCTGGAAAAGGTGTTGATGACAATATTAAGGTTAAATCGGGAGGTAAGATACCTGTTTTATCAAAAAGCGCAGTTGCTCACTGGGATCTGGCAAAAAAATATGATATTATTGATTTTGAACTGGGAAATAAACTTACTGGTGCCGGATTTCCTGTATATAAAGGAAAAGGGGCCAAGCTACAACGCGCTTTAATTTCTTATTTTTTAGATAAAGCAATCGTTGCTGGTTATACTGAAGTTATGCCTCCATTGATGGTTAACGAAGATTCAGGTTTTGGAACAGGTCAATTACCCGATAAGGAAGGTCAAATGTATCACGTTACAATTGACAACCTCTACTTAATTCCTACTGCCGAAGTTCCGGTAACAAATATTTTCCGTGATGAAATTTTGCAGGCAAGAGATTTTCCAAAGAAAATGACTGCTTACACACCCTGTTTTAGACGCGAAGCAGGTTCGTATGGAAAAGATGTTCGTGGTTTAAATCGATTACATCAATTCGATAAGGTTGAGATCGTGCAAATTCAACATCCCGAAAAATCATATGAAAGTCTCACTGAAATGGTAAATCATGTTGAGGGACTCGTGAAATCTTTAAATCTGCCATACCGAATTTTAAAATTATGTGGTGGCGATATGAGTTTCACTTCAGCATTAACGTATGATTTTGAGGTTTTTTCTGTAGCGCAGGAAAAATGGCTTGAAGTTAGTTCTGTATCCAATTTTGAGTCATACCAGGCAAATAGACTGAAACTAAGATACAAAGAAGAGGGCGAAAAGAAACCCCTTCTAGCACATACTTTAAATGGTAGTGCTTTAGCTTTGCCACGAATATTGGCAGCATTATTGGAAAATAATCAAACAGATAAAGGGATTGTTATTCCTGAGGTTTTAAGGCCATACACTGGTTTTGATATTATTGATTAAAAAGATAATCTTTGTAAGAAAGAGTACTCTGGTGAGTGCTCTTTTTTTGTTTTTATTATTCTAATTTTTTTGTAATATTAAGCTCATTATTAAAAGTTTTATGAGAACATTTATTTATCTGAACTTCATTCTTATCATTATCCTTAGCGGATGTAGGAGAAGTGAATCGATTGATACTACAACGCTAGATCGTCATATTAGGGTAACTGATAGCTTGCATCAGGAGTTAACTGATAATTATAAATTTGCAATAAATGGAATCTATACTATTATTGACGATACTATTTTAGCCGATTCCATTTCAAAAATGGTGATATTACCTGATACGCTTTTATTTTACGAGTTGCTTCAACGTAATATTTCAGAACTGGATGAACTGTACTATCAGGCACAACAGGAAATCTATTTCACACAAGATCAGCTAAATGGTTTAAAGGAAGATGTTAAAAGCAATACGATTTCAAAAGTACAGTTTGAGATTCAGTTAGAGTCTAATAAAGAAACACTTAGCTTGTTAAAAGAACTTATTGATTCTAATTTATCTGTTGTTAAATCAATTTTGGATGTATTGTTTTTACAGTCAACAGATACGATACAATGATAAAAGATCAGAATAAAGCATATATATATGCAGGACTTACCATACTTTTTTGGGCAACTTCTGCTTCAGCCTTTAAAATTGGATTGCAATATCTTGATTATTTCCAGTTATTATTTATTGCAACAATTACAGCTTTAGTGTTTCTTTTTTTCACCCTGATTTATCAAAAAAAATTAAAATTACTTAAGAAGCTATCTGCTAAAGATTATTTACATTCAGTGGTTCTCGGTTTTTTAAATCCGTTTCTATATTATATTGTGCTATTTATTGCGTATTCACTTTTGCCTGCTCAGGTTGCACAACCCTTAAATTTTGTCTGGCCAATAATCTTAGTCGTATTATCTGTTCCAATATTAAAACAGAAATTGAGTATAAAAAGTATGTTTGCTTTATTACTAAGTTTTATAGGAGTTATATTAATATCATCAGAAGGAAATATAATGAATATGAAGTTTTCGAATCCAACAGGCATCTTCTTAGCTCTTGGAAGCTCTGTAATCTGGGCTTTGTTTTGGCTTTATAATGTAATGGATAAAAGAGACGAAATAGTAAAACTTTTTCTAAATTTTTTATTTGCAACAATATTTATAACAATAGTTACGATAATATTTTCGGAAATGAAACCAATTAGTACAGAAGGATTATTAAGTGGAATTTATATTGGTTTATTCGAAATGGGCATAACTTTTGTTATATGGTTAAAAGCATTAAAGTTAACCGAACGAACAGATAAAATTAGCAATTTAATTTACTTAACTCCGTTTTGCTCATTGGTGTTTATAAGTATAATTTTAAATGAAAAAATATTTATCACAACTTTATTTGGGTTAACTTTGATTGTTACAGGTATCGTAGTTCAACAAGTGAAAAGGAAATATCATGAAAAATAAAATCATTAATACAATTATTGTATTAGCCTTGTTTGCCAGCCTTTCAATTATTAGTTCATGTACAAAAGAAAAGATTTATCCTCCGGGTGCAGATGAGGTTACTGAACTTCATAATTTAATGAATTACTGGTATTATTGGAAGGATTCAATTCCTGATGTTGATCCGGATGATTATTCAAACCCTAATGATTTGTTAGAAGCAATGAGATATATTCCCAGAGATAAATGGAGTTACATAACAACACAGGCAGAACATTCTCAATATTACGAAGAAGGAACATATATAGGATATGGTTTCGGATATGCTCCGGATGCAGATGGAAATGTAAGAATTACATTTTTATTTGATGATTCTGATTTACGAGATTTTAATATTGAGAGAGGTTGGATAATTAAAAAGATAAATGGTATTGTTATTGATAAAAACTCGAATCTGAGTGGACTTTTAGGATCAGACGAAATTGGAGTAAACAGCTTGATTGAGTTTGAATCACCAACAGGAGATATCGTAAACGAGAACATTGCAAAGAAGTTAATTACAATGAATACTGTTGGAGAGGTAAACGTTTTAGAAAGTGGTGTTCATAAAGTTGGATATTTTGTATTTAAAAGTTTTATCGGGCCATCAATCGAAGAACTAACGTTGGCTTTTGGGTATTTTCAGAGCGAAGGAATTACAGACATGGTTATTGATTTAAGATACAATGGAGGTGGAAGGATGGATGTGGTTGATCATTTGGCCGGATTAATTATTCCCGATCATGTAGATAGTAAGTTATTCCTAAAATATGAACATAATGCTGACAGATCAAATCAAAACGAAAGTGTTTATTTTGATCAGGATCCAAATTCATTAAGATTGAATAAAATATATTTTATTACAGGAAAAGGTTCGGCCTCTGCTAGTGAGGTTATCATAAATGGACTAAATCCTTATCTAGATGTTTATATTGTGGGAGACGATACCTATGGGAAGCCTGTGGGGATGTATTCCTTCTCCAGCAATATCAGTGACTTAGTTTACGTTCCTATTTCTTTTAAAATGGTCAATGCTGATGATTTTGGTGGATACTATGAAGGCCTAAAAGCAGATAGCTATGTTGAGGATGATATTTCCAAAAACTTTGGGGTAGGAGAAGCCGTTTTAGATGAGGTATTATATCACATTGAGCATGGTAGCTTTTCAGGTATAAAGTCATCAGGAGTTATTTACAGAGCACCGCTTAAAGAAATTCGCAGCATAAAAGACGAAAGAGGGACCTTATAAAATCTATATCCTTGGAAAAAGAGAGAATCATACTTGGGATTGATCCCGGCACAAGCATCATGGGTTATGGATTAATTAAGATTGTTGGGAAAGAAGCCAATTTAATTGTATTAGGAGTTATTGATCTTAAAAAATATAGCGATCATTATACAAAACTAAAACACATTTTCGATCGGGTTAGTTCGTTAATTGACGAGTATCATCCAGATGAAATGGCTGTTGAAGCCCCTTTCTTTGGAAAAAATGTTCAATCCATGTTAAAATTGGGACGAGCTCAAGGTGTAGCCATATCGGCTGCATTATCACGATCGGTTCCTATTTTTGAATATGCACCACGAAAAATTAAAATGTCGATAACAGGGCAGGGTAATGCGTCCAAAGAGCAGGTAGCTACACTATTAAAAAATCTTTTAAAGATTAAAGAATTACCATCAGATTTAGATGCAACAGATGGATTAGCAGCAGCTATGTGTCATTTCTATCAATCGAATGTTGCAGTATCTTCAAAGGATTTTAATAGCTGGAAAGATTTTATAAATAAGAATCCGGGACGAGTAAAAAAATAAACCCGCTTTAAGCGGGTTTATTTTTTATGTTTTATTTTCTTATTGTAACTGGAATACAATAGGGAATGTAAATCTAACTCTAACAGGTCGTCCTCTTTGCTTTCCAGGAGTCCATTTTGGAGATGATTTAACAACTCGAATTGCTTCTTTGTCTAAGGATGGATCAACGCCACGAACAACAACTACATTAGTTATTTCACCTTTAGCGTTAACATCAAACTGAACAAATACTCTTCCGCTTATACCATTTTCCTGAGCAATAATAGGGTATTTTAAGTTTTGCTGAATGTAAATACGAAACGCATCACTACTCTGACCCTGGAATGTTGGCATGTCTTCAACTACAAAAAATACTTCTTGTTCGTTTACTTCTTCTTCTTCTTCTTCAAACTCAACGATCTGAATTTCAGTATCCTGGTCTGCTTCTGTATCGTCAAGAATCAACTCATCTTCAATTTCCACATCATCTTCTACGATATTAATAACTTCTGTAGTTTGTGGTGGAGGAGGAGGCGGAGGAGGTTCGTTTTGCTGACGAGTAATTGGAATAATTTCTTCTTCAAGATCCAAATCTCCTAATTGTCCTAATGAGTTAAGTTCTGAAGGTCGTGTGCCCCATTCAAAAGCAAATAAAACTATGCCAAGAACGATTACATAACCTATTTGAAGAAAAATGCCTCTTTTCTTCTCTAAATTAGCCTTATCCGTTTTTTTAACTTCCATGTTGGTTTATTTTTGAATGCCTAAAAATAAATAATATAATAATGTTTTTCAAAATTTAGATGTAAAAAATAATATCAAAGTTGCTTTTAGTACCAGTTGTACGTTATTATTGTGTTTAAGTTTCTGTATATCAGGAATTAAATGTTAAAAAACGTTAAACCTAATATTTGTTATTGCTGTATTTACAATAGTTGTTTTGTTTTAAATCTTTTCAGGCTGCTAAAATAACTTTTCATTTTAAATAAAAAAATGTATTTTCACATGTTTTTAATTTTGGGGCATTAGCTCAGTTGGCTAGAGTGTTTGACTGGCAGTCAAAAGGTCACCGGTTCGATTCCGGTATGCTCCACAATTTTTTAATTATCACCCTGTTTATTCCTAATCTCTTTAAATTCAGAGCCTTCTTTCCATTTAGGAAAAGTGCTTTCTTTACTTAATTCATATCCGATTCTAAACATAATTTTCGCATCATCTACAATTCCGCCAAAATTCCAGCTTGCTGAATCGTATTGATCGGTCGGTTTATGATAATTGTTATTTATCCAATCTTTTTCTTTTTTCAAAGCCCATTCCTTTCCAAACTCTCTATTGTCGCAATTACCCCTGGCAAAGAGTGCAGGCACTCCGACTTTTGCAAAGCTAAAATGATCGGCACGATAATACATTCCCGTGTGCGGATTGGGATCAGGTATTACATATCGATCATATTTTTTGGCAAATCTCTCAACATAATCTTCTAATTCCGACTGACCATAACCTGTTATCATAATATCTTTATACGGCCCATATGGAAGCATTAAATCATTATTGATATTAGCAACCGTTTTGTTTAAAGGGAAAATCGGATGTGTTGCATAATATTCCGATCCAATTAATCCTTGCTCCTCTGCTGTAGGAGATAAAAACATAATTGTACGGGCTGGTTGTTTTCTTAAGTTTGCAAATGCCTCGGCAATTTCCAGCATCCAGGCTGTTGTTGTTCCATTATCAACAGCACCATTATAAATAGAATCTCCATTTAAGGGAGCGCCTATGCCTAAATGATCCCAGTGTGAAGAATAGATAATAACTTCATCTTTTCTTTCTTTTCCGGGGATTATTCCGATAACATTTTTAGACGTAGCCAACTTATGACTACTTTTTATGTTTAAGCTTAATCTGGATTTTATTCGAAAAGCTTTAAAATCTTTGCTTTTTGCTTTTTCTTTTAAATCAGACAAATCAAAACCTGCTAATGAGAATAATTCATTGGCTGCATTATAGCTTAACCATCCCTCAATAGCACACATGGATAAATAATTATCATCTGCTTGTAAATATAGTTTGGGAATAACAGCACCGTTCAAAACTACACTCCACGGGTAACCTGCAGGTTCTGTTTCATGAATAATTAAAATTCCTTTTGCTCCTTGACGAGCAGCTTCTTCGTATTTATAAGTCCAACGACCATAATAAGTCATTTCATTCCCTTTAAAAAAATCTTTATTATCTGTTGCAAATCCCGGGTCATTAACCAGTACAATAACTATTTTACCTTTTACATCAATTCCGGCATAATCATTCCAGTTGTATTCAGGAGCGACAATTCCGTAGCCTGCAAAGATCATATCGGAGTTTCTTACAGAAATTTCATCAACTAAATGCTTGGAAAAAGCTACAAAGTCATCTTTATAATTTAATTCTATGGATGCATTCCACATGTTGATTTTCATCCTCTTATCAGGAATGTCGGTAACTTCAACTACGGGCACTTCCTGAATATAACTGCTATTATTAGCAGGTTCGAGACCAATGCGTTTATATTCTTTAACCAAAAAATCAACCGCTTTTTCTTCTCCAATGGTAAAAGGTTTTCTTCCCTGGAATTCATCCGATGAAAATTCTTTCACTATGCGGGTCATATCTGCCTCGTTAATGGTTGACTCTGCATGATTAAAATCGGAACATGAAGAAAATAATATTGTCCAACATGCAATAAGATAAACGAATACTGACTTTTTAATTTTCATGATTTATAATAAAACTGTATAGTTAAACGTACTTATATCGAGGTTTCGAAAGTACTTATAATTTAATAAAATTGAAATGTTATAATTAGATATTTCGTACTTTTATCTTTTAACTTTATAATTTACAATGATGAAAAAACTTGCATTATTAATCGGCTCAATATTTTTGTGTAGCGGGACTTTTGCAACAGAAAATGAAATTAAGATTCCTTCAAAAATAAAGGAGGTTACTGTGTTTCAAAAAGGGGCACAAATCTATAAAACAGGATCTGTATTCGTTGAACAAGGTGTAACAGATCTTTTGATTACGGATCTTCCCAGAAACATTAACCAGCAAAGTATCCAGGTAAAGGGATTTGGTAATTTTACTATACTAAGTGTAAACTATCAGTTGAATTATTTAAAATCACAAAAAGATTCAAAGCAAATAAAAACCTTAAAAGATAGTTTGGAGATGTTGAAGTTTACTAAAAAGGATACCGAAAATAAAATAGAAACATATAAAGCCGAAGAAACTATATTGTTGGCTAACAAATCAATTGGAGGCGATCAATCGGGAGTAAGCATTACAGCATTAAAAGAGGCGATGAATTATTTTCATGTAAAGCTTAACGAGATTAAATCGAAAGAATTGGAATTAAACGGAAGTCTTAGTAAGATTAATGAAAGTATTACAAGAATCCAGAATCAGTTGAATTCATTGCAATCAAAACTTAATAATCCTACATCAGAAGTTCTGGTGAAGGTATTAGCCAAGGAGAGAACCAAAGCCGTTTTGGATTTAAGATATGTAATTTATAATGCGGGATGGACTCCTGAATATGATTTAAGGGCAATTGACATTGCGGAGCCGGTTCAATTAAATTATAAAGCAAAAGTCTATCAATCAAGTGGTGAAGACTGGGAGGATGTTCGATTAACAATCTCAACAGGGAATCCTCAAATTAGTGGAGTAAAACCAGAGATTTATCCTTGGTATGTAAGTTTTTATGAGCCACCACAAGTTGTTTCAAGAGGTTATGCTCCAAAGGCTAAAATGGCTGTAGTTTATGATGAGATGGAAATTGTTGAGTTAGATGAAGAGGAGGAAGCAGTTGCCGAGGTATCATATTTCGAAGCAACAACAAATCAAACAAACGTTGAATTTAATATTGATATTCCATATTCAGTACCATCAGATGGGAAAGCCTATACGGTTCAAATAAATGAGTTTAATTTAGATGCACATTATACGTATTATACTGCACCTAAATTAAAAGAATCCGCATTTTTGTTGGCACAAATAACAGGTTGGGAACAGTATAATTTATTGGCAGGTTCAGCAAATATCTTTTTTGAAGGAACCTATGTTGGCAACTCAACCATTGATCCTCAAACTGCAAACGATACCTTAAATCTTTCTTTAGGCAGAGATGAGGCAATAGTTGTATCCAGAACCAAGATTAAAGATTTTGAAAGTCAGCGATTAATAGGATTAAATAAAAAAGAAACATTTGGTTATAAAATTGAAGTTCGAAATAATAAAAACGCTACTATCTCAATTATTATAGACGATCAATTTCCTATATCAACCAATAAGGATATTGAAGTTGAGCAAATTGAAAAATCGGGAGCAAAGTTTAATGAAACAACGGGCAAGCTAAGCTGGGAATTTGAATTAAAATCCTTAGAATCTAAACCGATTGAAATGAAATATTCAATTAAATATCCTAAAGATAAAAAGATTGAATTGTAACTATTTTATATGGTAGGTTCATGCATGTCATGAGCCTACATAAATTTATGTCGATTGTTCAGCACCAAATTCCATTAAAAAAGCTTTAATAAACCCATCCAGATTTCCATCTAAAACATCCTGAACATTTCCCATTTCAAATCCTGTACGCACATCTTTAATTATTTTATAGGGATGTAATACGTAGTTTCTTATTTGCGATCCCCATTCAATTTTTTTCTTTGCACCTTCAATTTTTGCTCTTTCATCCTGTTGTTTTCGAAGCTCCATTTCGTATAACTGAGATTTGAGTAAACGCAAAGCATTTTCTTTATTATTTAACTGCGAGCGTGTTTCCTGGTTTTCGATTACTATGCCTGTAGGTAGATGTCTTAAGCGAACTGCGGTTTCAACTTTATTTACATTTTGGCCCCCGGCACCGCTTGATCGATAGGTTTCAAATTCAATCTCAGCTGGATTTATAATAATTTCAATGGTATCGTCAACTACTGGTGAAACATAAACAGAGGCAAAAGAAGTATGTCGTCGATTAGCTGAATCGAAGGGTGATAACCGTACTAAACGGTGAACCCCATTTTCACTTTTTAAATATCCATAGGCATATTCACCCTCAAACTCTAAGGTTACGGTATTAATTCCTGCAGTATCACCAGGAAGGTAATAAACTTCTTTTACTTTGTAGTTGTTTCGTTCGCCCCAGCGAATGTACATGCGCATTAACATCTCTGCCCAATCGTGACTTTCCGTTCCTCCTGCTCCGGGATTTATTTGTAAATATGCTCCTAGACTGTCTTCTTCTTTTCGAAGCATATTTTTAAGTTCAATCTTTTCAATTAATTTAACTGTTTTATCAAAATGATTATGAACTTCAGATTCATCGAACTCGCCATCCTTAAAGAAATCAATAGCGATTTTTAATTCTTCAATTTGAGTTGTAATTTCATGATAAGCATTGGTCCATTCTTTTAATCCGGATATGAGTTTTAATTGTTTTTCAGCAGCTTTTGGATCGTCCCAGAAATCGGGTTCTTGAGTTTTTTCTTCTTCTTCTTCGATTCGGATTAATTTATTTTCGATGTCAAAGATACCTCCTCAGCGCTTCATGGCGCTTTTCTAAATCTTTTAATTGTTCGCTGGTTATCATTAGGATTCTGTTTTTAAGTCAGAAGGCAAAATTACAAATATTGCAATGATTCTCAAACATTATTCAATAAACAAAAAAGGGAGCGAAGCTCCCTTTAATAATGCTATCTTAACAAGATGCTAATATCCACCACCTTGTTCTAATTTTTCCATTTCTTTATCGAAAGTTTCTTTGTATTTTTCGTAGTCGTAATCAACTTTTAAACGTTGGTCTTTAGAAAGTTTATTGTTTAATGCTTCTTCCATTGCATCAACTCCCATTTCGATAGCCATGTAACATTTGTAAGTACCTGTTTTTGTTTGAGTTAATTTCTCGCAAATAGTTCTAACATTATTAAGCTGTTGGTTTACAACTTCTCTGTTAAGTGCTTCAAATCTTTCTTCAACTTCTTCAACATTGTTAAATTCTCTTGAGTTAACATAGTTGTCAGTTACACCTTTAATAGTTGTTTCAATTTGAGCGGCTAAAGCAGCTTTACAGTTACTACTTGCTTTTTTACGTGCAATTTCCATATCTGTACTTTCGCCAGTAGCATTTGCTCTAAAATTATTTTTATCACTTCTGTATTCAGGTCCTGAACAATAAACTTCAATTAAAGTTTCGTTCTTAACATCTGTAACTTCTTTTTTCGATTTACAGCTGGTAAATGTACTTCCAAGAACAACAGCACCTGCTAAAAGTAAACCTAATGGTTTGTAAATGTTTGTTTTCATAACTTCGATTTTTAGAATTTAGTAATTAATTGAATCCTTATTTTTTAATTTTTTTAATAATGAATTTTTATTATTTCTGGTGACTCAAGATAAACAATAATTTATTCAACTACAAAAATTGCATTTTTGGTTTTAGATTTTTCAGTTTTGTATTGTAAAATTAATTAAAATTTCTATCAAAAAACTATCTATTTATAGTACTTTTCAATAATTGTTGAAACCATATCAAATATCTTGCCATTTTCAAATCCTCTAGATATAGCAAATCGTATTAACTTAGATTTTATAGTATATTCATCCTTATCTTTAAGTGTTTTTATTTTTTTAATTAATTCATTTTCCAGAAGATTATGGTAATCAATTTCGGGTATTTCGGCCAACGCATTATTAATATTCTCTGATGAAATATTTTTTTGTTTTAAGGTGTATTCGATTTTTATTTTACCCCACTTATTAAAATAAAATTTATCTTTTGCATAAAATTGTGCGTATCTTTTTTCATCAATAAAATTATCCTTTAATAATGATTCAATGATTGCATCGTGGTCTGTTAACGGAAGTTTCCAATCATATAATTTCTTTCGGATATCATATTCACATTTCTCTTGTTCAGCACAAATATTTTGCGCTTTTACAATTGCTTCTTTTAGTGATATCGATTTTCCGGGTTTCAACTTATGACTATCTTAAAATGCCTCGTAACATTCTATCTTTACCATTAATATCTTTTTTAAGCTCAATGTTATGAAAGAAATTCTCTTCAAGCAAAACCGACGTTTCTTTACCATAAGCTTCATTAATCTCAACATAAAGTTTCCCTCCGGGATTTAAATGATTTAAACTAAAATTAATTATGGCTTTATAGAATATTAATGGATTCTCATTAGAAACAAACAATGCTAGTTCCGGTTCAAAATCAAGAACATTTTTATGCATTAAACTTTTTTCTTTTTCTGTTATATAAGGTGGGTTACTAACAATAATATCAAACCTTTCTTTTAACTGAACATCTTGTTTAAGGATATCGAGATGTAAGATTTGAATATCGCTATTATTTAATTTGCTGTTTTTCCTGGTTAAAATTAATGCATCATTGGAAATATCAGATGCAAAAACTAAAGATCCATGAATGTTCTTAGCCAGAGAAATTGCTATACATCCTGAACCGGTCCCAATATCTAATATTTTCAATGATTTAGTTTGATTTTCTTGAATTATCCAATCAACAAGCTCTTCGGTTTCTGGCCTTGGAATCAAAACCTCTGAAGTAACATGGTAAGACAAGTTGTAAAATTCTGTATTACCAAGAATATATTGAATAGGTTTGTATGATTTAAGTTCATGAATAATCTGTACGATCATTTGGTACGATTCTTCTGATATTTCAATATCGTTCGAAATTAAAAGTTTAGTCCTTGAGTAATTAAATAATTGATCAAAAATCAAATAAACGAAACTGTCAATTTCATTCATTGGATAAAATTCTTTTAATTCGTATTTTATATTTGAAATTACTTTCTTTATGCTAATAATTGATGCCATTGTTCAAATTTAATTAATTTGTATGATCAATAGAACAATTCATGAAAAATATATGCAGCGTTGCCTTGATTTAGCAAAATTAGGTGCAGGGAACACTTCGCCAAATCCGATGGTTGGTTCTGCTATTGTTTACAATGGTAAAATTATTGGTGAAGGGTATCACAGAAAAAGTGGTGAGCCACATGCCGAGGTAAATGCAATTAATTCTGTGAAGGATAAGAATTTATTATCAAAAGCGAGTTTGTATGTAAATTTAGAGCCTTGCGCTCATTATGGGAAAACACCACCTTGCGCAAATTTGATTGCCACTTTAAAGATTCCAAATGTTATAATAGGAACTGTGGATACAGCTGCGCATGTATCTGGACGGGGAATTCAAATATTGAAAGAAGCCGGATGTAATGTTGTTTCTGGAGTTATGGAATCAGAGTCAAGAGACCTTAATAAAAGATTTTTCACATTTCATGAAAAAAAGAGACCCTATATTATTCTAAAATGGGCACAAACAAAAGATGGTTTTATTGATGTAATAAGAAATAATGGTGGTTCTGTTGAGCCAACCTGGATAACTAACGAATATGCCAAAACCTTAGTCCATAAGTGGCGCTCCGAAGAACAATCCATCTTAATTGGCACCAATACTGCTTTAGCAGACAATCCAAGTTTAACAACAAGACTTTGGAAGGGAAAGAATCCTATCCGTATTGTATTTGATCGAAATTTAAGATTGCCTCCAAATCTTCACGTTTTTGATGATATAGCTAAAACCATTGTAATAGCTGATGAATCGACTAATTTGGGAAGAATAAAGTTCTTTAATGAAAATATTGGTATCAAATTTGTTAATTATGAAAAGGATTTTTACTCTCAACTTTTTCAGATACTAATTAATGAAGATATTCAATCAGTTATTATTGAAGGAGGAGAGCAAGTTTTAAATTCTTTTATTGAGAATGATTTATGGGATGAAGCCAGAATTTTTTATGGAGAAAAAGAATTTAAAAAAGGGATACAAGCTCCCAGAATAGAACAGGAATATTTATATAATGATTATCTGGGTAACAGTAAATTAACGTTTATCAAAAAACGGGATATATTTAATCAATAAAATGAATTCATTGATCATAAAATTTTAAAATAATTAAAACCTTTTGTAAATTTGATAGATTATTAATCTTTTAACCATCGGAATATTAAAAACACTATAAGATGAGAAAATACAAATTTAAACGTACGTTATTCTTTACCCCAATGTTACTGGTACTTATTTCGTTTGTAGAATGTAGTCCAAAGTTATATACAACAGGTAAAGATTTTGTTGCATCAGGGAATTATGAAGATGCAATAGCTCAGTTTTCAAAACTGATTGAAGAGAACCCTGAGTACACCGAAGCTTATGTTGCCAGAGCTGAAGCATATGAAAAAGCAGGCAAAAAAACTGAAGCTGCCGGAGATTATAAAAGAGCTACAGCCTTTGAAAATAAAGACGAATCAATTTATTATAATGCAGGAAGATTGTACTATGAGCTGGGACAATATGAAGAAGCGATTCCTATGCTTGCAAAGGTTACTGTATTAGATAAGAAACATATTAATGCTTACAAGTTTAAAATGGAATCGTATATCGCCCTTGAGCAATACGATAAAGCTTTAAATGAAAGTAATGAATTAATTAAATTAAACGAAACTGCGCAAAATTATTCCAGCAGAGGATTTATTAACGATAAACTTGAAAATTATAATCAGGCCGAAACTGATTATAGAAAATCTATTGAAAAAGCTTCAAATGTTAAAGAAACCTATGTTGCTTTAGCTGATGTTTTATTTAAAGCAAAAAAATACGACCAATCATTGATAGCGTGTAACCAGGCACTGGGAATTGATTCTAAGTATAAAGAAGCGCTTTGGATAAGAAGTCAGATTTACAAGGAAAAAATAGACTATCCTAGTGCAATAAACGACTTGTCAAAAATGATCATTTTTGCTCCGGATGATAAAGAAGCATTTTTTGCACGAGGGTTATACTATCAGGAGTTTAATCAACATCAGAGTGCAATCAATGATTTCAGTAAGGTTATTTCATTAGATTCCCAAAATGCACTTGCATACTTCCATCGTGCAAAATCTAACGAAGAAATTACTCAATACGCAAAAGCAATTGCCGATTATCAGGCTTACGCTGATTTATCTGATAAAAATGATGCAGAAGCGAAAGAGCACATGGAAGTTGTAAAAAGTCGTTTATATGAACTAAACAGAGAAGGCAATAAACCTAATTTAACTTTTTTTGAACCTGTTGAAAGAGAAGGAAACTCACTAAATGTTGTTGAAGATGCAGTTGAAGTTACCCTTAAAGGTAAAATAACTGACCAAAGCGATATTCAATATGCAAAAATTGATGGTGTTGATGTTGCATTTGATGAAAATGCAGAGAACAACGAATTTACAATTACGTTAAATGTTGCCGGGAAAGAAACTGTTTCTGTTGCAGTGGCTGACGTTTATAACAATGTTTTAGCAACAATTTACAAGTTAACACGAACAGAAATTAATCCGCCTCAGATTAGTTTAATTGCTCCATATGCATCTTCAACAGGGGAAATTTATATGGATGTTGAAAACAGAAAGTTATATGTTGAAGGACGTATTGCTGATGAAAATAAAATTAAAAGTATCATTGTAGATGAAATGACAGCAAGTTATTCTGTCGATGCAAATAACCCTGAATTTTATGCTACAATTGACATTGCAAATAAAAACTCATTTGTTGTAAAAGCAGAAGATGTTTATGGCAATGTTGGTGAAATGACTTTTAAAATCAATCGTGAAGGACTTGAGATTTCTCAGGAAAACCCAATGGGAAAAACATGGGTGATCTTTATTGAAAATTCAGATTATGAAACTTTTGCCAGTCTTGAAGGACCGGTTAAAGATGTTAGCATGATGAAAGCGGCTCTAGCCAATTATAAAGTACATAATATTCTTCATAAGCAAAACATGTCAAAAGCCGATATGGAAAAATTCTTTGCTATTGAGCTTAGAGATTTAGTAAGAAGCAATCAGGTGAACTCACTTCTTGTTTGGTATGCCGGACATGGCAAGTTTATTAATGATATAGGATATTGGGTGCCAACAGATGCAACACGCGATGATGAATTTACATATTTTAATATTAGTACCTTAAAAGCAGCATTACAATCTTATGCAACATTTGTTACACATACATTGGTAATTACAGATGCTTGTGAATCAGGACCAACTTTCTATCAGGCAATGCGTTCTGGCTTAAAAGACCGTGATTGCGGTGATTGGGAAGCTACTAAGTTTAAATCTTCTCAGGTATTTTCTTCAGCCGGATACGAATTAGCTGTTGATAATTCTCAATTTACAAGAACTTTTGCAAATACACTAAGGAATAATCCAAATGCTTGTTTGCCAATTGAGAATGTTGTTTCTAAAGTAACCGTTGCCGTGGCAAAAGATGGACAACAAAAACCACAATTTGGTAAGATTGATGGATTACAAGATGAAGGTGGAACATTTTTCTTTATATCAAAAGATAAGTAACAAAAAAATAAAATATGGTTTTTTTACATAACCCGAAAACAAAAAAAGTTATTCGCTTACTCAGGCGAATAACTTTTTTTTATGCAGTAATCCTGCTTAGTATATCTAATTTATCTGCCCAAACCTATTATTTTGATTATTATGGTGCAAAAGAAGGATTGCAATCAAAAGTATATAATGTTCTTCAAGACGATTTAGGTTACATCTGGTTAGCTACAGAAAGTGGTATATCAAAATTCGACGGTGTTAATTTTAAAAATTACACCTCAGATGACGGACTGGCACCAGGAGGAATCAAGAAAATTATTAAGGATTCTAAAGGATTTATCTGGATGGGACATACTTCCGGAGGACTTTCTGTTTTTAATGAAGAGACAATTCTGAAGCACCCGATTAGTGAATTTATCTCAATGGAAATTACTTCTTTGTTATTTGATAAAGATGGAATATTATGGATAGCTACTATAGGTGATGGATTAATTCGACTGGATAATCCTTACGAGCTTAATCCTGAAAAATTAAAATATGAGCAATACAAAGGACGACGTTTAAGCGATCGTGTATTTTCTGTGATTTTAGCTAAGAACGATTCCGTATTTTTTATTACTGACGCAGGGATAAGAAAATATAATAAAAAGGATAGCTCTTTTGTAAAACATGCTCCAAAAGGCCTCACAACATACTGGCAAATTACAGAAATGTTTGAAGACTCCAGAGGTGATGTATGGTATGGGACATATCACGGGGGGCTTTATAGATATATTAAAGAAAAAAACGAATTTAAAATTTACGATGCTCGCGATGGATTAGCTGATAATTGGGTTACAACAATTAATGAAGACAGTAAAGGAAATTTGTGGATTGGAACATGGGGAGGAGGTATTACCAGGTTTAACGAAGGGGGATTTAAAACCTACAATAATAAGAATGGACTTTTAGATCTAAAAATCTTTAAAATTATTGAAGATGTAGAAGAGAATATATTAATTGCCACAAATGATCACGGTTTAACCATTTTTAAAGGTGAGAAATTTGAAATTTATAGTACGAGCGATGGACTAAGTAGTAAGCAGGTAAGCTCTGTTGTGCAAGATGATGGAGGCAAATTCTGGTTTGGTACAGATAAAGGAATTTCTGTATACAACCCGAATGCAGGAGTTAGAGGAATAAAATTTGCTTATTATAATCAGGAATCGAATTCAATAGGTGACCAAATTGGGTATTTAAAAAAGGATACAGATGGAAATATATGGATCGGAACAGGAAAAAGCGGAGTTAATATGTTTAATTATAAAACTGGAAGATTTGTTCATGATCCGATTATTAATAGCTATTTCCCAAATCAGCTAGTTTCTGCAATGGAAGTTGATAAGCAGAACCAGCTTTGGATAGGCACAATGTATGGATTAATTTATCATGACATTAATGAGAGCAAAACCCAAATATTAACTCAAATTAATGGATTAAATGGTAATGATATTTCTGTGTTATATGCTGATTCAAAAGATAGAGTTTGGGTTGGTGTAAGAGGAAAAGGGATGAACCTTATTGTTGATGATAGCATTATTAAATTTGAAATTGATCTTGCATTTACCCCAAAATGTATTACTGAAGATAAATCCGGGAATATTTGGATAGGGACCATGGCAAAAGGAATTTTAATTAGTGATGGTAAGAAAATTACAAGAACAATCAATCAAAATGATGGATTGCTATCTAATCTAATTAATCAACTTAATGTTGATGAGAAAAATAACATTTTTGTTGGAACAGGTAGAGGATTAAATAAAATCGATGCTGAAGGCAATATTCATGTTTATACCGAGAAAAGCGGTTTTGTAGGAATAGAAACGAAAGAAAACGCAACATACAAAGATAAAGAAGGGAATTTATGGTTTGGTACTGTTGAAGGAGTAATAAAATATAAACCAAAACATGATGTCTATAATGATATTGAACCAATTACCCATATTTCAAGATTAAGAGTTAATAATAAGGATAGAGAAATGATCCTTGGTCAGAAATTTAGCTATTTAGAGAACACGATCATTTTTGATTACAATAGTATTTGTTTGAATAATCCCGATGCTGTACAATACCAGATAATGTTGGAGCCGGCTGATAAGGAATGGCGTCCGGTTACGGAAAGAGCTGAGGAGACGTACTCATCATTAGCTCCCGGGAAATATACATTTAAAGTTAAAGCTAAGAATAGCGCAGGAATCTGGAACACGGAACCCGTTACCTATACATTTACTATTCGTCCGCCATTCTACAAAACCTGGTGGTTTATCCTATCGTTAGTTGCCTTGGGTGTAATAGCAATTATATCTTATATTAAGGTAAGGGAACGCAACCTGGTTAAGGAAAAGAAAATTCTTGAAGAAAAGGTTGAAGAACGTACTGCTGAGGTAGTTCAAAAAAGTATTGAATTGGAGAAAAAGAATAAAGATATTACAGATAGTATTCGATATGCGAAGCGAATTCAAACTGCAGTTTTACCTCCTGAAATACCATTCGAAAATACATTTATCTTCTTCCGTCCAAAAGATATTGTGAGTGGTGATTTTTATTGGCTGGAAAAAATTGGAAATAAGGAAATGATTGCCGCAGTTGATTGTACTGGTCATGGCGTTCCTGGAGCATTCTTATCTATTCTGGGTCACAGTATGCTAACTAAGATTGTTCGTGAGTATGGGATTTTAGAACCTGCAAAAATTCTCGATCAGCTTGATCTGGAAATTATAAATGCATTACATCAGAAGAATGTTGAAGGTGAAAGAATTGTTAATGATGGTATGGATTTAGCTTTAATATGTTATAACAAAGATACTCAGATTCTTGAGTATGCCGGTGGTTATAACCCTCTAATTATGGTAAGAAATGGTGAGTTGGAAGAAATTAAAGCTGACCGTTTCCCAATTGGTATGACAACCGTTCATGACGATAAGAAATTTACCAATAATGAAATAAAGGTTGAGAAAGGTGACACATTCTACATCTTCTCTGATGGTTATGCTGATCAGTTTGGAGGCAATGATGGCCGTAAATTAAGAAAGAAAACGATGAAAGATATTCTTTTAGAGATTCAAAACAAGTCCATGGCGGAGCAAGGAAAGTATTTGGAAGAGTTTATTCTGGAATGGATGAAAAACTATGATCAGATTGACGATATCGTTTTTGTAGGAAGAAGATTTTAGTTAAACATAAAGTTAAATTTTATGCCTGTTGGGGTTTAAACCTCAACAGGTTTTTTATTATACTGCCGCAATCTTAATTGCTGTTTCATCCCAAACCGGAGCAGTCTGTATTGCATGTATTAATTCTTCTGGTTGGTTTATGGAAGTCCACATTTGTCTATGTTCTGCTCTCATAAAGTGTTCCTGAATCATTTTATCGAAGAGCTGAAATAAACTATCATAAAAGCCATCGGTGTTAATAAAAATAATAGGTTTGGTAAATTTACCCAAACGTTTAAGTGTAATTACTTCCATTGTTTCTTCAAGGGTTCCGGATCCTCCGGGTAAAACAACAATGGCATCAATATCTTCAATCAGTCTTTTTTTGCGCTCGTGCATATCTTCAACTTCAATCAACTCTGTAATATTTTTATGCCCCCACTCAACATCTAGCATAAAACGAGGGATAAATCCGATTACCTTACCATTATTTTGCATGGCTACATCGGCTAATCGACCCATAAGTCCAACAGCACCACCGCCATACACCGTAGTAATGTTGTTTTCAACGAGAACTCTCGCTAAACGTTCAGCCACCTCAAAATATTTTGGATCCACCTTATGACTTGATGCACAAAAGACACTAATCTTTGATATCATAAATCGAAAATTTAGTAAAGAAGGTAAAGGTAAAAAAAGTAGATTAACAAAAAAGCCTTTCTTTTTGCAAAGAAAGGCTTTGATTCGTATATCAAGTTTCTTATAAATTATTCACGTGAGTTGTTAAGCTTGATTTTAAGTTCGAAGCTTTGTTTTTATGAATAATATTTTTCTTTGCTAATTTATCTAGCACTGAAGTAACTTTTGGCAACATTTCTGTAGCTTCGCTCTTTTCAGTAGAACCTCTTAATACTTTAATCATATTTCGAGCGGTTCTTGCAAAATACTTATTGTGAACTTTTAATTCTTCACTTTGTCTTGCTCTTTTCTTTGCTGACTTATGGTTTGCCATAATTTATCCTATAAATTTGTAATTCTGTTGTAGTCCGTAGGGGAATCGAACCCCTGTTACCAGGATGAAAACCTGGCGTCCTAACCCCTAGACGAACGGACCATGAATCAAGTCTGAAACTTGGTGGTGCAAAAGTAAATGATTTTTTTATTCCTGCAAATATTTTTTTTAAAATTTTCAATCTTTTTCAAAAAAACTATCAATTAACAGGATTGATAGTGGTTTCCGCACAAAAATAAAATAAATCTTTTAGATTTTGGAATCAAAAAAAAGGCTTATTCAATTCTTAAATCAATGAATTTTGAATTCATAAGCCTTGCTGTAGCCATATAACTCGGACTAAAAGTGATTTTTTTGCCAACCATATACTTTTGTTTCAAATGAGCATTTATATTTCTGCCAATATCATAAACAGACATATCGGAGGTTGTACCTATAAATTCTACATTTTTATCTTTCGGACTTAGATCGTTAACATCAACATCAAGAATTCCAAAATCAAGAATTGCACGATAGGTTTTATAAGCAGCTTGTTCTACATCTGTTTCTGATGTATGTCCAACGTTTGCATCAGAAATTATCCCATCTGGAACATTACTTTTTTCTTCTAGTTCTATAATATTGGCATTAAACCTAAATGTATCGGTAGAAAGTTTTTGAAATCTTTTATTATCTAATGGACTTATACCAAAGAAAGCAGATTCCCCAATCCTAAAATGGTTAATTGCTTTTGGTACAAGTTTCTTATTAATAAGTGGTAAGGTTATTGAACTTCCACCAGAGATCAATGGGATTTTTTTATTGAACATTTGTTCTAACAATTGTTTAAACAAACTCAATTGCAAAAGTTTATCATAGGTTGGTTCAACTCCGTACATGCAACCAAGATTTGATCCTATACCTGCAATTTCAATGTTGGGGAGATCAAAGACTTTCTTATAAAATTCAACAATATTTTCACGAACAACTCCTTCGCGAAGCTCTCCAAGCTCAATAAAAATAATAATTTTATGAATTTTCTTTTGCTTAACAGCTTCTTTGCTTAATGCTTCAATGGTTCGAAACGAAGTATTAACTGAAATGTCGGCATACTGAACAATGTTTTTAACCAAACTTTGAGCTGGTGGCTTTATGTAAATAGTGATTAAACCGGGATTTAACTTTTTAATGGTTTTTAAACTTGATAAACGGCTATCCCCAACAGAATGTAATCGGTTAACAATATCATCGGTTAATATTTTTTTCAGGAAATTCAAATCTCCTGATAAAACTTTACTAACGAGGCTCCACTGAATATCATTTCTTTTTAGGAAATCATCAATCTTTTCAATGTTTCGAATTATATTCTCAGTTTTAACTATTAATTCGGCCATGTTTGTTACCTTTTTAATCTCATTTCTGCATATTTGGTAGTCATGCCAAGGCGTTCATACAAACGTTTTGCAGGATTATCATATTCAACATGTAATTTGATATCTCCTTCAGCCAGTTCAAATGATTTCTCAATAATTTTTGCTCCAATACCTTTTCCCCGTAAATTTGCATCAACAGCAACATAAACTAAAATGTTGTCTGGGATGTAACCACTCATACCAGTTTTATTCATAATAAGGGCTCCAACGAGATTGTTTTCCCAAAATCCAGCCAGTAAAAATCCTCCTTTACCTTCTGCATTAGAGAAAGCATAATCAATTGATTTTTCAATATGTTCTTTCGGGTCACCAAACTGATCAAGATGTTTGTGAAGAAAATCAATAAATTCATCCTTGGTTAATTCCGGTTTAAAATCTTCAATCTTACGAATCTCTTTGATTTGTAGCATAATAAAACTATTTTTTTGATAATTAATTAGAAAAACATCAGCAATGAAAATGATAGTGAAAAAATTAAGCTTCCACCAAATCTGATATATTATTTAATTGTAAAATGCTGATTTTCAAAGATACAAAAAATCAAGCAGAATAAAAAATTGGAACCCGGACTTGTAGTTATTACCCAATTAACTCATGAGCGAATTGTTTTAAGTCAACACCAGAAAAATTACCACTACTCATCAATAAAAGATTTTTATTTTTTAAGTTTAAATTTCGCAAAAAATCAATCAGTACAGACTGATCTGTATATACTTTCAAGTCATCTTTTTGAAATGAATCCTTTACTTTCTCTTTCGAAATTGGCTTTAGTTTTTTATGTTTTATGACTTCAGGATTAAAATAAACAATAGCTATATCTGCTAAATTCATTGAACCAGCATATTCTTTTAAAAAATCTTCATTTAAGCTACTAAAGGTGTGAAGTTCCATTACTGCAATCAGATTTCTTTCATGAAACTGATTTTTAACTGCATTTACAGTTGCCTTGAGTTTAGATGGAGAATGAGCAAAATCTCTAAAAATAGTTGTATGTTCATTTTGCGATAAAACCTCAAGTCGTCGAGCTGCTCCTTTAAATTCTGATATTGCTGTGTAAAATTCATCATCGGTAATGCCTAACTCATTGCATACGAATTTAGCTCCGCTTATATTCTGAAGGTTATGTTCACCGAAAATTTGCAAAGGAATTTTTTTACCCATATCCAATAAAAAAGTCTGGTTACTTTTTATCATATAAGCGTGTGTTCCATATTCCGTTTTTTCAATGTGATTAGTTGAATTCTTTACGACCTCCTTTAAAATTTCATCGTGTTTACAATAAAATAGGCAACCTTCTTTTTCAATTTGTTCAATAAAAATGCTGAACTGTTCCTTGTAATTGTCGAAAGTTGGGAACACATTCATATGATCCCAGGCAATGCCACTAATAAGGGCAATATGCGGCTTATATAAATGAAATTTAGGACGCAGATCAATGGGTGAGGAAAGATATTCATCTCCTTCAAAAACGGCAATTGGAGCATCTTCTGATAAGCTAACCATAGTCTCAAATCCTTCAATTTGTGCACCAACCATATAATCAAACGACTTGTTATTAAATTGCAAGACATGCATGATCATTGAAGTAATCGTTGTTTTGCCATGACTTCCACCTATTACAACCCGGGTTTTGTTTTTGGTTTGTTCATAAAGATATTCAGGATAAGAAAAAATCTTAAGTTTCAAACCTTTTGCTTTTATCAATTCCGGATTATCTGACCTTGCATGCATTCCAAGAATAATGGCATCTAAATCTGGAGTTATCTTGTCAGGGTTCCAACCAGAATAATCAGGCAAGATTCCATACTTTTCTAAACGTGTTCTTGAAGGTTCAAAAATCTCATCATCAGAACCTGTTACCTGATATCCTTTTTTACAAAGACTAATGGCTAAATTGTGCATTGCACTTCCACCTATTGCAATAAAATGAACTTTCATTTCCTATATTTGTATTTAGATTGTGAAGATAATAAAAGTAAAATTGAAATAACAAAACACGTATGATGAAACTGTATCCTATACATATTAGTAATTTTAAGATTGATGGCGGAGCAATGTTTGGTGTTGTTCCTAAAATTTTATGGCAAGAAAAATATCCTGCGGATGAAAACAATTTGTGCAATTGGGCTTTAAGGTCTTTGTTAATTGATACCGATGAGCGTGTCATTTTAATTGATAATGGCTATGGCGACAAACAAAGTGAAAAGTTTTTTAGTCATGTTTATTTAAATGGTGGCGATGGACTGGAAGGAGCTTTAAAAAAGCACGGATATGTTTTAGATGATATAACAGATATGATTTTGACACATCTTCATGCTGATCATTGTGGAGGAGGAGTAAAGCATAATGCAGACAAATCTGGTTACGAAATGGTTTTTAAGAATGCAACCTATTGGGTTAGTAAACCTCATTGGGAATCTGCAATGAATCCAAACAAGCAGGAAGGAGCAGCGTTTTTGGAAGAGAATTTAATACCTATGTTGGAAAGCGGCCAGTTAAAATTCATTGAAGAAAACACTGAATTGTACCCGGGAATTAATATCAGGTTTTACAATGGCCATACCATTGGTCAGATGATCACTTTTATAAATACCGGAGAACAAACCGTGGTTTTTACAGCCGACCTTATTCCTTCTGTAGCTCACATACCGTTGGTTTGGAATATGGCTTACGATAACAGACCCTTGGAAACATTGCAGGAAAAAGAAGATTTCCTAAACGAAGCAGCCGAAAACAATTACACATTATTTTTTCAGCATGATTTATATAATGAATGTGCTACAGTGCACAAAACAGAAAAAGGGGTTAGAGTAAAAGAAACATTTACCTTACTATAAAGATCAAACTTTATTCTTTTACCTTCATTGCTGGTTTTAAAGTTAAAATATCAGAGCTATTGATTTTAGCCTGTGGATTTTGTACATTTAATGCTAATCTTTAGGAGGATTCAATCATGTTTAACAATTTTATTTGTCCACATTGCGAAGGTCACATGTCAATTGCCGGGCATATTATTTTTGCAGTTGTAAAGAAAAAGAATAATGAAAGAGGAATCATTTTATTAAATCCTAAAATAGGCGATTATTCAAGAATCCTACATCCCGGATTTAAAATAGATGAAGGTGAAGATGTTGAATTTTTATGCCCAATGTGTCATAAGAATCTTGCAGCTTACGATATAAACGAAAAATTAGCTCATATCATCATGTTGGACGAGAATAATGATAAGCACGATATATTCTTTTCTGAAATCGCTGGAGAGCACTGTACTTTTAACATTTCAGGAAAAACCATTGAGAAAATGGGTGAAGATGCAGAAGATTATCTCGATTACTTTAAACGGTCAGATAAGTATAAAAATTTGTTGTAGTTGTTTTGCTTAAATTAATAAAGGGTGTTTCAAAGATAGAAATACCCTTTTTATAATTTTTGATCCATCTAAAAAATCGATTAATAATTGCATCTCTGGTCTAGCAATTAATGAGTGGTTACTTTACTTTAACAGAATGGACGTTAAACCTTATTGTAAAATAGCTATCTATAAATAATTAACAAAAACATTTAATCTTTAAAAATAAAAAAATGAAAAATTTAGTTTTTGTCTCATCAAAAAGAAGTGCCCAATTAAAGGCTTTCACTTTTTTAGTTTTTCTAACATTTATTCAAACTTTAACATTTGCAGAAAACCCGCTAATGCGATTCCCTGATGTATCTGAAAACAAAATAGTTTTTGTTACTGGTGAAGATATTTGGGGTGTATCTGTAGAGGGAGGAATAGCAACAAAATTAACTTTTCACGATGGAGAAGAACGACATCCAAAGTTTTCTCCCGATGGAAGTCTAATTGCCTTTTCAGGAGAGTATGATGGAAACACAGATGTTTATGTTATGAATAGCAATGGTGGAGATATTACCAGAGTTACTTATCATCCTGGCGATGATGAGGTAATCGGATGGCATCCCACAAAACATAAAATTTTATTTAGTTCTGGTCGTAATAGTGCAAACAGATATTCTAAATTGTTTTTGATCTCGCCAGATGGAACCGGATTAGAAGAATTAATTATGTACGACGCAGCTCGTGCCAGTTTCTCCCCGGATGGTTCTAAAATAGCTTACAATAAAACTGCTCGCGAAGACCGAACATGGAAACGCTACCAGGGAGGTAGAGCACAAGAAGTTTATATTTATGATTTTGAAACAAACCAGGAAACAAACATTACTAATTTTATAGGTACCGATCGAATTCCAATGTGGATTGGAGATAATATCTATTTTAGCTCTGATCGTGATAAGTATTTAAATATTTTCGCCTACAATACAACAAATCAAACCATCGAGAAAATAACCAATCATTCTGAATATGATATTCGTCGACCAGGTTATGGGAAAGAAAACATAGTTTATGAACTTGGTGGAGATATATGGAAACTCAATATTAAAACAAAAGAAACAAAAAAAGTTGATATCACGATAACTGCCGATATGGAAGAAACTCGACCATACTTAAAGGATGTAAGTAGTGATGTAAATGAAATTGAAATCTCACCTTCTGGAAAAAGAGCATTAATTGTTGCTCGTGGCGAAGTCTTTACAGTTCCGGCAAAAGATGGTGTAACAAGAAATTTATCCGAAAATTCCGGTGCAAGAGATCGAGGAGCTCAGTGGTCTCCGGATGGAACTAAAATAGCATATCTATCCGATAAAACTGGTGAATATGAGATTTACATTGTTAATCAGGATGGAAAAGCAGAATCAGTTAAACTAACTTCTCATACATCAGGTTATCGTCACACTTTACGTTGGTCTCCCGACAGCAAAAAAATCGCATATACCGATCAAAACCTTACCCTTTATATTCTTGATATCGCAAGTAAAAAAATTACTAAGGTTGATAAAGCAGAATATGAAAACGTAGATGTTTCTATTCATAAAAAACCAATATCTGAATATGACTGGTCGCCCGATAGCAGGTTTATTGCGTATACAAAAATGAATAAAGATTATATGTACCAGATATTTATTTATTCGCTCGAAACACAACAAATTAATTGTGTAAGTAATGGTTTGTTTCATGATTTTGGACCTGCTTTTACAAAAGATGGCGAACATTTATTATTTATATCAAACCGAAGGTTTAATCCAACTTACTGCGATATTGAATGGGAAATGGTTTATAAAGATGTGGCAGGAATTTTTGCTCTTACGTTGAAAAAGGAAGGAAAGTCAATTATTCCTTTAGTAAGTGATGAAGAAGGAGTTGCTTCGGTTAAATCATCGACAACATCTCAGGTTCAAATTGATTTTAATGGAATTGAAAATAGAGTTGAGGCCTTACCGATTGAACGAGGCAATTATAGGAAGCTTAGTGTAAGCAAATCAAATATATATTACCTTAATGCCGAAGATGGTGACTTTAATAAATTTGAATACAGGGTGCCGGCACAAATGAATTTATTTGCTTATGATCTAGAAAAAAGAAAAGAAGAAAAAATTACCGAAGATGTAAACAACTATAATCTTTCTTTTGATGGTGAACATATCATTTATCAAAAAGGAGCGAAAGTGGGGATAATGACAAAAAAACCAGGCCGATGGGAAGATGAATCACTAAATCTTAAAGATTTAAAAATGTGGTATGATCCGATTTCAGAATGGAAACAGATTTTTAATGAAGCATGGCGAATGGAAAGGGATTATTATTACGAACCCAACATGCATGGACTCGATTGGAGCGCCATGAAAGTAAAATATGGTAAGTTAATTGACCGGGCATCGTGCCGCCAGGATGTTAGTTTTATTATTGGTGAATTAATTGGTGAATTGAATACTTCACATACCTATGTGTATGGAGGAGATATCCAACGCAATGCTGACAGAGTTAATGTTGGAATGCTTGGAGTTGACTGGAAAATTGATGCTCAAAACAATCTATATCAATTTGCTAAGATTTATACAGAACCAGATTGGTCTCGCGAAACATATCCTCCTTTAGCAAAACCGGGAGTAAATATAAATGAAGGAGAATATTTACTAAAAGTAAATGGTAAAGATGTTTCTGCTAAACAGAATATATATAGCAATTTTGTTGGATTAGCCGGACAGCAGGTTACACTTACAGTGAATTCCAAACCTACACTAACGGGTTCGAGGGAAGTAGTTGTAGAACCAGTTCGAAATGAATTTGGGATTCGATATATAGCGGGTTTAGAAAGCAATAGACTAGCTGTTGAAAAAGCTTCCAACGGGAAAATTGGTTATATTTATTTGCCCGACACATATTTAGGATCGGCAACAGATTTCCCCAGATATTTCTACTCTCAAACAAAAAAAGAAGGTATCATCGTAGACGGTCGTTTCAATGGTGGAGGATTGGATCCTGAAATATTCTTACAACGATTATTGAAAAAACCCCATGGATATTGGACCCGTCGTTATTCAAGCGATCAAATGATTCCGGCTTTAGCTGTTGACGCACATATGGCTTGTTTAACAAATCGCTATGCAGGATCAGGTGGTGATGAACTACCATACGAATTTCAGTGGAACAAAATGGGTCCCGTAATTGGAACCCGAACATGGGGAGGATTAGTCGGAGTTTCTATGTTTATGGAAATGATTGATGGTGGAGGATTAACAGCACCTGATTATCGAATATATAATGAAAAAGGAGAATGGGTAGTTGAAAATGTTGGTGTACAGCCCGATATTGAAATAGAGATTAATTCGGAAAAGATGGCTAAAGGATACGATACACAATTAATGAAAGCCGTTGAATATTTAATGAAGAAGATAGAAGAAGAACCAAGAACATGGCCTGAACATGAGGCATATCCAGTTTATAAATAATTTCTAATAAAAGCCTTGATTGTTTTGTACTTTCAAGGCTTTTTTAAATAGTTAAGGTTAAAGCTTAAATCATGAAAAAAATAATTACTAAAACAATTGGCTTAGTGCTATTTACTTTATTCATTGCGAATCTGAATTCATATAGTCAGTCGTTTGATAAAGAAGTTTTTGCACAAAGAAGACAACAGTTTATGGGGAAGATGAGCCAGGGAGTTGCTGTATTCATTAGCCCTGTAGTTTGTAATCGAAACAGTGATGTGGATTATCCATATCGACAGAATAGTGATTTTTATTATCTTACCGGGTATACAGAACCCGAATCAGCTTTTATTTTATCTCCGGGCTCAAAAAATGAGTTTGTAATGTTTGTTAAAGCCCGTAATCCGATGACAAAGATGTGGACAGGAGAAGTTTGTGGGATTGAAGGGGCAATGGAAAAATATGGCGCTGACACAGCATTTGAGTTTAACCAGTTTTCCGACATGATAACTTTTTTTCTTCGTGGGAAAGAAACAATATATTACAACATGAGCGATGATGGATTTAATGATAGAATTTCTGAAGTAATAAATTACCAATGGGGAAGTTATCCTAAACAAATTATCAATACTTCAGATTTGGTTCATTCAATGAGAATTATCAAATCTCAGGAAGAGATTGCAATGATGCAAAAAGCAATTGATGCTACATGCGATGCGCACTTAGAAGCACTAAGATTTACTGAACCTGAAAAATTTGAGTATGAGGTTAAAGCCTTAATAGAGTATACTTTTGCAAAAAACAATTGCCCCAGAAATGGATTTCCCTCTATTGTTGCATCTGGCTCTAATGCAACAATATTGCATTACGAAGGTCAACAGCGTAAAATGGAAAATGGCGACTTGCTTTTAATGGATATTGGTGCTGAATACGGGTATTATTCTGCCGATATTACACGCACTATTCCTGTTAACGGGAAATTTACTAAGACACAAAAAACAGTATACGAAATTGTTTTAGCAACACAGGAACTTGGTATTAAAATGATGGAGAAAGGTGTCGGTATACAGAAAGTTGTTAACCGAATGACTGAGTTTGCAAGTGAAGAGTTGTACAACTTAGGCTTAATAACCGATAAGACTAGCGAATGGCAAAGCCGATTATGGTATTTCCCTTATACATGTCATTGGCTTGGCTTAGATGTTCATGATGTGCAGGGAGATGTTGAAATGAATGAGGATGGTGTTATACTTCAACCCGGTATGGTTACAACCATTGAACCTGGTCTTTACATAAACCCTGAAAACCTTAATAATCTTGAGCAGATGTTAAATATGTACCGGATTAAAATATCAAGCAAAGAAATAGAAGAGTTTATAAAAAAAGTTCAACCAGTTGTAAAACAATATGCTAATATTGGAATTCGCATTGAAGATGATATTTTAATTACTGATGAAGGAAACAGGGTCCTTTCCTCAAAAGCACCCAAAACCGTTAAAGATATTGAATATATAATGAATCAATAATCTCAACTAAAAAATGGAACATTAAAAACATCAATTTTCATTGGTGTTTTTTAATTATTAACATAAAACAAAAATGATGAAAAGGATGTTATACCTATTTAAATATTAAATATAAAATTTATGCAAACCATATTAGGAGCTGGTGGAATTATAGGTATTGAACTGGCAAAAGAATTAAAGAGTTTTACTCAGGAAATTCGATTGGTAAGTCGAAGTCCACAAAAAGTTAATCAGGATGATGAATTATTTGTAGCTGATTTAACAAAAGCTGTAGAGGTAAACAAAGCTGTTGAAGGTTCTGAAGTAGTTTATTTAACCGTTGGCTTAAATTATAGTTCTAAGGTATGGGAAACAACCTGGCCTGTAATTATGCAGAATGTGATTCATGCTTGTAAAACAAATAACTCAAAATTGGTCTTCTTTGATAATATCTATATGTACGATCCGGATCATCTTAATCCAATGACAGAGGAAACTTCCATCAATCCATCGAGTAAAAAAGGAAAAGTTAGAGCTAAAATCGCTAAGATGTTAATGGACGAAGTTGGAAGAGGTAATCTGCAAGCTTTAATTGCACGCGCCGCAGATTTTTATGGTCCGGGAATTAAAGGAAACAGCGTTCTGACCGAAACAGTTTTTAATAACTTTAAAAATGGCAAAAAAGCAAATTGGCTGGGATCAATCAATTTTAAACATTCGTTTACTTATACACCCGATGCAGCAAAAGCTGTTGCTTTACTGGGGAATACTCCGGATGCGTATGGACAGGTTTGGCACTTGCCAACGTGCAGTGACCCTTTTACAGGAAAAGAATGGATAGAAAATATTGCAAAAGAAATGGGAGTGAAAACTAACTATCAGCTTGCACCGAAATTAATAGTTCGGATTTTAGGCTTATTTATACCGATTATGAAAGAAATGGTAGAGATGATTTATCAATATGATCGGGATTATGTTTTCGATAGCGGTAAATTTGAGAAAAGATTCAATTTTAAACCTACACCATATATTGAAGGTATAAAAACCATTGTCAGGGAAGATTATACATAGAGGAGGGTATTACATGAGAAAGAATTAACAGAAAATTTAAATTAAAATCTTTGTCGAATAAATTCAGTTGTATACATTTGATGCAAAATTGGGAAAAATCAAGTTAATGAAACGATTATTGATTTTTATTTTCTTTATACAGAGCCTGAATCTTTTTGCTCAATCATACTTTCTTCCTGATACCATTTTTGTTAAGAAGGTGGAAGCATGTATTGATAGTATTTATGATTATAACTTTGATTATGTTGATGATGTTTATGCCGAACTGAACAGAAAATATCCTCATCATCCATTTCCTGATTTATTTTATTCTACAAATTTATATTGGAAGTATTTTCCAATTACTCCCGGAAGTTCTACTGAATTAATATATCTGGAAAAATTAAATAGTGCTATTGATAAAGCAGAACAATTGCTTGAAAAAAATGAAGATAAGGCTGAGTCCATCTTTTTTCATTTAATGAGTCGGTTGCTAATTATGCAATATTATGCTGATAACAGTCTGTCGTCGAAAGTAATAACTCACCTGGGTCCAGCATACAAAATGGTTACTAAAGGATTTGAATTAACAAAAGATTTATCAGACTTTAATTTCTCAACTGGCGTTTACAATTATTACCGTGAATATTATCCCAAAGTGCATCCTGCGTATAAGCCTTTTGCATATTTTTTCCCTAATGGTGATGCCCAATTAGGACTTAGACAACTTGAGTACAATTGGCGACACGGAACGTTTCTACATTATGAATCACTTTTTTTCTTAGTTTACATAAACCTGTATTTTGAAGAGGATTATCGAAAAGCTTATCGATATATCAAACAGCTTGAAAAAGATTTTCCTAATAATTTACTTTACATATCGTATAATGTTCAAACCTTATTGTTGCTGAAGAAATATAATAAGGTTGATGATTTAATTACAAAGCTTGAGAATAATCCTCACGAAAATGATTTCTTTAAAACTACTGCAAAATTATACCGGGGAATTATTTCTGAAAAGAAAGATAAGGATTTTGTTAAAGCAGAAAAGTATTACATACAAGCCTTAAATCAATTTGAGAAATATGGCGATTTTGCAAACTCTTACTCGTCGGTTGCCTATTTTGGATTATCACGTATTTATAATACAACAGACAAAAAAGTTGCTCGAAAATATCAGAAAAGAGCTTTAGAATTAGCCGTTTATCCGCATATCAATTTTAACTAGCTAAATTAGTTAACAAGAATCTTTTGACTCGTTGAATGATTTTCCGATGTAAGCCTGATAATATATGTGCCTGAGGATAAACTTGAAATGTCAAAACTTGTTGGCCCTGTAATTTGTTTACGAATAAGGCTTTGCCCTAAAATAGAGAATATCTCAATATCAGCAATCTCTTCATTTTTAAAACTAATAGTTAAATAATCACTTGCGGGATTTGGGTAAAGTACGAAAGGGTTTAACTGATTCAAATGATCATTGGTTGATACTGTCGCATTTTGATCGGCAAGTGTTGCAACGGTTGCTAATGCAGCACTTGTTAAGTTTTTAGCGAGATCAAAACTATTTACCGAAGTTCCAAGTAAATCCTCTCTTGTATGTATATAAGGACTATATTTTTGAGCATCTTCAAAAGGGAAAATTCCCATATAGCCCTGGTTATTGAATGAAGCATGATCGCTGCTTCCTCCGGATAGCACTCCATCAAACACATTGAAGTTTGGCAAATATGTAGAACAGATACTTTTATAATAATCTGCAAGACCTAGAGCACTTGGCGGATATATTAAACTGGAATGTAGAACCTGATCAGGATCTTTATATCCTATCATATCAAGATTTATGTAACCTATAATATTCTTATCTTCATTTCTGAACTGACTTGCAAAATAACCACTCCCGTATAAGCCATACTCTTCACCTGAAAATGCACAATAAATTATGGTACGGTCAAAACTATACTGACTTAAAATCCTTGCAATTTCTAAAACACCTCCAATGCCAGATGCATTGTCGTCTGCACCTGGTGCGAAATTATCAACAGACCGGGAATCTGCATGACCTCCAACAACAACATACTCTTCTGGATAAGTTGTTCCTTGTTGTGTAGCAATCACATTAAAACTTGGAATTTGATAATCTGAGAGTTCCTGAGTTGTAACATCCAGTCCATAGTTGGTAAACCTGGAATTAATCCAGTTTAAGGCAACAATTATTTGACCTGAATAGCAATCTCTTGTTGGCATAGCACTTAAATAACTTATTGTTGCTTCAATACTATCTGTTTTTATCTCATTTATCATTGATGCAATATCCTGGTTATAAGAGATGTTGGCAAATGAACTTGACTTATAGTTTTCAGGCAAATAAGCTACTTTTTCATCAAAATGAACAAGCGCTTCATTTTTTACAGGAACAAATTCTTTTACCGATGCTTTTTTAATTTTTAAAACAGAAATGCTTTGATTGTGAAATAGTATTTCCCCAATTTCAGATATAGATTTCTTTAATTCAACTAACTCTCCTTCATTTGTATAATGAATAAAATAACTGTACTCGTTTTCAAATCCATATTCATCTAATAAGGAATATTGTAAATTACCTTTATATTCGCCTGTAACAATACCAATATTATCTTCATAATAATGAACAGTTATATTTTTTTGCTTAAACAAATCATAAATACCAGAATAGTTCTTACTTTCAACTATCCCTAATGATTGAGCGTTAAGATAAAAATGCCCGAACAAAAAAATGGAAATAAGCAATAATCTTTTCATAACGATATCTGATTTAAAGGAATTAGTGTAAAAATAAGATTATTTATTGAAGAAAAACCCTATCGAATTTCCATTAACACAATACCTTAATTTAAATTAAGCTAGAAAAGAGAACTAAAATAATAATGTATAAAAACTAGCCTTTAGTTTTAAATGTGTACTTTTGCATCAGGTTATTTTCTGATTTTTTCGGAATTTAATTTAGAATATCCTCGGGTGTGGTTGCCTGGGGATATTTGCTTTTTATGGTTTATCTTTATGCATTAATAAATAAAATAATCATGTTATTATTTTCAGATACTCTAATTGACCAGCTTGTTGTGCACAAGGTTGGGAGCAAATACAACGAAGAAAATATTCGATTCTCAAAAGAGAGGTTAAAGCTCGGTGAAGATATTAAAGATTTACTGGTAAAATATTTCCTGACCCCGTTTAAGTCAAACGAATATTTTAATTTTCATCATGAATCTGATTTAAATCTGAACGAAGTGTTTCATTATTCTTCTAAAATATTCGATGATCCTGAAAGCTTATTTGATCAATCCGTGAATTTAGCGAAGCACCTTTACGAGAATTCAACCCATCCAAATATTAATGGAGGAGAGTTTTATACTGTCTATTTTCAGGATTTATTATTTAAGAATGAACCTGTCGATGCAATCGGTTTGTTTAAATCTGAAACACGAGAAACATTTTTAAAAGTTTTTCCCAACGAGAATGGCTTCTCAATAGAAAGTGAACAAGGGATCGATATTAAAAAATTAGATAAGGGATGTTTGATCCTGAACATTGAAAAAGAAAATGGCTTTGTAGTTGCCACGGTAGATAAAACAAATAAAGGTGAAGATGCACGTTACTGGATTGATGATTTTCTGAAGGTAAAACAACGCGAAGATGAATATTATCACACCGAAAATGTGATGAAAATGTATAAAGATTTTGTTGTTAAAGAAATGCCAACCGAATACCAGCTTGCAAAAGCCGATCAGGTTGATATGATTAACAAATCGAAAAAGTTCTTTAAAGAAACCGACAATTTCCAATTAGAGGATTTTACCGAAAAAGTTATCGAAGATAAAGATTTGATTGAAAGTTTCAACAACTATAAAAAGGTCTATGAATCTGAAAATGAAATTCAAATTTCAAACGAATTTGAAGTATCAGATAGCGCTGTAAAAAAGCAATTTCGAGTAATGAAAAGTGTAATTAAACTCGATAAAAACTTTCATATTTATGTTCATGGTAATAGGGAATATATCACCAAAGGTTTTGATGAAAAAACAGGAATGCAATATTATCAGGTGTTTTTTAAAGAAGAGAAATAATGAGCGGAACAGACAGATCAAACATTAAGCCCGGAATGAAAGTGGCAATTGTACTGAAAAAAGACCAAAGATCGGGTAGTTTAACCGAAGGAATTGTTCAGGATATCCTTACTAAATCAGGAACTCATCCTCATGGAATAAAGGTAAGATTAACATCAGGAGAAATTGGACGAGTAAAAAATATTTTATCTTTACAATAAATCCTAAAGATAT